>JAEZXS010000257.1 GCA_023442755.1 Pseudomonadota bacterium | reverse complement strand
CCAGGAGGCGCGAAGCTATGTGTTCGTCCAGTGCGTGGGCTCCCGGAGCGAAGAAAGGATGTATTGCTCCAGAGTGTGCTGTACGCATTCGGTCCAGGCGGCCATACAGCTCAAAGAAGAAAATCCCGAGCGGGAGGTCTTCATCCTGTACCGCGACCTGAGAACGTACGGAGAGCGCGAAGAGCTGTACAGGAAAGCGCGCGAAAAGGGCGTCATCTTCCTGAACTACGACCTGCACGGAAAACCCTCGATCAAGGAACTCGATCGCCGCCGGATGGAAGTGATCGCCTGGGACCACGTTCTGCACGAACCGCTCAGGATCATAGCCGACGTCGTCGTTCTGGCAACCGCAATCGTCCCGAATCGGGGAACTGCGGAACTCGCCAACATCTACAAGCTTCCGACCGATTCCGACGGTTTTCTCCAGGAAGCCCACGCCAAGCTGCGGCCGGTCGATTTTGCGGCCGACGGCATCTATATGGCGGGCCTCGCCCACTACCCCAAACCGGTCGATGAGGCGATCTCGCAGGCAAAGGCGGCCGCGGCGCGCGCCATGACCGTACTTGCCAACGAGCGGATAAGCCTTGAGCCGATCAAGGCGACGGTGGTGGCTTCAAAGTGCGACGGATGCGCACTCTGCCTGGATGTGTGCCCCTACAAGGCCCTCTCCCTCACGAGGGACACGGCCGAGGATGGCAGAAAGACGTCCCGTATAGACGTGAACGTCGCCCAGTGCAAGGGCTGCGGCATGTGCCAGGCGACCTGTCCGAAGGAAGGCATTTATGTTGCCGGCTTCTCTCTCGAACAGATTTCCGCCCAGGTGGAAGCGGCATTGACGATATGAGAAGGATCGAAGAACGGATAGAGCTGAACCAAGGAGACCAATCATGTCTTTCGAACCCAAAATAATAGGTTTCACCTGTAATTGGTGCACCTATGCCGCTGCCGATCTCGCCGGCATATCGCGGATGCAGTACCCTCCCAATATCCGGCTGGTCCGTGTAATGTGTTCCGGCATGGTCCACCCCCGGCTGGTCGCTCAGGCATTCAACCTGGGAGCGGACGCCGTCATGGTGATGGGCTGACACCTCGGAGAATGTCATTACCAGGATGGTAATCACAAGACACAGGCACGATCGGCAGTCATCGAACAGGGAGTGGAGGCGCTAGGGCTGGAAAAGGAGCGTTTTCAGGTCGTCTGGTGTTCTTCGGCGGAAGCCGACAAGTTCACTGAGGCGGTGACCAGCATGACGGAAAAGGTTCGCGAGCTTGGACCTTCGCCTCTCAACCGCTCAGTTCAGGCAGCCGTATAGGAGGAGCCCATGGCCGTTAAAGTTGCTCATGAATGGTTAAACGCCTGCTCGGGCTGCGAGATATCCCTCGTAGATATGGGGGAAAGGCTCCTGGACGTGCTGAACCTGATCGAGTTCGTTCACAGCCCGGTGCTTATGGACCATAAGTACTTCGGTCAGCTTGGAGACGGAAAGCACATAAACATCCCGGAAGCCGTTGTCGGAATTGTGAGCGGAGGGCTTCGGAACGAGGAGCATCTGGAGGTGCTCCACGAGATGCGCAAGAAATGCCAGGTTCTCATCGCGCTTGGCACCTGCGCCACCCACGGCGGCATTCCCGCTCTGGCCAACTCATATTCCAACGCCGAAATCATCGACCGGTATTACTCCACAGAAAGCACGGACAAGCCTGATGCGGTGCCGAATCAGGGCATTCCGGCGCTCCTCGGCTCGTGCAAAGCGCTCGACGAGGAAGTCAAGGTGGATGTCTACCTGCCCGGCTGCCCCCCTCACCCAGACCAGGTCTTTTCCGCCCTGGTCGCACTGATCGAGGGTAAACCGCTCCACCTGCCCGACAGGAGTGTCTGCGATTTTTGCCCGTCGAACCGCGAGGGGAAGGGCCAGGTCAAACAGTTGCGCCGCTTCCTCCAGGCCCCGCACAATGTCGCCGAACCGCTTGAGAAAATGCGCTGCATCCTGGAACAGGGGATGCTGTGCATGGGACCGGTCACCCGGGCCGGGTGCGGCGGGGACATGTTGACTCCCCGGTGCATCGCCGCCAGGGTGCCATGCCGCGGCTGCTACGGGCCGGTCAGGCAAGAAGGGGATCAGCGGCTGGATATGCTGAATGCCCTTGCTTCCAACGGCATCGACATTGCGTCCCTTCCGGAGTCGGTTTCCCTTTTGAGATTTTCGGGCGGCCATGGCCTGCTGCGGCCGGTGCGCAAAAACAAGGAGGTGTAGATTATGCCGCAGGTTATCAGCATTCAGCCGGTCACCCGCATCGAGGGGCATGCGTCGATATCGATTCAGCTCGACGAGAGCGGGGATGTGAAGGACACCAAGGTACACATCATGTCCCTGCGGGGCTTCGAGAAATTCGTCGAAGGAAAACCCGCCGAGGAATTGCCTCGCATCGTGAACCGGATTTGTGGAATTTGCCCCTGGCAGCACCACCTTGCCTCGAACAAGGCCGTCGACGCCTGCTTCGGGGTAAAGCCGACCTCTGCCGGCAGGAAACTCCGGGAGCTTATGCAGGCCATTTCTCATTCCGAGGACAAGGTCCTGCACTTCTATTTCCTGGCGGCTCCGGACTTTGTCCTGGGTCCGGACGCGGACTATTCGGTCCGCAACGTGGTCGGCATTGCCAAAGCCAACCCCGAACTTGCCAGGCGCGTGGTGCAGATGCGCTACATGGCCAAGATGATACTCGAACAGTTCGCAGGGAAGGCCATTCATCCGGTGGCAGGGGTTCCGGGAGGATTCTCCAAACCGATGACCGAGGAGGAGCGCAAGGACATTCTCGCCAAGATGCACGAGATGCTCGATTTTGCCCTCTTCACCATCGATTTTGCGAAAACCCAGGTGTTCCCGAAGTATTTGGACGCCGTGCAGAGCCTGGGCGTTATCCGCACGGGTTTTATCGGAACCGTCGACGGCGATGGCGCGCTCAACCTTTACGACGGCCAGATACGCCTCATGAAGCCGGACGGCAACTTCGTCCAGTTCGATGCAAAGGACTACTGCAGCTATATCGCCGAACACGTGGAACCCTACTCTTACGGCAAGATGCCCTACGCGCACTGCTGGAAGGAGGGTTTTTCACTGGATTCGGAACACCCCAGGGGGATTTACCGGGCGAATACGCTGGCCCGGATAAACGTTGCCGAAAAGATCGCAACCCCCAAGGCACAGGCGGAACTCGAAGAATTCCGGGAAAAATTCGGAAGGCCCGCCCAGTTCACCCTGCTCCACCACTGGGCACGTTTGATCGAGGAGGTCTATGCCTGCGAACGTGCGATCGAGCTGCTGGAAGACCCTGAAATAACCAGCCCCGACGTCCGCGCCAAAGTCGAACCCAAAGCGGGACGGGGCGTCGGCTGTGTCGAGGCCCCGCGCGGAACGCTCATCCACGATTACACGACCGATGACAACGGACTGATCGTCAAGGCGAACCTGATCGTAGGCACCACCCACAATCTCGCCCCGATCAACATGAGCGTAAACCAGGCCGCACGCACTCTCATCAAGGGGGGCTCGTTCGACGAGACCATCCTGAACAAGATAGAGATGGCGGTGCGCGCCTACGACCCCTGAATGTCCTGCGCTACACACTGCCTGGACGGCAGTGATTCCGCGTTCTCCATCGAGGTCAGGGATTCGGAAGGCAAAATCGTCAATAAGGTGTTGAAATCCGACCGCTGATGCGGCTAACTAGTGCAGCCGCGTTCAGGTCTTCTCAGAAGAGGAGCCGGACATGGAAACCAGGGAACGGAAACTCAAGGAAAAGGGTGTGATGGTGGAAGCGGCCGATACGCTCTGCGGAAAGATTCCCCACATGACCGTAGATCAACTGGCCGCCCGGCTGAATATCGAAAGCCGTGAGCTGCGCTGCCCTTCCTGCGGCAGGATTCATCTGAACGCAGAGGACGTCAGCAAGGCGGAAGAAACTCTCTACAGAGACTCGCAGCGGTTCAAAGAGATAGAAAAGCAGGCCGAGGGCGAAGAAGAATAACAAGGAGCTGCCATGTTGGTAAAAGAATGGATGAGCACAACGGTTATCACGGTTGATCCAGGTGCATCCATTGCGGAAGCGATTCAACTCCAGCAAACCCACAACCGCATCAGCCTGTTGCCGGTTGTCCAGGAGGGCAAGCTGGTCGGAGTCGTTACCGACTCAGATCTGAAACCTTTCAGCTCGCACCTGCCCTCGACCACTGACGGCGCCAGCTTTTGGGGTACACTTGTCCTGACCCGGATAAAGGTGGAAGACATCATGTCCCGCGCGCCGGTGACCATTCCCATGGATTACTCGGTGGAGGAGGCGGCGGATGTGCTGCTGAACCACAAGATACCGGGCGTAGCAGTTGTGGATGAGTCCAATCGCATAGTGGGCGTTCTGACCCAGACGGACATCAACAGGGTGCTGGTATCCGTAACCGGGCTTCGCCGGGGAGGAATCGTCTATGGTTTCCTTCTCGCAGACAAACCGGGGGCGATAAAAGGACTGACGGACATCATGCGCTCATACGGCGGCCGGTTGGCGAGCATTCTCACCAGTTATGAACGATCGCCCAAAGGATACCGCAAGGTGAGCATCCGCGTCCGAACCCTGGACCGCTCGAAGCTGCCGACACTCGAACACGAACTCAGCGCCAGGGCGAAAGTCCTTTACAAGATCGACTTTCGCGAAAATACCCGCCAGATTTTCGAGGATGATGCACCGCAGTCGGAGAGCGTTGCCCTCAAATAGCACTCGCTCCCCCGTCTGTACCGGAAATCCGTTTTCAACGGGCTGCACAGTGTTGCGGCCCGTTGCTTTTCAATAGGAGGAAAGCGCTTCGGGTCAACGTCCCTGTATTCCCGGCTACTTACAAAGAACTTCCCTGCTCGGAAAATAGACTGTCCGAAGCAGAAATAGTGCCGTCATGAAGAGCCTGCGAAGCCACTATTATTCGATGGAAAATTTTCATGCTCTTGAGGTTTTTCGAAGAAAGATGCTCCCTACCTGAAAAAGAGTTCCGATAATGTGGACCCGTGCGAAACGATCTTTACCATCGCCCCTTTGGCGGGGCGGCGGCATGGATGATCCGATAAGCACAGGGCTCTTTCAAAAAAGAACATTTGACATTTTCCTGGAGGCCGGCTGATATTTTGACACCACCCGCTCCAATCCCGGTACGGCACGGTGCAGAAACGGTGCAACAAAAGTGCGGTATAAGTGCGGTATAAGTGCAACAAAAGCCGGCATCGGATGCGCCGGGCCCGCTCCTGAAGCCAGTCCGCAAAAACGGCCCACCCGAATCAAAATTATTACCAGTGCACTTTTAGCTGGATGCACGTTTGCCGTCCTGCCGGTTTTGTGGGAGCGGCTTGCAGCCGCGATTTATGTTTGCCCAACCCAAATACATCGAGGCTAAAAGCCTCTCCCACAAGACTCTGCCCGACCCGCGCCTGCGCATTGCATTTAAATCCCGCCCGATCCCATGAAATCCCTTTTCAAGGGTGGGCTGCTACCCCAGGCAGGCCAGAAGAGCGATCAATACGCCTATCAGGCTCTCGCCGGCAATGATGCCCGATGCAACCGGAACCGTGTATTCTGCGGCGCGCGATTTCCGGATCAGGAAAGCAATGCCCGCCCCGATAAATATGGAAAGCGTATTCCAGAACGGGATAACGAAGGCGAGCCCTACTCCCATTGCCGAGGGAAGAAACATGCGGACCCGGGCGGAGGCGAATCTTTCGAGCAGAGAGAGAATGGCGCCGGCTGCCGCGCCGAGAACAAGGGCGGTTTGAGCCGAGCCGGGGAGGCTGGAGAGTCCGTTGGCAAGGAGTTCGGCAACCCCCTTGAAAACCTGTGCGCTCGGGGCAGGAAACTGCTCGCCCCCCAGCGCATCGGGAGAGGGAACCAGCAGGTAGAATGCGGGAACGACCACCATCGCTCCGGCAAACACGCCCACGAATTGCGCCAGGAACTGCTTTCTCGGGTTTGCCCCGAGCAGGTAGCCGGATTTGAGGTCCGTGAGCAGGTCTGCGGCGGATGCAGCCGCCGCGGCTGTAACGCCGGCAGTCATGAGATTGGCCGTAATATTGGACGGAGCAACGATCCCGTAGGTGAGCTGCGTAATTTTACCCATTGCGCCGACCGGTGTGATGTCGGTTTCCCCGGTGGCGCGGCAGGCGACGAGGGACAGAAAGAAGGTAAGTATCACCGAAAGCGCCCCCATCCACCATCGAATCGCGAAACTTGCCGTCTGAACGGCAACGATGCCAGTACCGGCTATTATGACGCCGGACACGAACCAGCCGCCCGGCACCTCTATGGCATCCATCAGGCGCAGACCGGAAGTTTCACCGTTTCGGTTTCGTCTTTTGAAAAGCTGCCCCGCCCCGGCGACGGCGCGCCAGATAGTTTTCCACTGGAAGGCGAATGTGCAGAGGCCCGATGTCACCATTAGGGCCGTTCCTCCCCACAGGCTCCACGAGACGATGCCTTTGTATCCCAGTTCCCGGATGACCCCCGATTCATACATGTAGGGAGCAACCAGGAAATAATTCAGAATACCTCCCGCCAGCATGCTCCAGGCAACCCGGATGCCGATGATTGCCCCGGCCGCGAGCATTATTGCGCTGATCTCGAAAGATATCGTCCAGGACATGAGAGGATTGCCGGCGAGCGTCCCGGGGAACTGTATCATCTCCGGGAGTTGCAGGAACTTCGGCATCCATCCGAACCGTGCCCCTCTCAGAAAAGCGACCAGGCCGCCCAGGGCGCCCGCTATTCCAAGACTTCTCGCCTTCCGCGACGCATCCTCCCCCCGGGCGTACAGGGAGCGGAGGGTGACCGCAGCGGCAATGCCGCTGGGGAAAGGAAGCTGCTCGATGTTGATCATCTGCCTCTTCATGGGAATTGCCAGGAATACCCCGAGAATGGCGATCAGCAGGGTCCACAGCATCAGGGTCCAGAACGGCATATGATGGCCCTGGATGAGAAGCAGGGCGGGAACGGCGCTCACGAGGGTGCTGCCGGTGGAATATCCCGCAGAGCTTGCGGCGGATTGCATGCAGTTGTTTTCGAGGATGGAAAGGTTCGAACGCAGCAGGCCCAACCGGCGCAGGGCCGCGCCCAAGGTGAAGGAGAGAATGCAGGCGGTAATTGCTACCCCGAGGCCCCAGCCCGTTTTCAACCCGATGAAGAGATTGGACAGGCTCATGACCGCCCCCAGCAGACATCCCATGAGAATGGCACGGACGGTGAGCTGAGGCATGTCACCGCGATAGATCGAATCGAACCACTCGAGTTCGATCTGCTCAGGCGATTTCCCCTGCGGGTCTATCCCTGTGAAATTTTCGGCATCCACATTCCCGACCTCACCTCTTTGCAAACCGTTACAAGTCCAAATCCTCACGACTCCATGCTTATATTTCTCTACTAATCATTGCTTTTTAAAGCAATCGAGATCGACGCGACCAGATGGAAGGAAAGCGGACATGGAGAATAGAAGATTGATCGAAACCCTGAAGAAGGCTCTCGAGGAAATTATCGACGCCTACGTACTCACCATTGGGCATAAGCCTTCCGAGCAGGACCTCAAGGAGCTTTTCCGGATTGGCCTGAAGATAGTGAGGCAGAACAGAGAGCTGGTCAGGACCGGACCGGAGGAGCAATCCGCGGGGATCCACAACACCCTGATTCGACGCATCGTGACTATGGACGAAGCCCGCAAGGTTGCACACGAGATGGTCCATAGTTCTCGAAAATACAAGATTCCGTCCTGCGAAATGCGGGTCACCCGTGACGGAAGCCAGATTTCCCTGCGGGAAGAGCAGGTGCTCTCGGACGGCACCAAGATAATGGGACGATTCTATACATATGACAAAGACGAAGAGGCCGAGGAATCGATAGCGAACATTTTATGGGAATCCGCAGGAAACCCGGATGACGAATCGATGCTGGTGGTTCTAAAGAATGTACATAATACGGAATAAAATGAGCGACATAACCGCGTACACCTCCTCGTGGGAGGCGAAAAAGGCTGAACATCCCCTCGCCCGCCTGCAACTTTTCAGCCCAACCCTCCGGCAGCACGCCTTTCCCTCGCGAATTGACGCCGGGCGCACCTTCGCGAGAAAATATCTACAAAGGATGTTGATCTTTGAAGATGCCGTTCCTATTATTCCCCTCAGCAGCAGGATAAGTCAGCGATTAGCGCATCGAAACATTCAGTCAGGTCTTTCTTTTCTTCGATAGATTACCCGATTTTTTCAAGCAGGGAGAGATAGCCAGAAGATTGTGCTCTAACTCGCGCTTATCCGGCAGATTTTCCCATCCTATTAGAGCAGATGCTTTCACTTGCCTGTTCCTGGAATCACCTCTGGCCTGTTCAGGCCGGCATTAGGCGAGTCTCTGCGATCGAAGCGGAGGATAATTGAAGTGAACCAGCTCATCTTGATCACAGGTGGGGCCGGCTTCATCGGCTCTCATCTTGCAGACGAACTTCTCTCACTGGGCTACCGCGTCCGCGCACTGGATAATCTCTCTCCACAGGTCCACGGCCCCGATGCAAGAAAACCCGCATACCTGAACCCCGAAGTCGAATTGATAGTCGGGGACGTGCGCAATCCCGACGCGCTGAGGCGCGCTCTCAAGGGCGTGGACGCGGTATTTCATCTTGCGGCGATGGTGGGCGTGGGCCAGAGCATGTACGAGATCGCCGAATACACCGACGTCAACAATTCCGGGACCGCGGTATTGCTCGAAGCCCTGATAAAAACCCCTGTCTGTCGTCTGATAGTCGCATCGAGTATGAGCATCTACGGCGAAGGCCTCTACTGTGACCCCGGGGGCAGGATATGCAACGGAGTCGAACGCCCTCTCAGCCGGTTGAGATCGGGACATTGGGAACCGAGAAACGGCTCCGGTGAAATCCTCATTCCGATCCCCACCCCCGAAACCAAATCGCCCAGCCTCTCTTCCATTTACGCCCTCTCCAAATTCGACCAGGAAAAAATGTGCATGGTTGTGGGCAGATCGTACAACATTCCTTCCGTCGCCCTCAGATTCTTCAATGTGTACGGCCCGAGGCAGGCGCTTTCAAACCCCTACACCGGGGTTCTGGCCATATTCGCATCCCGCCTTCTCAACGGGAACGCCCCGCTCATCTACGAGGACGGATACCAGCAGCGCGATTTCGTAAATATAAGGGATGTCGTTCAGGCCTGCCGTCTTGCACTGGAATCCGAAAATGCTCCGGGCGGCGTTTTCAATGTAGGAAGCGGGAAAAGCTTTTCCATTCGGGAAGTGGCCGGACGTATCTCCAAAGTGCTCGGCATGGAGGACATTCAACCCTGCATAACCGGCAAATACCGCGCGGGCGATATCCGTCACTGCTTTGCAGACATCGGTCTGGCGCGGAGCACGATCGGCTACGAGCCTGCCGTCTTGCTGGATGCCGGCCTGGAAGAGCTCGCGGGCTGGCTCGAAGGAAAGATTGCCCGGGACAATGTCGCCCTTGCCAGCCACGAGCTTGCGCAGCGGGGATTGACGCTATGAGCTTCGAATCCGGGAGCGACAACGGGAATGAATTGGAGATGAGCCGGATTCGGGATTCGTTGTCCGACCCCTGCAAATCTCCCGGGAAGAGACATATCCTTATAACAGGAGGAGCAGGGTTCATCGGGACAAACCTTGCCGACAGGCTGCTGAAAACCGGCCATGACGTCGTTGTTTTCGACAATCTCTCAAGGCCGGGAGTAGAAAGAAACGTAGCCTGGCTGCGGACCAGGTACCCGGACAACCTGGTTTTCGTATTGGGGGACATGCGGGACAGGAACGCTTTGAGACTTGTTCTCGAAGATGCCTCCAGGGTTTTTCACCTGGCCGCCCAGGTTGCCGTAACCACCAGCCTCATGAGCCCGGTGCTCGACTTCGAGATCAACGCGATCGGGACGCTCAACCTGCTCGAAGAGCTGCGGCGGATGGCCGACCCGCCGCCCCTGATCTTCACATCGACCAACAAGGTCTACGGCGGACTGGAAGAATTGAGCCTGAAGGCGGAAGCCACCCGTTATTACCCTGCCGACCCGGAAGTTTTCCAAAAAGGAATCGACGAGCAGTGGCGGCTCCATTTCCACAGCCCTTATGGCTGTTCCAAAGGGGCTGCCGACCAGTACGTGATGGACTATGCGCGCGTGTTTTCCGTCCCGGCCGTGGTCTTCCGCATGAGTTGCATCTACGGTCCTCACCAGTGCGGAACGGAAGACCAGGGATGGGTTGCTCACTTCATCATCCAGGCCCTCCGGGATCGGCCGATCACCCTGTATGGCGACGGGATGCAGGTGCGCGACATACTGTTTGTCGAAGACCTGCTGGACGCATTCCTACTGGCGCAGGCGCATATGGACAGGCTGTCCGGCCAGGCATTCAACATCGGAGGAGGCCCACGGAATACCGTCAGTCTCCTTGAGCTGATCGAGATGCTCGGGCGCCTGCAGAGCAGGCCTCTTTCGGTCAGGCGTGAGGACTGGAGGCCTGCCGATCAGAAATATTTCGTATCCGACTCGAGAAAGTTCGAAGCGCTGACCGGGTGGAAACCCATGGTCGGGGTCGATCAGGGGGTCCGGGAATTGTTCCGCTGGCTCCATCAGACCGACCGGCTCTCCATGGAACCGGAAGTCCGGCAGCAAAGGGTCGAGCTGTGAGATTTGCACTGGTAAACCCCAACTGGAGTTTCGAAGGCAGCATTTATTTCGGCTGCCGCGAGCCGCATCTCCCGATCGAATTCGGGTACTCTCAGGCAATTCTGGAGCGGCACGGCCATGAGGTGCTCCTGGTCGACGCCCATGTCACGGGGCTCTCCCCCGAACAACTGAGCACGTCGATTGCTGCTTTTTCGCCGGATATCACCATCCTGGCAACCGCTCCCAGCTATCTTTTCTGGCGCTGTCCTCCCCCGGAGCTGCGTGCGCCTCTCAAGTGCGTTCGTGCATTGAGAAAACACGCAGGTATACTCGGAGCGGTGGGGCCCCACCCCTCGACAACGCCTGCAGCGACGCTGAAGAAACTCGATATCGACTTTGCAATCCGCGGCGAGTTCGAAACCGTCCTGCCCCTCCTTGCCCAAATCCCTCAATCCGAATGGATGCGCATCCCCTCCTTCTCCGGAAATTGCGGCGGGACCTTCCATGCCGGTGAACCGAACTTCTGCGCGTTGAGCGAGCTGCCTGCCCTGAAATGGCCCTCTTCTTTCATTAGAGGGCATCGTCACCAGCATCACCGTTTCGATTCCCTGCCCAACGGTCCCGGAGCCGAAGTGGAGGGCTCCCGGGGATGCCCGTTCCGGTGCACGTTCTGTGCGAAGGAGAATTTCCGCAACAAGTACAGAAAACGACCCATGGATGTGGTGCTGGAGGAGATAGAGGGTCTGCTCGAACAGGGAGTGGAATACATATATTTCATCGACGAGATTTTCCTTCCCGACCGCCAACTCCTGTCCGCACTCATTCCTTACAAACTCAAGTTCGGGATCCAGACCCGGATCGACCTCTGGGACCACAACGCGCTGCGGCTGGCAGGCGCGGCAGGGTGTGCCTCCATCGAGGCCGGGATTGAGAGCGTCACCCCCGAAGGACGGGCGCAATGGGCCAAGCATTCTTCTCTAACCCTCTCCGAAATGGCGGACTTGCTCGTGTTCGCAAAAGCACACATCCCGTTCGTGCAGGCGAACCTGATCGCCTCCGAATCCGACGGGACGGACAAGATCGAACTGTGGCGGGCGGGACTGTTCGCATGCGGAGTCTGGGCGAACAAGCCCGTGCCGGTCTTCCCCTACCCCGGTTCTCCCATCTACAGGTCGAAATGGGGCGATCCGGACGACTATGCGTGGGAACGCGCTCATGAATTTTACCTGAACGCCCATTCGGAATTCAGCGACATTCAGGAACAGCAGCCGCTCCCGCTTTGCACCCTGGAGTCGGTGCCATGAATTTCAGCCTCAATCTCCGGCGCATTCTCATGACTGCGGACGCCGTAGGCGGGGTCTGGACCTATGTGCTGGACCTGGCCAGAGCGCTTCGGGAAAAGAAGATAGAAATTGCACTGGCCGTGATGGGGGTCCCCCTTTCGCCTGACCAGCGCAGGCAGGCTGCGCGCCTCGGGAATGTCCGGCTTTTCGAGAGCGGCTACAGGCTCGAATGGATGGAAAATCCCTGGCAGGATGTCCAAAGAGCGGGTTACTGGCTACTGGATATCGAGCAGGATTTTGCCCCGGACCTGATTCACTTGAACGGGTTCGTCCACGGCAGCCTGGGCTGGAGCGCACCCGTCCTGATTGTAGGACACTCCTGCGTCCTTTCCTGGTGGCATGCGGTACGAGGGGAGCCGGCATTCGCCGGGCTCGAAAAATACCGGGAAGCAGTAACCGCCGGATTGCGCAGCGCGGATATGGTCATTGCCCCGACAGCGGCAATGCTGTCCCGGCTGGTTGCGCTTTACGGTCCGTTTCTCAGGCAGGGCGTCGTGTACAACGGCCGGGAACTCCCCGCAAGGGCATTCGACATCACCAAGGAAAACTTTATTTTTACTGCCGGGAGAATCTGGGACGAAGCAAAGAACATCAGCGTGCTGGAGTCGATTGCCGGGGAGCTTGCCTGGCCGGTCTACTCGGCCGGCAACGTTACCGCCCCCGGCATGAAGAACAGAATTCGGCTCAAAAACATTCTTCCGCTGGGCACACTCGACCGGAACGGCATGGTCCGCTGGTACAGGAGGGCATCCATCTATGCACTCCCGGCCCTGTATGAACCCTTCGGCCTCACGGTATTGGAGGCTGCCCAGTGCGGCTGCGCACTGGTGCTGGGAGACATCCCGAGCCTGCGCGAATTGTGGGAAGGCGCAGCGGTATTCGTACCTCCCGACAGCCCCCGTGACCTCCGGAATGCACTCACCGGCCTTATAAACAGTAAAGACGAGCGTGCGCGGCTCTCCGCATCGGCCCTGTCGCGGGGGTTGCATTACTCACTCGAACGTATGCGGGATGGCTATCTCGAGGTTTACAGGAATATCTCCGACCAGAGGCCCACTCGGAACGGTCCCAACCGGAATGCACTGCGTCGATTCAATCAACCCGTTGCGCATCGGAGCTGAAGTTTGAGAATTATCATGTTTTATCACTCACTTATATCAGACTGGAATCACGGGAATGCACACTTCCTTCGAGGGATGGCCTCTGAACTGATCGCACGGGGGCATGATATCGCAGTCTACGAACCGGAAAACGGTTGGAGCCTCTCCAACCTTGTTTCCCTCTACGGACATCGGCCGGTTGAGGATTTCGAAGCACGATTTCCCCTTCTGCGCAGTACGACCTACAACCTGAAAGCGCTCGATCTCGACGCGATCATGCAGGACGCGGATCTTGTCCTGGTTCACGAGTGGAACGACCCCGAACTGATCGCTCGCATAGGCGAGCACCACGGACACAACCGCGGATACCGCCTGCTGTTCCACGATACCCATCACCGCTCGCTTACGGAAGGAGACCTTTTCGGCTCCATAGGGCTGGAAAAGTATGACGGCGTGCTGGCCTACGGAAGCGTGATCAGGAAGAGGTACCTGGACAGGGGTTGGGCCGGGAGGGTCTGGGTCTGGCATGAGGCCGCAGACGTACGTACATTCCATCCCGTTGCAGCGGGCGCGCCCGAAAACGACATCGTCTGGGTAGGCAATTGGGGGGATGAGGAGCGCACGCGCGAACTGCATGAATTTCTGATCGAACCGACAAGGAGACTGCGGCTTCGAGGGTGCGCATTCGGAGTCCGCTATCCCGGAAAGGGTGTTGCGGCTTTCCGTGCGGCGGGGATCGACTTTTCCGGGTGGATTCCCAATTATATGGTGCCGGAGATTTTCGCTCTATCCCGCGTCACCGTGCATATTCCCCGAAGACCGTACGTCAAACTGCTTCCGGGGATTCCCACCATTCGCCCCTTCGAAGCGCTTGCCTGCGGAATTCCCCTGGTCTGTTCCCCATGGGAAGACACGGAAGGCCTGTTCACGCCGGGGAAGGATTATCTCGTTGCGCGCGACGGCGACGAAATGGTGAGTCACCTGCGCATGCTGCTCGGCGATCCCGATATGGCTGCGGAGGTCTCTTCCCGCGGTTTGCGCACCGTTCTTTCAAGGCATACCTGCGGACACAGGGTGGACGAGCTGCTCACGATCTGCAACTCGATCTGAGCCTGGCAGATAACTTCAGACAGAGGACGTTATGTCTCGTCGCTTGAACATCGCGTTTTTCGGATCGAGTCTCGTATCCGCATACTGGAATGGGGCAGCGACATATTACCGGGGAATCATCAGGGCGCTGCACGAAAAGGGCCACAAAATCACCTTTTTCGAACCCGACGCATACGATCGGCAGCAGCACAGGGACATATCCGACCCGCCATGGGCCCAGGTCATCGTCTACTCGGCATTGAACGAAAAGTTCGCCTATGATGCCCTCTGCATGGCAAAATCCTGCGACTTGGTCATAAAGGCCAGTGGGGTCGGCGTGTTCGATGCTTTCCTGGAATCCGAAATGCTTTCCCTGCACGGCGGGCGTAGGCTGGTTGCATTCTGGGATGTGGACGCCCCCGCCACGCTGGAACGGGTGCGTTCCAACCCGGCAGACCCGTTCCGCCGCCTGGTTCCGCGCTACGATTTCATTTTCACCTACGGGGGAGGGAACCCCGTCGTTCAGGAGTACCTGCAACTCGGCGCAAAAGAGTGCATCCCCATTTACAATGCCCTGGATGCATCGACTCACTACCCCGTCTCGCCGGATGCCAGGTTCAAGTGTCACCTCGGTTTTCTGGGCAACAGGCTTCCCGACCGGGAAGAACGCGTTGAGGAATTCTTCCTCAAACCCGCCGTGACCCTTTCCGGATACCGGTTCCTTCTCGGCGGAAACGGATGGAGCGAGAAGTCCATGCCCCGGAACGTGAAATACGTCGGCCATGTGTACACCGCCGACCACAATGCGTTCAACTCATCTTCCCTGGCTGTCCTCAATATCAACCGCGAAAGCATGGCTCGGTACGGCTTTTCTCCCCCCACGCGGGTGTTCGAGGCGGCAGGGGCCGGTTCCTGCATCATCACCGATGCCTGGGAGGGCGTGGAAATGTTTCTCGAACCGGGCAAGGAGGTGCTTCCGGCAGGCAGCGGTGCGGAAGTTGCCGCCCATATGGCTTCGCTCACCCCCGAACGGGCCCGCTCAATTGGAGAAGCGGCCAGGAAGCGGATCCTCTCCGGGCATACCTACGCCCATCGGGCTGAACTCTTTGAAAAGGCTCTGTTTAATGGAACCGCGGTCTAGAGGGCTTTCCGTTTTGCCGGCAGACTGCCGCTTCCGCGATTTCGAGGAATAGAATCGATGAATTCCTGGCCCCTGAACATTGTCATAATAGGTTTGTCCATCACCTCATCGTGGGGCAACGGCCACGCAACCACATACCAAGGCCTGGTGCGCCATCTCGCCGCCCGCGGTCACAACGTGCTCTTCCTCGAGCGCGACATGCCCTGGTATGCGGCCAATCGCGACATGTCGACCATTCCTTTCGTGCGGGTGGAACTGTATTCCTCACTCGACGAACTGATGATCCGGTTTCAAGTGGAAATCAGGGATGCGGATCTCGTCATCGTCGGGTCCTACGTTCCCGAAGGCGCTGCCGTCGGCAGATGGATTACCAAATTCGCACGCGGCGCCACCGCTTTCTACGACATAGATACTCCGGTCACCATCGCCAAGCTGCGCTCGGGCGACTGGGAATACCTCAGCCCCGACCTGATCCCCTGTTACGACATGTACTTCTCCTTCACGGGAGGCCCCGTCCTGGAGATGCTCGAACGCAGGTACGGCGCAAGGGCGGCCGTCGCGCTCCACTGTTCGGTGGACCCGGACTTATATTTCCCGGAAAAAATCGAGAAGAAGTGGGAACTGGGATATATCGGGACATACAGCCGTGACCGTCAGCCGCTGCTCGACAAGCTCATGATCGAGCCAGCGCGCCGTTGGCAGGCGGGCAGGTTTGTCGTGGCGGGTCCTCTTTACCCGGATGCAATCGACTGGCCCGAAAATATCGAACGCGTCGACCACATTGCTCCACGCGATCACAGAGGCTTTTACAACGCGCAGTCCTTTACCCTGAATCTCACCAGGGCGGACATGACCCGAGCCGGTTTTTCCCCCAGCGTGCGCCTCTTCGAGGCGGCCGCATGCGGGACCCCCAAAATCACCGACTGGTGGGAAG
>JAEZXS010000234.1 GCA_023442755.1 Pseudomonadota bacterium | reverse complement strand
CTCCCAAGTCGGCAAGCCTGAAGTCGGCCAAGCCCAGGAAAGCCGAACCGGCGAAAAAGCCTGTCAAAAAGACCGCTGAAAGCCGGTTGGCATGGGTCGAAACCGCTCGCCAGTACCTTCGTGAGGTTGTCTACGAACTACGCAAGGTTGTCTGGCCTTCCCGTAAGGAAACCCTTGGTTCGACCGCAGTTGTGCTGGTCATCGTCGGCCTTTCGGCGGTTTTTCTCGGAATTGTCGATATTTTCTTAAGTCGGCTGATCCGCTTGCTCATCGGCTGACAGGTCCTCCGCCTTAATCACGGGGGGCAGGGGTTGTTTTGTGGCTAATTTGAAATGGTACATCGTTCATACTTACTCGGGGTTCGAACACCGAGTGAAATCGGCTCTCGAAGAACGGGTCAAGGCCGAGGGCAAGACCGACTATTTCGGCCAGGTGCTGGTCCCGACCGAGAAGGTGATCGAACTCGTAAAGGGCCAGAGGAAGGCGTCATCGAGAAAGTTCTATCCCGGCTATATCCTTGTCCAGATGGAACTCAATGACGATACCTGGCACCTCGTCCGTCACACCCCCAAGGTGACGGGCTTCATCGGCAGCCAGGAAAAGCCTATTCCCCTTTCGGATGCCGAGGCGGAAGCCATAAACACCCAGATGCAGGAAGGGGCGCAGAAGCCCCGACCGAAATTCAAATTCGAGAAGGGAGACGAGGTCCGCGTCATTGACGGGCCGTTTGCCAACTTTAACGGCACTATCGATGAAGTGATCCCCGACAAGGGCAAAGTCAGGGTTCTTGTAAGCATATTCGGCCGGTCTACTCCGGTGGAACTCGATTTCGTTCAGGTCAACCGCACCTAGCGCTAGGCCGCATTGCTAAGGAGTATTTTCGAGAATGGCAAAAAAAGTTGTCACCAACATCAAACTACAGGTTTCGGCCGGACAGGCGAATCCGTCTCCTCCCATCGGCCCCGCCCTTGGTCAGCACGGGGTGAACATCATGGAGTTTTGCAAGCAGTTCAATGCAAAAACCCAGGGGCAGGAGGGAATGATTATCCCGGTGGTGATCACCGTTTACTCCGACCGCTCGTTTACGTTCATCACCAAGACTCCTCCGGCCGCGATTCTTCTGAAAAAGGCCGCACAGATAGCCAAGGGATCGAGTGAACCGAACCGCAATAAGGTGGCTAAGGTCAGCAAAGCGCAGGTCGAGGAAATTGCGAAGCTCAAAATGCCCGACCTCAATGCGCGCGATCTGCAAGCCGCCGTTGCTACTATCTCCGGCACAGCCCGAAGCATGGGAATAGAGATAGAATAATCACGAGGAAGGGAGTTTCTGGAGAGTTAAAATGGCAAAGCATGGAAAAAAATATTCTGCCGCGCGCGCTAAAGTCGACCCTGCAAAACGTTATACCTTCCAGGAAGCTGTCCAGATGGCGGCCGGATCGTCCTACGTGAAATTCGACGAAACGCTCGATATCGCTGTTCGCTTGGGCGTTGACCCCCGCCACGCAGACCAGATGGTCCGTGGCACGGTCGTTCTGCCTAACGGTCTGGGTAAACCTGTACGGGTATTGGTTTTTGCCAAGGGAGAGAAAGTTAAGGAAGCCCTTGACGCCGGTGCGGACTATGCCGGCGGCGACGATATGATTGAAAAGATCCGCGAGGGATGGCTCGAATTCGACAAGACCGTAGCCACTCCCGACATGATGGGCTCGGTCGGTAAGATCGGTAAGGTTCTCGGTCCCCGCGGTCTGATGCCCAACGCAAAACTCGGAACCGTTACCTTCGATCTCGGAAAGGTCGTAAAAGAGATCAAGGCCGGTAAGGTCGATTTCCGTGTCGAGAAGACCGGAATCGTCCATGCACCCATGGGCAAGGTTTCTTTTGGAGAGGAAAAGCTGCTCCAGAATATCTCGGCTTTTATGGACACTCTCATCCGGATCAAACCGGTTGCCGCCAAGGGCACCTATCTCAAGGGGATTGCCATTTCCACGACGATGGGCCCCGGCATCCAGGTCGATCCGCTGGCGGTGAAGGCTATAATGGCTTAGGCCCTTGGCCTAATGTTGGCACCAACAAATTACCTGCCGTTTGGTGTTTTCAGTCATCAGAGACCGCAGGTACGCAGCGGGTGTTTAATTTCCCTGGTTCGGGAAACCTGCCTAGATGCCTGAGAGCAGGCATACGGACTCATGATATGAAATCCTTCGCTTCCTTTGGCGGGAACGGGGGATCGGTAGAAAGCACACCGGCAGAGCGAAAGGAGGCAAGACTCACTTTGGAGCGATCCAAAAAAGGACAGGTTGTCGCGGAGCTGCATGACAAACTGGGGCGTGCCAGCGCGGCCATTCTGACCGATTACAAGGGACTGACGGTAGCCGAAGTCACCACATTGCGCGATTCCCTGGCTGCGGAAAAAGTCGAATTTCAGGTTATCAAGAATACCCTGATGCGACTCGCGGGACAGGGGACGGACGCCGCGGTGCTCGAGCCTTTGCTCAAGGGCACCTGCGCCGTTGCCATCGCGTACGGCGACCCGGCAATCCCGGCCAAGATCATCAAGAAATTCATGAAAACTAATGAAAAATTGACGGTCAAGGCCGGTTCGCTTGGCAATCGTCTGCTCAACCCGGATCAGATTTCCGCTTTGGCTGAACTGCCGCCCAGGGAAGAACTGCTGGCAAAGCTTCTGGGAACGCTCAATGCCGTACCCACCAGTTTCGTCACCGTTCTCAGTGGAGTTCCAAGAGCTTTTGTAGGTGTGCTGGCCGCTATCCAGCGCCAAAGAGAAGAACAAGCCGCTTAGAGACTTGTGGAGGATTATTTCATGGCCGTTACGAAAGAAGAAGTTGTCAAATTCATTGAAGGAATGACCGTTCTCGAACTGAGCGAGCTGGTAAAAGAACTCGAAGAGCGTTTCGGCGTGAGCGCTGCCGCTCCCGTAGCCATCGCAGCTGCACCCGGCGCGGGTGGCGCTGAAGCCGCTCCGGCCGAGGAACAAACCGAGTTCTCCGTTGTCATCACCGGTGTCGGAGACAAGAAGATAAACGTGATCAAAGAAGTACGCGCCATTACCAACCTCGGACTTAAGGAAGCCAAAGACCTGGTGGAGAAAGTCCCCGGAACCGTAAAGGAAGGCATCCCCAAAGCCGAGGCGGAAGCAATCGCCAAGCAGCTTACGGAAGCTGGTGCAACTGTAGAAATCAAGTAAACACCCCATTCTTGCAATAACATCGGAAATCGGCTGCCTGTGCTGGTTCGACCGGCCGATTTCCGATTTTCGATTTTTTGCGGCATACCAGCGGAAAGTGATGATTGGGACTCGTTTGCAGGAAAACAAATCCGGCCTGCTGTTTCATTCATCACAATTTTATTTGCAGGAGAGAATATGCCCACTGCACTTACCCATGAATACAGGGTTCGTAAAAATTTCGGGAAAATCCGAAAGATAGTTGAAATACCCAATCTCATCCAGATGCAGAAGGAGAGCTACGACCTTTTTCTGCAAAAGGATGTGCCGCCCGAAGCCAGGGTGGAAAGGGGCCTCCAGGAAGTTTTCAAGTCCGTCTTCCCGATTGAAGATTTCAGCGGGACCGCTTCCCTGGAATTCGTGCAGTTCAGTTTCGGCGAAGTAAAATATGAGGTCGACGAATGCCTTGCGCGGGGCATGACCTATGAAGCCCCCGTGAAAATAGTAGTGCGTCTTGTCGTCTATGATGTGGACAAGGAAGCAAACACCCGCTCCATTCGCGATATCAAAGAACAGGAAATCTATTTCGGCACCCTTCCGTTAATGACGGATAACGGGACCTTTATCATAAACGGCACAGAGCGCGTCATCGTGAGCCAGCTCCACCGCTCCCCCGGTATCTTCTTCGATCACGATCGCGGGAAGACACATTCGAGCGGCAAGATACTCTATTCCGCCCGCATCATCCCGTTGCGCGGTTCCTGGCTCGATCTGGAGTTCGACCCGAAAGACATTCTCTATATCCGAATCGACAGGCGGAGAAAGTTCCCGGTTACGGTCCTTCTCAAAGGCCTGGGCTACACCACAGAAGAACTCCTGAACTATTTCTATCCCAGCGAGAAGGTCTACCTCTCTCCGGATAAGGTCTCGGAGAAGGAACTCAACCCCGATATTCTGCTCGGCAGCCGCGCCTCCGATGACATCCTCCATCCGGAAACCGGTGAGGTGCTGATCAAGAAAAACAGGAAACTCGGCAAACAGGCTCTCAGAAGACTTCAGGAACTCGGAATCCGCCGTCTGCCCGTGAAGGCCACAGAACTCGTCGGCCAGGTCCTTGCCCAGGACGTGATCGACTATAGCACGGGTGAAATCATCGCCGAGTGCAACGATACCCTTGGCGACGATCTGCTCACTGAACTGCGGGAGCGCGGCATAGAGGAAATCGAACTGCTTCACCTCGAAGGTCCCGACATCAGCCCCTCCTTCAGAAACACGCTGCTGATGGACAAGGTCAACACGCGGGACGATGCCCTGATCGAAATCTACCGCCGGCTTCGCCCGAGCAATCCGCCGACTCTCGAAGTCGCAAACGAGTTTTTCAACAACCTCTTTTTTAACCCGGATCACTACGATCTGTCCGAAGTCGGCCGTCTGAAGCTCAACCTCCAGCTTGGGCTCGATGTCCCTCTCGACTACAGGACGCTGCGCAAGGACGACATCCTGACTTCGGTGCGCCAACTCATCAAGTTGAAAGACTCTCAGGGCCCGGTCGACGACATCGACAACCTCGGCAACCGTCGTGTGCGCGCCGTGGGCGAACTGCTCGAAAACCAGTACCGGATCGGCCTCGTCCGCATGGAGCGGGCCATCAAGGAGAGAATGACGCTGCAGGAAGTGGAGGCGCTCATGCCCCACGACCTGATCAACGCCAAGCCGGTGTCGGCCGTCGTCAAGGAATTCTTCGGGACGAGCCAGCTCTCCCAGTTCATGGATCAGACGAACCCGCTTTCCGAAATCACGCACAAGCGGCGTCTGAGCGCCCTCGGTCCTGGAGGTCTTACACGGGAGCGCGCGGGTTTCGAAGTCCGCGACGTCCATCCGACGCACTATGGCCGCATATGCCCGATCGAGACGCCTGAAG
>JAEZXS010000190.1 GCA_023442755.1 Pseudomonadota bacterium | reverse complement strand
GTCATATGGTACGCCAAGCTTTATGAGCATATCGGCAAATCCCATGACTCCCAGTCCGATTTTCCTGTTCCCACGGCTCATTTTCTCGATTTCGGGCAATGGATAATTGCTCACGGTTATTACATCATCGAGAAAGCGTACCGCTTTGGGAACCAGGGCACGCAGTTTCTCCCAATCGATGTTTTTCTGATCGAGCAGCATATGGGCCAGATTGATCGAACCCAGGTTGCATGATTCATAAGGGAGAAGCGGAACTTCGCCGCAGGGGTTCGTGGCTTCGATGTTGCCCAGGTGCGGGGTCGGATTTGCACGATTGACGGAGTCGAGGAAAATAAGCCCGGGATCCCCCGTGGTCCATGCTGCATAAACCAGGGTCTTGAACACGTCCCTGGCGGATAAACTCCCCGCCTTCCCGCCACTTCTCGGGTTGATCAGGTCGTAAGCCTCGTTATTGCGGGCAGCCTCCATGAAATTGTGGGTCACCCCCACCGAAATATTGAAATTTTGAAGACTCACGCCATCGAGCTTGGCTTTTATAAATTCCATGATGTCCGGGTGGTCCACGCGGAGGATGCCCATATTTGCGCCCCTTCGCTTGCCGCCCTGCTTGATGTGTTCGGTTGCACAATCGAATATTTTCATGAATGAGACCGGACCGGAGGCAGTGCCGCCGGTGGAAGCGATTATTTCACCCTTGGGTCGAAGACTTGAAAATGAAAACCCGGTGCCTCCGCCGGTGCGCTGAATCAAGGCCATTTGTTTGACTGCCTCGAAGATTCCTTCCATGCTGTCCGGAACCGGCAGTACGAAACAGGCGCTCAATTGTCCGAGTGTGGCGCCCGCGTTCATAAGAGTGGGGCTGTTGGGCAGGAAGTCTAAGGCGGTCAGGATCTTGTAAAACTCATCCTCCCAAAGTGCAGCCTGGCGCGCATTCCCTTCCAGCAGTTCAGCATAGGCAACAGCCTTGGCGACACGTTCGAACATCTGTTCGGGGGATTCGATTATTCTCCCCTGTCTATCACGCCTGAGATACCGGGCCTCGAGGACCCGCATGGCATTTTCTGAAAGCCTGAGATCACTCATGTGCTGCCGTCCGCATGCATAAAACTTCCCTCAATATTCAATTTAACAATTTAATGAATCCAGTCACTTGAAGCTGTACAGATCTCAAGTCCCCAGGAGGCGCTATTCGGTTTTCAAAGATCGCCCGGCTCCGGGTGTTCCTTCTTTTTTCTGCCGGAGCGTACCCGGAAAACCTTTGCCCTGAGCCGATTCGAGTGTTCTTATTCTGCACTTTTATTGCACCGGAATTGCACCGATACTGCACTGGAACCGCACCGGATGCGACAGGATCAGACCGTATCGGCAATCGGCTTGCTCCCCCGATGCTGTGAGTCCGATAGCGGATGATAACGAGCCGGTTTCAATCGTTTTCCGAAGCCGCCTGCATCGGGCATTGCGGCAAGCATGACGGATGCGCTTTTCACGTAGTGATATCTTTTGTGCGGATAATTATCGGGCAGCCGGCATCGGCCGTTTTGGCCCATTGAGTCGATTGGATATGAGTTGATGCAAGCCGGTCGATAAGCATAATATCGCTATACGACTTATAAGCCTACTCATCGAACGCTGCCGGGATGCGCACATTTTGATCGTCAACGAGACTCGGATCGGGGATGCCTCAATGGAGCGGTTGCTGTCCCTGCGCTACATCGCCCTCACCTCCACCGGGCATCTCATTTTACAGGGTAATCGATGGAACAGGCTGCGAAGCCGGGGGATCGAAGGAGACACGGACATATCTTTATCTTCTTTTTGAATCATAGACTCAAAAAGCAGCAAACCCGTTCGAGGTGCTTCATTTGTGAAGAAACACATTCGGAGGATAAGATCCTACCCGCCGATCTTCAGCATTTCATCTTTGACCAGGACTTCTACTGCCATTTCAATCCAGCTTACTTTACCCTGCCGATTATCGTCACCAGGTTTAAGCTCCCGAAGCCGGACGGCATAATCCGATTTCGAGAATGCCTCTTCTCTAGCTGCTTCCTTTATGTTTTTGACTGTACCCCGAATAAAGATCCAGGAACAATCGGGCAACTTGGGATGCTTTATCCCTGAAAGTGCAGTGTGGGAAGGCTTGCTCAATGAAGGGATGTCCCCTTTTTCCGGTTCGGGTACAGTTGCCTTCTCGAAGATTCGCTGCATCGGGTCCTTTTTCCATTCCCCTTCTTGGGGAATGGAAACCAGCCATGAATGAGACCTCTTTCACAAAATTCGGCAGATTGCCCCATTCGGGCTTAGGAGAATGAAGCTTGTGAGTCGGGAAAAGAGACCGGTACGCCATAGAAGAGACGAGTTTCTGAGACCTGAGCACATTGGATGCCATCGCCATTCCGAGAGAAGATGATTGCCACGAAATACGACATTCCATTGGACGCGTCCGCTGTGTCGATCCCGCTCTTTGAAACCATATCCACAAGTGATATAAAGGACATCACTACAAAAAACGACTGGCATTGGGCTTTTGGGGCAAACGGCAGGCAATCTGTTCTATCTCAAGAAGTCGGAAATCACGGAAGGGCAGGTTTTGTTCTTGTGACCCATAGCTCGTCCTGACTCATACCCTTAAATGGACTGCCTGGAAGGTGCGGCCAATTGAAGGGAAAGGGTATGGCCTTGCCATCTGCAGGAGAATCGTCGAGCAGCGTCACGGAAGGCCGGGAGTTCACCGGGTAAGGGCTCATTTTTTAGTATGGACCTGCCCGCAAGCCAATCCAGGTTGCAGCAAGTCACAGCAGACGGCATCGAACGCTCTGCTACCCGCATTGACCAAGGATAATTCATGCACTACATCCTGAGCGCTGCTCCTTTGATTGCAGCACTGTTCGGCATATACCTGACAAGTTTCTACAGCTACATCCTCTTTCACAGCCTGGCAGAAGGTTTCAGCATCGTCATCTCCTGCGGCATCTTCATGATAGCCTGGAATTCCAGAAGACTGCTCCAAAATCACTATCTGCTCTTTATCGGCATAGCCTACCTCTTTGTCGGAGGCATAGACTTTCTGCACACCCTCTCCTACAAAGGGATGGGGGTCTTTGAAGGGGTTGGTGCAAACCTTCCCACCCAGCTCTGGGTTGCAGCCCGGTATATGGAGGCCTTCTCTCTTCTGGCGGCGACGGTCTTCCTGGGCAGGAAGCTCTCTCACCGCCGGGTCTTTCTTGCATACAGCGTTGCTACAGGCCTTCTCCTCTCATCCATTTTCTACTGGAAGATATTCCCCGACTGCTTCGTAGAGGGAGTGGGTCTCACTCCCTTTAAGATCTACAGCGAATACCTGATCTGCCTCATCCTTCTTGCCGCCATATTCTGTTTGATCTGGAAATCAAAGAACTTCGACCGAAAAGTTCTGATCCTTCTCCTTGCCTCTATCGCCACGGCCATTGCCCAAGGGCTTGCCTTCACCACATACCTGAGTGTCTATGGCCCCTCGAACATGATCGGGCATTTCCTGAAGATCGTCTCCTTCTACCTCGTCTACAAGGCCATTATCGAGACGAGCCTCGTCGCTCCGTGCAATCTGCTCTTTCGCGACCTGAAACAGAGCGAGGCCAAGTTCCGGAGCATATTCGAGACAAACGTCGTTCCGATAGCGTATTGCCACATGGGAGGGCAAATCATCGATGCAAATGAGCACTATCTGAAGCTGCTGGGCTTTTCGAGAGAGGAGCTCAAAGCCGGAACGGTGCGCTGGGACAGTGCCATTCCATCCGATTGGAAGCACATGGACGAACAAGTACTTGAATACCTGAGGCGGGACGGGGTCTGTCCACCCCTCGAGCAGGAGTATATGAGGCGGGATGGAACGCGGGTGCCGGTCCTCCTGGGAGCATGCCTCCTTCCGGGTGATTCCGAGCAGGTGGTTGCCTTCGCTCTTGACCTCACCGAGCGGAAGCTCATCGAAGGAGAGCTTCGCAAATCCCGTGACGAACTCGAACAGCGGGTGCAGGAACGCACAGCCGAGCTTATGAAGGTGCATGAGGAACTCAAAAATCGCCGGGACGAACTGGCGCACGTCGATCGTGTGGCGATCCTGGCCGAGCTTGCTTCATCCATGGCGCATGAGTTGAGGCAGCCGCTTACCGGCGTTCTGACCAACGCTCAGGCCGCAAAACGATTACTCTCCGCGGAACCTCCCGACCTGGAGGAAGTCGGAGCTGCGCTGGACGACATAATCGACGATGATCTGCGCGCACGCGGGGTTATCGAGAACATGCGGTCCCTGCTTAGAAAACAGGGTTCGGACCAAACCGCAATCGACATCAACGCCGTTGTTCAGGACTCGATCAAACTGATAGCCACCGAAGCCGTCAAGAAGAGAATTACAATCGGCGCCGACCTGGCCTCCGGACTGCCCCGGGTGATCGGCAACGGAATCCAGCTGCAGCAGGTGCTCCTTAACCTCATTCTGAACAGTTTCGATGCATTGGCGAGACATGAAAGGGAAGAGCGCAGGATAACCGTCTGCACTGCGAGAGAGGATGAGAAAACTCTTCTGGTGAAGGTTAGCGATAACGGCCCCGGCATGGACACGGAATCTTTGGGGCGTGTTTTCGAGTCTTTTTTTACTACGAAACCCGAGGGGCTCGGCATGGGGCTCCCCATCAGCCGGTCCATTATCGAAGCCCACGGCGGGCGGCTCTGGGCGATTCGCAATTCCGAACGCGGCATGACTTTCTGCTTTACCATGCCTGTCGGCAAGGCAGCCGACTCATAGGTGGACAAGCGGCGTGCGGTTGGGGCTGCATGATAACAATTTAATCCTCTTACAGCAGCGATTTTGATGCCTGAAAAGAGCTTCAAAGCTAAAAGAGGCATCCTATTCACCACTTGTTTGCCCGACTCGATCCGTGTAATTCTTTTTGTCAAATCTTGATCAATCAAGCGCGTGTGTAGCGAGCGCAACGACACGTGGAACAGGTTTTGTGCCTTGCTCATAATAGGCCGCCATGCGGCGGCTTAGCCCCAGAGCAGCGGCAGCCGCGTCAAGCGTGTACAATTTGCGTTCGCGCTTTATTGAAAGCTTCGGGTGACATTGTAAACCCCGACTGTTCTTGCGCAAGTCGCCAAAGCGTATCGCCATCTGATTTGCATTCTTGATTGATTGTGACCCGTTTAAGGACTATATTTGGTCATACCCTGAGGGAGGTGGATCATGAAACTGTCCAGCCGGATCAAACCGATCAGCTATCTCAAATCGCATGCCGCGGAGATCGTGCGCAGCCTGGGCGAGAAGGGGGAGCCCCTGATCATAACCCAGAACGGCGAAGCCAAGGTGGTCATGCAGGATATCGAAAGCTACGAGCAAACGCAGGAAACCATGGCGCTGTTGAAGATCCTGGCGCTCGGAACTCGCCAGGTCGAAGAAGGGAAAGTTCAAGCATCCGCCGATGCCGTCAAAAAGCTCCGTGAGCGCGGAAAGGCCCGCTGATGCCGTTCGCGGTATTCCTGACGGACGATGCGGCCCGCGACCTGGAAGATTTATACGACTATATTGCGTTGCACGATGCGCCGGGTAAGGCGGACCACGTCCTCGAACAGCTTGAAAAGGCCTTCGCCGGCCTGTCCGAAAACCCCCGGCGCGGAACCTGCCCGAAAGAATTGCGGGCCATAGGCCTTCGGGAATATCGCGAGATCTTTTTCAAGCCTTATCGCATCATCTACAGGGTCATCGCCGAGAACGTATATGTTTTCGTAATCGCCGACGGGCGTCGGGATATGCAGGCGCTGCTCCAGCGCCGCCTGCTGCAGGCATAACTCCTGCTACGGCGTAGTTTACCGATGGCATTCCCGGTTCACATTTTTGCCGGTCTCTTCTCTTTTATCCTCGCGGATCTTACCCTAATGCTTGCCTATATTTCTGCCGGTTTCGTCGTTTCTTGAGAGATCGGCAAATTGTATAACATACGCAAGACGGCAGTGAACGGGGCGGTGCAGTGGTGGTTTGGAGTTATCGGCCTTGACTGGAAACTCGTGAATGACTTAGGTCTTTAAAGAGAACTGGAAGGAGTTCTTGTGATAGAATGGCCTAACCGGCATCTTGAAAACAGGCCCTGCAGCGGGAACAGGTGAGATGCCCGGGCTTCGTGCTGACAGATTGAAGACAGTGCTGCCAAAACTGTACCCGAAAAAACTGGAGGAGAGAACTAGATGGAATCAGTAAGTCAGTTGGCCAAAAAAGCCATTGAGCTTGAACCTGTTGAACGGATTCGACTGGTTGAAGCAATCTTAAACAGTCTTGACAAGCCGGATCATGACATCGAGCAGAACTGGATTGCAGAATCTGAGGCTCGGTACGAGGCTTATAAGCGAGGTGAGATCGATGCGTTAGATTGGGAAGAAATCAAAAAAAGGTATGAACGTTGAGAGTGCGTTTCCTCTCCCCCGCCGGCTTGGAATTGGATGAAGCCATCCGGTATTACGACCACCAGCTTCCGGGCTTGGGCTTTCGTTTTTTCCAGGAAGTAAATGGGCAATCGACAGAATAAAACTCATGCCGGGAGCATGGACCAAAATCGGTGAGCAAACAAGACGCTGCCTTTTGAAAGGGTTTCCCTACGCTCTTCATTTTGTAACGGAGAAGGATGAAATCCTGATAACGGCAGTAGCTCATCTCCACAGAGACCCTGAGTATTTCAGGGACAGAATTCTTTGATAATCTTCAATCATACCCGGCCATTTTATCTGAAAAGTTAGCAGAGCCAGTCGTCAGGCACACAGAGCCGAAATTATCACCTCAGCAGCTTCCAATCGAGGCTGAAGCCTCTCCCACCAGAGTGCTGGGAACATCAGGATGTGCCATTCGGTTTTCAAAGAACCGCCGACCCGCGACTTTCAGGTCTTTCAGCCTCCTTCCAGAGTCTGAAAGCAAGGTCCGGAGCCGATTCAAGCTTTTCCAACCTGTACTTTTAATGTACTTCCAATGTACCGGAAATGTTCCCGATCTGTCCCTGATATGTACCTTTGGTGCACCGGTTCGACCCCTGCGGGTAGCTCATTCGAACAGTTGATCCGGCCGGTTCGATCCGACAGCCCGGAAATTTTAATCCGAAACTGGAAGGGGGTACGGAAGTCGCCAGTCACGATTGCCTCGGCCTGGCATCGGATGGAGCATAAGAAACGAATTTTTCAGGTAGGGAGCCTTTTTCTCGAAGAAATCCGCAGGGCATGAAAATTTGTGTCCGATTATGCGCTGTGCCTCATTTTCACATCGATCACCATTTCATTCTCCCGGAGGACGATTATCTTCAAGCAACTTGAGTAACAAAACAGCCCAATATAACTGTGGATGAGCTATGCCCGGATACCCTGTCGAACCTTTCAGAATCAAAATGGTCGAACCCATCAGGCTGCTCGGCCGTCCCGAACGGGAAGCGGCCCTGGCCGGGGCGGGATACAATGTTTTCAATCTCAGATCGTGGGATGTGCTGATCGATCTTCTAACCGATTCCGGTACGGGAGCGATGAGCCAGGAGCAGTGGGCCGCCCTGCTCCGGGGCGACGAATCCTATGCCGGGGCGGAATCCTATTACAGGCTTGCAGAGGCGGTCAGGGAAATCTTCGGCTTCGCCAGGTTCGTGCCGACCCACCAGGGCAGGGCCGCGGAGAACATTCTTTGCGCACTGCTGGTCAAACCGGGCGATCGTGTCCCGTCCAACATGCATTTCGACACCACCGACGCAAACATCAGAGCCCAGGGCGGGGATCCGGTGAACCTCGTTATAGAGGACGCCTACGACACCACCAGCCTGCACCCATTCAAGGGAAACATGGATACCGCCAGGCTTCGAAAATTCATACGGGATACCGGCGCCTCGAATATACCTTTCGGGATGATCACCATAACGAACAACGCGGGCGGGGGGCAGCCGGTTTCGCTCGAAAACCTGTCCGAAGTGTCCGCCATTTACCGCGAATTCGAAATACCCTTCTTCATCGACGCATGCAGGTTCGCGGAAAACGCATGGTTTATCAAGACCCGTGAACCCGGATATGCCGAAACACCGGTAATCGACATAGCGCGCCGCGTCTTTTCGCTGGCGGACGGCGCCACCATGAGCGGCAAGAAGGATGCGCTCGTCAACATCGGCGGCTTTCTGGCCATGAATGACGAGCAACTCCATGCGAGAGCCTGCAACCAGCTCATATTGCGGGAAGGGTTCCCAACCTACAGAGGGCTCGCCGGACGTGACCTCGAAGCAATGGCCGTCGGTCTGCGCGAAGGAGTCGATCCTCTCTATCTGGCCTATCGCACGGCTCAGACCGAGTACCTGGCGAGTGAGCTGATCGATTCGGACATTCCGGTAGTTCAGCCGACCGGGGGACATGCCGTCTACATCGATGCCGGCCGGTTCCTCGATCATATGCCGCGCGAACACTTTCCGGCCCAGGCGCTCGTTGCCGAACTCTACCTTGAAGGAGGCGTGCGCGCCGTGGAGGTCGGTTCGGTGATGTTTGCCCACAAAGACCCTTCGGGGCAGATGGTGTACCCGAAGCTCGAACTTGTCAGGCTGGCTATCCCGCGGCGTGTCTACACCCAGGCGCACCTTGACCATGTCGTCCGGACGCTCGGGCGCATACGAGACCGCCGAAAGGCGCTCCGCGGACTGCGGATGACCTACGCAGCCGAAGTCTTACGGCATTTCACCGCCCGCTTTGAACCGTTGTAGCACCGATCGAGGCCGGGAGTGTCGGTGAAGCCCGACGCAGAGCGACGCTGTTGCTATACAGGCACCGGCAAGGCTCGAACGACGGACCGGCGAGCCGACGGGCAAGCGGGGGGCCAAAAGAGAAATGACCCTTGAGGCTATCGAACGCTTCGGAACCACTTCAAGGTATCCGATAATCGAAAGGGCCTGTCCGGGAAAAACTACCCCAAGTTTTCAGATGGTCTTTAATCCGAAAAAACTATCAGGTGTTTTCCCTTAGCGCCTAGAGCCCATGGTGAAAGTAGCTCAGGTAAGCCGCTCATTTTTCACTTGAAAATCATTTGACCCAAAATCAAACACATTGTATTGTGCGACAGAAAATCAAGGGAACTGATTTGGAGGGGGTCGGAACCTTTGGCTATTTTGCGAATTACGCCGCTAGAGTTAGACCGAGATGCTTCTGAGTTCTCCGTCAGACCCGCTGCACTCTATTTTCGTTCTTTGTTCCAAATGGTAATGCCCCGAATTGTATTGATGCTTAGTTTATCCAGGGACAGTTCCCCTCACATTGATCCCAGAAGGGGGAGTTGACATGGCTAGAAAGTTCGCTCTTCATAAGTCGGTCTTGAACGTGCTAGCCTTGGCGTGCTTGAGGAGTTCGGACCATAAGGTCCAGTACAATGCTGTCTTCCGGGCGTTTCAGAAACTGGCTGAGGAAAGGCCAGAGTATTTTCCCGGCTTGTATTTCTATTCTGCTGGTGGAGAGCCTCATTCTGGTGCCCTTGAAGACATTCTTTCCAGCCTTGGGACATGGCACATTTTGTCAGTAGAAAACCCTCGATACGAATGGCTGAGTCTAAATACAAAGGCAGTATCTGAGGAGCGGATTACAGCGAATATTTTAAAGGACCACAATGAAGCGGTGTTGTCTGAGTATCAGAAGATGGCTCAGGAGTTCGCCGCACAGGTCGGGGGCTGCAGTGTCTCCCGTTAGCGCTCAACACCTGAAGGCAGCGATCAACAACTATGTTTCAGAGACACTGAGAAAAAGCAATTACACCCCTCGTGAAGTTAAAGATGGTAAAACCATACGATGCAGCGTTTTTGGCTTCAATGTGTTTCGCAATTACGAAATCAACCTGATCGACAGTCCATTCATCCAACGCCTTCGTGGAATTTATCAAACTGCTCTTGCCCTTTATACTTATCCTGGTGCAACCCACTCAAGATTTGAACATTCTTTGGGTTGTGCCACAAATGCGGAGAAGGTTCTGCGCTCGTTAAAAGAAAAGGGCCGTAACGTCAGTGAGACGTTCTGGGCCGAAGTGCGTTTAGCCGCACTGTTACACGACATAGGTCACGGACCGTTTTCACATGCGAGTGAAAAAATTTACAGCAGCTTTGATGATTTTGCCGCTCTGTTTGAGAATCTTCAAAACGAAGAACCCGAAGTATTCCGTGGGTGCAAGCCTCACGAAATGCTCTCATATCTCATCATCACCTCGCCCCGATTTAAGGAGTTTTTCAAGCAGATCGTGCGTTGCTCATCGGGTAATGCCTTTAATCTGGACGAAATTAACCTGGAGCGAGTCGGCCGGATGGTCGTTGGAAGGCTGCCTGAGCCAGGTCATCCGGAGCTGAAGTATCTAACACAAATTATAAATGGCCCGTTTGACGTAGATAAGATCGATTACATCCACCGTGATGGACACCATACTGGGCTCAAGACGGATGTCGATGTCGAGAGGCTTTTCTTAACGATGGATCTGGTTCGGAACGTCGATGATGAGACTGTCTTAAGCGTCGATCTTTCAGGTGGCACAGTGCTTGAGCAGCTATTCTTTAATAAGAGCATTTTGTTTTCTTCCGTGTATCATCATCATAAAATTAGGTCTTCGCTGTGTGCTATTATTTCGCTTTTCAAGTATATCAGAGAAAAAAAGCTGACGATCCGAGGGCTTGACTTTTCATCCCCGGTCCATTTTTTGGAGGTAGACGAGTACGATATCCTGAACCAATGCCATACCGACGGGCCACTGAATGAGATTATTGCTCAGATAAAACAGGGCAGATTCTTGAAGCGGGCGCTCGTTCTCACTCAGATCACATTTGAGAGTGACGCAATGGGCGACATAATGTACAATCTTGAAAGTGATCCCGAGGAGTTGAGCAAAATTGAGGCAGAAATCTCTACTCACGCCTCTTTGAACAGCTCAGAGCTTAAAAATATTTTTGTCGATTTTCCAGACCGGCCTAAATATGACAGGGCAGCCAAAGAGAGTCTTATAAGGATCAGCAAGACAACGACTGTACCTCTTTCAGAGGTATACCCCGTCCGAGGGCTGGTGACGGGGTACTCCCAGTATAGATTTAAAGCTTATGTGTTCTGCCCACCCGGTTCCGAGGAAGCTGTGGGACTTTCAGCACATGAAGTGTTCAGGTCAAAGGGATTGGTTCTCAAAAAAGCCGCTTTTGAGCTCGCAAAACACGATATGTCCTTCATCGATGGCGCACTTTACCAGCGTGACAGGCTACCACTCGCCTCCCACTAGCGAGAGCCGGATCGCCTTCGCTTCATGGAAAACCACCCTATCAATTCAGGCCGTAGGGCATAAGCCTCTCCCACTAGATATCCGAGGATGGCGGTGAGCGACCTCTCTACGGACGCTCTGTTTGCAATTCCACGGAAAGCGTGTGGACGAGTGAATCCGGCGGGGGCGAGATGTCGATGGGAGCGGCTTCAGCCGCGATGTCTTCTTCATGCAACAAAAGGGATAGGGTTTGCTGCCAACCCTTCTCTAAACTATTCCCGGAGCCCTAAATCCCTTCCCTCTTTTCCACTTCCGCGATCACCTGAAGCAGTTCTTTTTCCACTGCGGAATCGCGTACTGCGGGCTGGTGTTCGGAAAGAATCCTTTTCACCTTCTGCCGTGCCACGTCGAGCATTCCCGGTCGGCCTTCCGGCCACCCCCTGCACGCGCAATACTGCAGGTACTATTCGGTATTCAACGCGGTCCCGGATGTTCCTTCTTCTTTTCCCCTACCGGCTGTGTCAACCCCCAAACCTTTGTCCAGAGCCGATTTAGATCTTGATTGGGAACTCATTATCTCCCGAGTTTACGTTCAATAATCTACGTGTTACGTGGTAATATTGGTATTGACACGTGCATTAAGTAATGTTATTACGTTCATAAAAGCGCGGAAGGGGCTGAAATGATCGGAGCATTCGAATCCTCAGTACAGACTGTCTTTCATGGTGATTACAAAAACGCACGCGAAGCTGCTATTTTGCAGGCCGCAAACACTAATGGCCTCGTGCTGGAGGTTAGAGCAATATCTTTGGCCTCGCAGATCGTTTCCTTTAATGGGGTCCTCCCAAAAGCGCATTTCATCAACAACATTGCACAAGCCCTGGCAGAAGATGCAACCTTCGTGAGTTGCAGGCCGTCTGTCTATGGCTGCTTCCACAGCACATGGGAAAAGTTCTTGTCAACATTATCCCCTATTGGATTTCTCACGTTCCATCCACCGATCAGTTTTAAATACATTTTTACATGTGAGGACGACAGTTTCATGGGCGGTGATGAGCTTTCGGTAACTATTGAAGCCGAAAGGCATGCCTTTTCAATCCGGGCCAAGCACTGCGGACAAAGGATTTGTAAAAAGTGCGGCAAACCCATTCCTGAAGCCAGGATACAGGCAATGCCTCAGGCCACCTATTGTGTTGAGTGTGTGATTCAGGTCGAAAAAGGAGAAAAAGATGAAGGAAAATGAAACACTAGAGACTGGCAAGGTCAAAATTATTCAACATAACACATACGAGCAGGCAACCAGCGCCGCATACTCGGAGGCTGCAAACACAGGGGGCTTCACCTTCCCTGTTGTGTCTTTTAAGCAAGGCAACAGACTCTTTTTATCGGGAGCCTTTCCGATCGGATTTGTTCAGACAAGGCTTTATTCCCGCTCCGCCGAAAAAGGAAAGGGAGCAAGCTCGACCATCTTATCAATGAACAGGCCTCTGGACCCGAAGCACACGAAAAGTGTATCAAAGTATTTGTCTGAAAACATTCATAACAAATACATCATTCCACCTCTGACCTTGAATGTCCAAGAAGATGTTATGCTTCACACTATCAGCACCGCGCAAACCTTCAAGGCTGGTTATCTCGTTATTCCAGCTGGAGTGAACCTATCCATTACCGATGGGCAACATCGTGTCCAGGCAATAAAGGATGTTATCGGGCAATTACCTTCTAACACCTCACTTCTATCTGACAGCATAGCAGTTATGATTACCTGCGAGTACGAGTTTCGCCAAATTCACCAGGATTTCGCCGATTGTTCAAAAACCAAACCCTTACCTCCAAGCTTGCTTTCTGTCTATGACAGTCGGAATCCCGCCAACCGACTAGTATTCGACATCGAAAACAACTGCCCACTTTTAAAAGGTCGGCTGGATACGTCAAGCAAGACGCTCAGTAAAAAATCAAGCTTCTTATTTCTGGCCAACCAGATCAGGCAGATGCTGAAACATCTCATTACAAGGGGCAATCCTACAGATGTCGAATTCGAGAAGAGGGTCAATGAGCGGCTTGGGAAAGAGCAACAGTACGAGAATTACTCGACTACATATATAGAATTCATCAACACGCTCACAGAGGCGATCCCCGTATGGAAGCATATTGCTCAGCTCGACATTCATTCCCCGGAGAAAGGACAGGTCGAGAAACTTCGGGAAGATGGCTGGGTTTGCTTGACCGCGACCGGTCTTAATGTCCTTGGATGTGTTGGATACGACCTGTTCACCTATCGCATAGAAGATTGGAAATCCTATGTCAGCAGGCTAAGTGATGTAGACTGGTCACGTCAAGGTCCTGTATGGGAGGGAAGCATAGTACAGCAAAACAGGCTGCTGACTCAAAGTGGCCCCATAAGAACTGCTGCCGAAAAATTGGAAAAAGCCATCGGCCTTTTTGAAACAATAAATGTTGAAAAGAACTTCCGCCGTCAGAGCATGTAGCATGCCAAAACTATGGACGACTAGCCTAGATAAGGGGCATTTTTACTAGAACCTCTGTCTGCAATCCCGCGCAGAACCGGAACGAGCAAATCCAGTGGACCTTCGGGGGCGCGTGTTGTTTGCTGGAGCGGCTTCCAGCCGCGATGTCTTCTCCCTCATGAAAAAGAGATAGCAGGATTACCTGCCATCCCTTCTCTATTCCTCGCCCCGGGGAGGGACTTACGCCCCTTCCCTCTTTTCCACCTCCGCCACCACTTGCAGCAGTTCTTTTTCCACCGCTGCATCGAGCGGGGCGGGCTGGTGTTCGGAAAGAATCTTTTTCACCTTCTGTTTAGCGGTATCCAGCATTCCCGGGCGGCCGTTGGCAAGCCAGGTTTCGTGGGAATCGCGGTCGCACAGCTCCGGGATGAAATGTTCCTGCTGAAACCGGGTGAGCGTGTGGGACTGGTTCAGGAAATGGCCTCCCGGCCCAACCTTTTCTATCACGTCGAGGCCGATGCTTCCGTCGTTCACAGCTATGCCTTGCAGCATGCGGTGGATGATCCCGCATATCTCGTGGTCGATCACGAGGCTCTCCAGGCTTATCGTCAGGGCATGGTCCATGGTGCCCGGATAGAAGATCATGTTGATCCCCGCCAGCGCCGGCGTCATCAGGGTCATGGCCTTCTCGATCCCGGCCTGGATGTCGAGCGATTTGGACTCGGTGTTGCTGCCGGTTCCGCGGCTCGGGATCTTGTAGAATTGCGCAATCTGCGCGTGCGCCACGTTGATGAGGCCCGCTTCCACGCCGCCAAGGGATATCGTGCCGTTTCTCATGTCCATCGCCGCCCCAACCGTTCCCATCAGGACGGGGGTGCCGGGGTTTACGAGCTGCGCGAGTGTCGTCATGGCAAGGATCTCGGCGGTCTGCTGCGCAAGGGTCCCCGCCAGGGTCGCCGGGGAAGTCGCACCGCACTGCGGCTCGGACGCGATGTCCACGGGCAGGCCCATTTTGGCGTATTCGATGAGCCCTTCGGTCTGCTCGGGCGCAAACTGAAGAGGCGAGATCACGTTGCAGGTGGTGAATGTATTGGGCCTGTGCGTCAGGTTTTCTTCCCCGCCGGCGATGATTGCCGCCATCCGGATGCAGTCTTTCGCCTTCTGCTTTCCCCGGACCACGCCCTTTATCACCTTGGAGGAATTCCGGATGCTCGCAAGGTACCCGTGCACGTGAGACACTTCATCCGGCACTCCCTCGATGTGGGGCATGATCGCCCCGCTGTGAAGAAGCGTGTAGTGTTCCATCGCATCGGCCACGCGCACCAGATTGCAGACATCCTGGAGGGTGGTGCGGCGTCTTTCCCCGGTTTCCGAGTCCAGGATATTCAACCGGCCGATCATCGGTTCGTAGAAAACCCGGCGGTCTTCCAGGGGGTATTTCAGGTTTGGGTCCCTTCCATAAAGGGTGAACGTGGCGGGCGCATTCCGCACCGCCTCTTCGACCAGGTGCGCGGGAATGCGCACCCTGCGGCCGTTGGTCGGACATCCCGCCTTCTGAAGGATTTGGAAGGCCTGGTCTTCCCGCACGTCTATGCCGATCCGCCACAGGATGGACAGGGCGCTCAGGTGAATCTGCTCGATATCTTCTTCGGAAAGTATCTTGATCATGCCGCCTTTCAGCATCAGCAGTAGTCTCCCTTCGTGGAATGCATTACCGCGGATATCCGCAGATTTTTCTTCGAGTTAAAAGCTTTCAGCCTTGTAATCCATGTTTGATCGGCGGATAAACCCTGGTATCGTCCGCCATCTTTGCCAAGCGACGAGCTAAAATCGTTATTATTCGCAGATGTCGCAGATTTCCGTAGATTATCGCAGATTTTTTCGAGTTAAGAGCTTTCATCCTCGTAATCCGTGTTGATCGGCGGATAAACCTGTTTGGGAATCAATACCTGGTATCGTCCGCCATCTTTGCAAGCGACGAGACAAAATCGTTTCTATCCGCAGATGTCGCAGATTTTCGCAGATTATCGCAGATTTTTTTGAGTAAAAAGCTTTCATCCGCGGACTCTTGGCCATCCAGTTTAGAAATGATGACCCGTTGTGGGAGCGGCTTGCAGCCGCGATAATCCTTATACGAATGGATTCGCCCCGCATAATTTCATGAGATTTCTAAATCCATAGATTTTCTAATCTGCGAAAATCTGCGGCCATCTGCGAAATCTGCGGATAATTGCCTTTCGTATCCCGCCCTCCTGAGCGGGCATGCATGCAAAGTCCCGCTCTCTCCTCGCCCCGCATGATTTCATAAGATTTTTAAATCCAGATTTTCTAATCTGCGAAAATCTGCGCTCATCTGCGAAATCTGCGGATAAATTGCCTTTTGTGCCCCGCCCTCCTGCGTGGGCATGCATGCAAAGTCCGGCTCTCGCCTCTTCCCGCATGATTTCATAAGATTTTTAAATCCATAGATTTTTTAATCTGCGAAAATCTGCGGATAATTGCCTTTTGAATCCAGCCCTCCTGCGTGGGCATGCAGGCAAAGTCCAACACTCTCCTCGCTCCTCATGATTTCATAAGACTTTTAAATCCATAGATTCTTTAATCTGCGGATAATTGCCTTTTCCGCCGAACTGCAATCCTCTTTTCTTCCCCCGCGGCTTCATCGCGGCTGCAAGCCGCTCCTACAAAGTATTGGATGTTTCTGCGAAAATCTGCGGACTAGAACCTGGGCGTGTCCCAGAGCTTCAAAGTTACGCCGAGTCCCATCTTTTTCGCTTTCCGGTAGACGAGGCTGGCGACCCCGATATCCTCGCTGCCAAGCCCCAAGGGCGAAAAGAATATCCTTTCGTCGCGGCTTTCACGGCCCTTTTTCGTGCCGCGGACCACCGCGCCGATGTTTGCGTGTATCCGCTCCTCGCCGATCCTGCCCTCCCGGTAAAGACGGGCCAGAAGCGGGGTGCCCCGGTGGAGGACTTCCTCCCATATATCAACGACGATCTTGTCGGAGTTGAAAACCACCAGTTCTTCTTCTTCCTGGTAGGACCCGACGTGGGCGAAAAGGCTTCCCTTCTTGAGCCAGGCGTCTTTAACGATTGGCTCGTCGGCGACCGTCGCCGTAATGATCACATCGGAGCCTTCCACCGCCTGCCTGGGGGAGTCCGCGATCTCGAATTTCAGGTCGAAATTCTCGGTTACCCATTTGGCGAGTCCTTCGGCAGCCTCTTTCCTTACATCGTATCCCTTAACCGTCCTGAGGGAGGGCAGGGCAGCTTTCATGCCCATAATCTGGGTTCTTGCCTGTACCCCGCAGCCGATCATGCCGAGGATCTCGGAATCCGGGTTTGCCAGGAACCGCGCGCCCACGCCGGTCACGGCTCCGGTGCGCATGGCGCTGATGTAGGTCCCGTCCATGATCGCCAGGGGAACGCCGGTTTCCGCATCGTTGAGAATGGTCAGGGCATGCGCGCGAGGAATGCCGTATTTTGCCGGGTTTTTGGGAAAACCCGCAATCCACTTCATGCCGCACATCTCGATATCACCCGCCAGGTAGGCGGGCATGGCGTTGATCCTGCCCCGCTCCCTTTCCCCCAGGTCCAGGATCACCTTGGAGGGGAGGTTTACCTCTCCCGAATCGTGCATTGCCAGAACGGACTGGATGATGTCGAGAACGCGGTCCATGCCGATATTGGTGGCGAGAACATCTTCCTGACTCAGGTATATGAATTCGTTTCTTCCCATGTTTCCCCTCTTTGAAACGGAACGGCAGCCTTCTCTACAGGCCCATCAAGCCATTGACGACGGTGACGGTGTGCTTGGCATCCGGCGCGTAGGCGTCTGCGCCCATCTCCCCGGCCCACTTGTCGTTCAACGGCCCGCCGCCGAAGATGACCTTGTACTTGTCCCGCACGCCTTCCATGTCGAGATATTCGGTCACCATCTTCATGTTGCGGGCGGTGAAGGTCATGAGTGCGGAAACGGCGATGATGTCGGCCTTGTTTCTTTCCGCTTCATCCACGAACGAAGAAGGCTCCACCTCGATCCCCAGGTCGATCACGTTGTAGCCGGCCGCGGTCAGCATGATCCCGATGATGTTTTTCCCGATGTTGTGAACGTCGCCCTTGATGGTTCCGATGACGACCTGCCCCTTGCGGGTGGAAACGAGCTGCTCGGAGGTCATGTCTTTTTTCAGAATATTTACAGACGCCATCATGGCATCGCCCGCCATGACAAGGTGGGGCAGGAAGATGGCCCCCTGTTCGAACAGTTTGCCCACTTCCTCGATAGCCGGTGTGAGCCCCTGCATGATGACGTCGTAGGGATTCAGTTTGAGTTCGAGCGCTTTTCGCGCCCCTTTTTCCGCCGCGGCCGAATCGTAGTTCTTGACGGCGTCGCCCAGTTCTTTCACTACGGTTTGATCCATTTCCAAATCCTTTCTTTCTGGTTTATCCGGCGTGTGTTTGCGCCGGGCCGGAGCGGGCTACCCCTTGGTGGCGCCCGCCAGGAACCCTCTGACGAGAGCGCGCTGCACGAACATGAATATGAAGAGCAGGGGAGCGATCATCAGGATGATTGCCGGAAGAAGATAGCCCCACTGGGAGGCGATTTTACCCATGAAAGCCACCATCCCCAGCGGGAGTGTCTTCAGGTGTTCCGATCTGATGAAAAGCAATGCAAGTGTGTATTCGTTCCACACCAGGACGAAAGTGAAAATGCCGCACGAAATGAGCCCCGGCATCGCCAGGGGCATGACGATTTTCAAAAAGGCCTGTCCCCGGCTCGCCCCGTCCACCATGGCGGCTTCCTCCAGCGACCTGGGAATACTCAGGAAGAAGGACCGGAGCATCCACATGCAGAAGGGGAGGCAGAAGGCCACGTAGGCGATGATGAGGCTCACCCGGGTGTTCAGCAGGTGGAAGGCGCCCATCAGCATGAACATGGGAAGGCCGAGCAGGAGCAGCGGCACCATGTAGGAAAAGAGCAGAACGGTTGCGAAGGTATCCCGGCCGTGAAACCGGAACCGGGTGATGCTATAGGCCCCCGGCGCGGCGATCAGCAGTGTGAGCGGTGTGGATACCAGGGCAACCAGCATGCTGTTCAGGAAATACTCGGTGAAGAAGGTGTCCTTGAACAGGTTGGCGTAGTGCGAGAAGATGATCCTTTCGGGGAAGACCGTCGGCGGGTAGCGCATAAGCTCTGAACTCGGCTTCAGGGAGCAGAGCAGGGTCCAGAGCAGAGGCGCCAGGATGAAACCGGCGATCAGGAGGGCCGTACCGTATTTCAAAATTCCCCAAAAGGTTTTTTTCACGTTTTACACCTTCAACTCGTAATGCCCTGCGACGTCAAAGGCGGAAAGGCCGCGAAGAAGAACGCCAGCCGGGGAAAAGGAGTTTGTGGGAGCGGCTTCCAGCCGCGATGACTCAGCCGCAGCAGGTGGATCCGCCATGTGTAAAGCACGATGGCTGACCGAGGTCGGTGAACCTATCTCACGCGAACCCCGCGAAGCGCGGGGGCGAAAGACGCAAAGAAAAGCTTTGGGACAAACAGGAACAAGTTGTCCCCGCCCTTGAGGCGGGATGGGGTATTTGGCGGTTTCGCCCGATCGGTGCATCAGTGCGTTTCCCTCAACGGCTTGAATATCTTGTAGTAAATCCCGAACGTAACGATCAGGAAGAAAGTCATGAACATGGCCACGGTGCAGCCCATGCCGATATTGTTGTTGTCGAAGGCCTCCCGGTAGGCCAGAAGCGGCAGGATTTCCGTGGCGTTCATCGGGCCGCCTCCCGTGAGTATGTAGATCAGCTGGAAATCGTTGAACGTCCAGATCGTCCGCAGCAGGGCCACGACGAAGATCACTGAAGACAGTTCGGGCAGGGTGATGTGGTAGAACTTCTGAAACGCATTGGCCCCGTCGATGTCCGCGGCTTCGTACAGGGACGGGGAAATGGTCTGGAGCCGCGCCAGGATAGCAATTTCGACAAAGGGGAAAAAGCGCCAGGTGTTTACCGCGATTGCCGTCAGCATAGCTGTCGCCGGCTTTCCCAGCCAGTTTATCTGCAGCCCGGTGACGGCATTGACTATTCCGTTTACCGGATCGAGCATCCATCGGGCCATGAAGACGGCGCAGACGGTCGGGATGAGATACGGGAGCAGAACGATTCCCCGCAGCAGACTCCGCCCGACGAATTCCTGGTTGAGGAAAAGCGCGATTCCTACCCCCAGCATGATCTGAACGGCCACCGAACCGATCGTGTAGACGATCCCGTTGAACAGGTCGTTCCAGAAGACATCGTCCCGAAGCAGGGCGATATAGTTGTCCAGGCCGACGAACCTGGGATGCGCCGGATCGTAGCTTGGCACGAAGTGAAAGCTCAGGTACATATTATAGAGAATCGGAAGGACGATCAGCACCCCGACAAACGCAAGACTCGGGAGGAGGAGTCTCATGCCGAACCGTCTTTCGCTCTGCTCTAATGTCAGGCTGCTCATTCAGCGACTTTCTTCCGGCCCACAAAATGCCTCCAAAACGTAGCATGGGGAGGCTCCGTATGCGTTCCCACGCACAGCAACGCACAGCATGGGAACGAGAAAAACAACTTGGCGCCTTGGCGTTTCTTCGCGGCTTCGCGCCTTCGCGTGGGAAAGAATCAACGCGCACCTTCGATGACAACGCATCGCGGCTGCAAGCCGCTCCCACAATACCAGGACTCACCTTTAGTTCTTTATAAGCTGGTACTTCTTCGCGTTGCTTCGCGTGGGGCAAAATCAACTCGCACCTTCGACGGCCAAACATCGCGGCTGCAAGCCGCTCAGATTGATGACAAACTATAAAATCATCGGTGGTCGTCATTCCGGCGAAACCGGAACCCAGTGTTTTCAAGCACTTCTGGCCCCCGACTTTCGTCGGGGTGACGGATTGAGGGCTTTTTCAACAGTCTGCGCGGCTGCAAGCCGCTCCCACAGCAACAGTGCCTAAAGAAATTTTCCCTTCGCGTCTTTCTTTGCGTCTTCGCGTCTTCGCAGTTACATTTTGAACTTCTCGACGATCTTCTCGAGTTCTTTCTGGGCCCAATCCGCGACCGCTTTCGGGTCTTCGTTTTTCAAGGTCACCTTCTGAACAGCGTCGGGAATTACCTGCGCTCCCCGGATCGCCTGCCAGTAGGGGCTTGCAACGGGATTTCCGGGCGGCTTTGTCGGGCTGAATCCGACATCGGTTTCGCTGGCCTTAAGCAAAACGTTCATTATCTCCGGGCACTTGACCAGAAGCTCATGACTGCGCCATTCCTCCACCCTGGATTTGAGGCTTGGCACGGCGTGGCCGGGGGTGGTCCACAGGAACTTGACGTAATGCTTTCCGGTCAGGAAGAACTTCAGGAACTGTTCGCCTTCTTCCGGGTACTTGGATTTCTTGAAAACGCCGATGCTCTGGGGCGGGCATACGGCGCGCTGGAATACGCCCTTCGGGGGCAGGAAGGCGCCGGTTTTGGGCAGGATCTCCGGATTGTACTCTTCCATGTTCTTGAGTATCCGGCCGTAGTAGATCGTCATGGCGCAGCTTCCGGAAACGTAGGATTTCATGGTGTCCGCGTATTCCCAGGTCTCGCTGCCGGTGGGCGTAAAGGGATAGAGGCTTTTATAGTATTCGAGGGCCTTCACCGCCTGGGGCGAGTTGAACGCCGGCTTCATGTCGCCGTCGAAAACGCTTCCGCCCAGCTGCCACAGGCCCAGGCTGCTGAAACATTCATCCGTGTATTCGCCCCGGCCGAAAGGGGCGCCCAGGGCGAAGTACTTCCCCTTGCCCTTTTCCGAGAGCACCTTGGCGGCCTGGAAGAATTCCTCCATCGTCTCGGGCACTTTCAGGCCGTTTTCCGCAAAACGGTCCGTGCGATACCACATCACCACGGGCAGCACCGCGTAGGGCAGGGTGAAGAAGTGGCCGTCGTGGGCAGCCAGGCTGAGCGATGCACCGGAAAAGGCATCGGGGCCGCCGAGGTCTTTAACGAGGTTGTCGAGGTTTTTCAGTGCGCCCTGGGCCGGCAGGCTGGTTGCGTACTGGGAGGAGAGCAGGGCGACTTCGGGAACATCCTGGGCCGCCAGGGCAGCGGTCATCTTCGCCTGCCTGTCCTTGAAGGCGATGTATTCCACCTCCACCTTCACTCCCGGCCGCGAGGACTCGAAGTCCTTGATCATTTCGGCGATCACCTGCTGCTGCCACGGCTCGCTCTGGTCCGACCAGAACCGGATATTTTTGGACTCCCCGGCGGCATAGCCCGCCGGTGCAAGGAAACAGACAGTCAATAAGGCGGTCAGGATCAGAAAAGCATGTTTTTTCATTCGCGTGCCCTCCTCGTGGTCCATTCGTCTTCAGATGCTGGAAGCTGCTTCCCCGAAAAGCGCCTGGTTCGGGGAGATTGCGGCCGTCGCTATTTCATCTCAGAAAGCCTCTCCCGTGTTTTTGTCGAATAGATGGATGTGGTTCATATCTATGAGAAATACCGCCTCACGGTGTGGAGCGGCCGGGTTTCCCGGATCGACGCACGCCGTTACCTGGGCCGAACCGCAGGAGCCGTACAGTATCTCCTCCACCCCCAGCGGTTCGATGAGGTCCACGGTCATCCGCAGCGGCTGAAACTCGCTCGTCTGTTCGTGTAATTCCCTCGTATGGATGTGTTGGGGGCGAATTCCCAGGACGGCTTCCCGGTCCTTGGCCCTGCGAAAGCGATCCCGCTTGGAGGCCGGGGCCGCAAAGGCGAAGGCTTCGCCTCTCAGGGTCAGGACGCCCTCTTCCTCGACGACGCGCACATCGAGAAAATTCATTGCCGGGCTGCCTATAAAGCCGGCTACGAACTGGTTTTTCGGGTTGTTGAACACGTCCATCGGGGCGCCGATCTGCATGATCCTGCCGTTGTTCATGATCACGATGCGATCGGCAAGGGTCATGGCCTCGACCTGGTCGTGGGTCACGTAGACGATGGTGCACTCGAGGGTTTCGTGAAGCCGCGCCAGTTCCTTTCGCATCTGGACCCGGAGCTTGGCGTCCAGGTTGCTGAGGGGCTCGTCGAAAAGAAACGCCTGGGGCTTCCGCACGATTGCCCTGCCCATGGCGACGCGCTGGCGTTGCCCCCCGGAGAGCTGCTTGGGCCTCCTGTCCAGAAGATCTTCTATTCCGAGAATCCTCGCGGCTTCGGTGACCCGGCGATCGATCTCTGCTTGCGGGTGCTTTTTCAGGCGAAGCCCGAAGGACATGTTCTTGTAGACGGTCATGTGCGGGTAGAGGGCATAGTCCTGAAAGACCATGGCCAGGTTGCGGTCCTTCGGGGGAAGGTCGTTGACCCGGCGGTCTCCGACGTAGATGTCCCCCTCGTCGGCCTGTTCCAGGCCTGCAATCATCCGCAGGGTCGTCGTCTTGCCGCATCCTGACGGTCCGACCAGTACCAGGAATTCCCTGTCCCCGGCAGTCAGGTTTATGCGGCTTACGGCTTCGAGGCGCCCGAACCTCTTCGTTACATCGACAAATCTGATTTCCGCCACAGTGCCAAAACCTTGCGTCGAAGGTGCCGATATTGACCGGGTGACTTAGGGCTTGTCCGTAAATAAATCCTTTGTGCTTGCAACCGGCTTTTGGTCCGCTTCGGCCGCTCCTCAATCGCAAAATCCTCAACGTAGTCCGGCTACGCCTGCGGTTTTGCTCAGTCGTCGCGAC
>JAEZXS010000171.1 GCA_023442755.1 Pseudomonadota bacterium | reverse complement strand
ATACTGGACGGCCGGCACTTCGAACGTCCAGTGAACTATGCACTCGTCAAGATCATCCCTCCCAGGGGGATAGTAACGAAGGATTCCAAGCGCCCGTTCATCGTAGTCGACCCCCGGGCAGGGCATGGACCGGGAATCGGCGGCTTCAAGGAAGAGTCCGAAATCGGCGTCGCCCTGCGGGCCGGCAATCCGGTCTACTTCGTCGTCTTTTATCCCGACCCCGAGCCGGATCAAACCCTCCTGGACGTGTGCGCGGCGGAGGCACGGTTTGTCAGGGCTGTGGCGGAACGCCATCCCGAAAGCAAGAAGCCGGTCATTTACGGCAACTGCCAGGGGGGCTGGGCGGTGATGCTCCTGGCCGCTTCCCAGCCTGATATCACCGGCCCGATAGTACTCAACGGCGCCCCGATGTCCTACTGGGGCGGGGACGGTGCGAGAAACCCCATGCGCCTGGCAGGCGGGCTGCTCGGGGGAACGTGGAGCGCCCTGCTGGCGAGCGACCTGGGCAACGGGAAATTCGACGGAGCCAATCTCGTTCAGAACTTCGAAAACCTCGATCCGGCCAATACGTACTGGAAGAAGTACTACCAACTCTATTCCAACGTCGACACGGAACCGGAGCGATTCCTGGATTTCGAAAAATGGTGGGGCGGATTTTACCAGCTGAACGAAAAAGAGATTCGCTGGATCATCGATAACCTTTTCATCGGCAACAAGCTGGGACGCGAGGAACTCAAAGCTTGCGCCCGCCGGCCTTTTAACATCAAGTCCATAAAGTCTCCCATCATCGTGTTCGCATCAATGGGCGACAACATCACCCCGCCGCAGCAGGCCTTCTTCTGGATCTGCGACGTCTACGAGAGCACGGAAGAGATCAAGGCTAACGGGCAGGTCATCGTCGGCCTGATGCACGAGAACATCGGGCACCTGGGCATCTTCGTTTCCGCCAAGGTTGCGAAAAAAGAACATTCGCAGATCATCCGCGTGCTCGACTACATCCAGCAGTTGCAGCCCGGGCTGTACGCGATGAAAATCACCGAGTCGAAAGACCAGGAAGGACACATCGAGTACGAAGCCACCTTCGAGGAAAAGCGGATCGAGGATCTCAAGGCGTTTGCCCGCTGGGACAGGCGGGACGAGATGGCGTTCGAAGCGGTCGAGGAAGTGTCGGAACTCAACGAAAAAGCATACATGCTTTATGCCCGTCCGTTTATCCGGCCAATGATCACTGAGAATATGGCAAACCTCGGTCGGCTCTTTCATCCTCTGAGAACCCAGCGGTGGGCGTTCAGCGATCTCAATCCGTTTTTACGGGCTCTGTGCGGCCCGGCATCCGCGGCAACCGAAAAACGCGCGGCGGTGGAACCCGGAAATCCCTTCGTGAAAGCCGAAGAAGCCGGGTCCGATCTGATTGCCGCCGCACTCGACTACTACCGGGATTTGCGCGATCTGCACAGGGAGGTGCTCTTCTTCCAGGTCTACGGCGGCATGATATCGCTTGGGATCGTCGAACCCGAAATATACCAGGCAATGACAGTGAAAGCGGACCCCAGGGAACTGCCCCTTATCCGGGAAGCCTTGGCCGCGATGGAAAAGGGAGGCTACATCCAGGCGGCAACGCGCATTTCGGCCCTGATAGGGAGGCACTCGGGCGAGATGCCTTACGAGAGGCTGCTGGTCTCGGATGAATTCATACGGACGGACAAAGCCTTTTCCAAGCTCTCGGAAGAGGAACTGCGCCTGATACGGGCTGAACAGGCGGTGATCGTGTCGCTCGAACCTGAACGTGCATTGGCCACCCTTCCCGCTCTGCTTGCCGAACCCGGAGCGGCTGCGCGGACAAAGGAACTGATAGCGGGGATCGAGTCCCTTGTCGCAAGCAGGCCCGACCTGCGTCCTACCGAAAAAGAAATAGCGATGCTGGAGCGGATAAAAGGGGTTGTGGATTCCGTGCCGGAAAAAGCTGCGCCCGCTCCCCGCCGGCCGGCTGCCCGCAAGAAGAAAGCTCCCGTGAGTGTTGCGAAGCGGTAGGCTGCCCCTGTTTGCCGGACGTGGACGGCCGCGCTCACAAACTCTTGCACATATCCGGTTTTCTGCTAAAGAACAGGGTGAACCGTCTACGTGAAGGGGGCAAAAAGATGAAAAGAAACCTGATGGCCGCAGCTCTGGCGCTCTGCGTGCTGATCTGTTCCGAATGTTCGTCGGCCAACGATCCCTGGCCGGAATACCAGAAGCACCTGCAACATTATTATTTCCTGAGCGAGCAACCGTTCGAAGTGAGCGAATGCCAGGTCGTTCTTCCCGATTTCGAAAAAGCGATCAACGAACAGGCAAAGCGCATGAAGGAGTCAACGAACGGCGGCGCAGAGCTTAAATCCAACCTTTCCAATTTCACGCTCATGTATTCGAAGGCCGGTGGATTGTCTTTCAATGAGCCGAAGCTCGAACTGATCGTCACATCGGAAGAAGGGATCAAGGACCGGCAAAAATTCGAAACGGAGAAGCAGCTTCTGGCGAACGGGTTCAACCAGACTGTCCGGGGTGCGGTCCAGACCATCAGCAGTATTTTCAACGACTATATAAAACCCGACAGGAACAGAATTTCCCTCACATATGCAAAAGTCTCGGGTGACAAGTCCGAAGCCAAATACACCCAGGATGGCATGCAGATAACGGAAGTATGCGAAAACAAGCGCTGCACCACTTCCGGCAAGAGCGACCAGGCGGAGTTCCATGGAGAGCAGGATTACGAAAACATCGGAGATAAGCTGATTCTCAAATCTCTGACGGCGACAATCAAGCAGCCGAATTCGGAAATCCACGTCAAAACAGACATTACCTACCAAAAGATAAAGGATATCACGTTCCCGGAAAACATAACCTCGGCCGTAAAAATGCAGGGCCCCGATTCGAACATGGAAGGCAGTTTCGTTATACATCTGAAGGATGTACAGGTTAGGTAGCGGGGTTTCAAGGCATAGCGGGTGAAAGGCGCTAATGAATTCGATATAGGTCTAATAAGTCTTATATGCCCTATAAGACTTATAATTTGGCTTATATTTTTTCATTTCCCGCACAGCCCGGAAAAAATCGACCGAAGATCGCCGTCGCTCACTTTTCCCATGACCTGGTCGAAGTCGTCGGCTTCCGGACCATCATCATTCACCGGCTGTCCCTCCGAATTTCGATTCCCATCTTCATCGATTGCCTCGAAAACCCGATTTCTCCGCTTGTTCAGAATCGGATTGAGGCCTGAGTTGTTCCGAATCCAGACGTCACACTCTCCGTGGCTTCCGACATAGAGAAAGATGATCTGCTGATCCCGCATGACGCCGATCAAACGGTAGCCGCGGACAAGGTCGAATTTGATGCAGTCGCGGATTCGGGCTTCCCCCCGCCGGGTAAGCCTTCCCATGAGCTTCGGACTGCAGGTCCCTGCCTCGACCAATCGATCGATTATGGCGCGGGCGTGCAGCGCGGCCGCGGTTGCATTCCCGCCGCCTTTCTCCAGGATTCTGAGCTGCCTGGTGAGATTTGCATCCTCATACACATGGATTTTCACAGGTGCAGTCCTTTGCTTCGAGATTATTTCCCTCCGCACCAAACTATTGAATTTCGTCTATTTGTCAAATCGAAAATATCTATCTTATAAGCCACGGGCATAAACAATCGAGCATAAGAAAGACCTTAGCCCGGGCACATCGAATACAGACCATCATCATAATCATTACATTCCGCCTCCACACTTTCTCCAAAGTCCTTCGATACAATCCGTCCAACAATCGGACATGGATGTCCGGCCGGCATTTATAGTCCGACGAAAACCATTGGAACAGGGAAAGACTGACATTGCGACGGGATCGAGAGGATAACAGCCATCCGGGGTTCGGGCTATCTTTATACCCTGGCTTATCACCCGGACAGGCTGGAGGATATGCAGGCAAGATCGTCCCTGCCTCACTAGAGAGGCTGGGACCACTTCCGGCTGCTAGTGGAAGATCCTGATCAATTCGCGCGTCATCTCATCCATAACCCCTGCCCAGTCCCCATGCGTTTTCTGGCGGAAAAGCCGGGCTGTGGGATACCAGGGCGAATCGGACCGATCGAGCAGCCATCGCCACTCGCCGGTGCGGCGGAGCATGATCCAGACGGGCTTGCCCAGGGCGCCCGCAAGGTGAGCCACAGCCGTATCCACACTGATTACGAGATCCAGGTTTTCTATCAGCGCGGCGGTATCTGCAAAGTCCGCAAGTTCCTCCCCCAGGCGCGGGAGTTGCGGGATCGATTCGGCCGTCCTCCTGTCCTCCGCCGACATTTCCTTCTGCAGACTAATCAGATCGACGTCCAGCTTCACCAAGCCCCTGAATGCATCCAACTGCATGTCCCGTGTCCTGTTCACCGGCTCCTGCCTGCGGCCTGCCCAGACGAGGCCGATTCGCGGTTTTGCCCGGGGGCCCAGCATGTCGCTCCAGTTGGCCACCCGGACGGGGTCCGCCCGGAGATACGGCACTTGTACGGGGATCGATTCGAGCGAAGTACGAAACGCCAAAGGCAGGCTCATCAAGGGGCAGTGAAAATCGTGGGGCGGCAGAGGATCCTTGTTTTCAATGATGATGACCTGTTCCCCGATCGTTTCGGCCAGTTTCCGAAGCGCCGAACGCACGCGAAGGATGACGCTCCCAGCCCTTTGCTCCACAAGAGGCACATAGCGCAGGAACTGGATTGCATCCCCGAATCCCTGCTCCGACCACAGCAGGATGCTCTTCCCCGAAATATCTTCGGTTCCGAGCCAGAGGGCCGCGTCCGTCTTCATTTCCAGCCCCTTTAGCTGGCCGGTTTTCCAGCGCCATTCATGCTGCCGCCAGCCTTTCTCGAAATCGCCCATGGCCAGCAGGCAAAATCCCTGCTCCAATTCGGCTTCCGGAAAATCCGGCCTGAACCGGACCGCCCGGCGATAGCTGTCAATGGCCTCATCCAGGAGACAGAGCTTGTGCAAGACATTGCCCCGATTGAACCAGAACATCGCATCGTTGCCCGCGGCCTCGAGCGCCCTGTCATAGCTTGCCAGAGCTTCTTCATACCTTCCGAGTTCCACCAGGGCATTGCCGCGATTATTTTGAACATCCGGGCTCCATTCGACGGCCAGGGCCTTGTCGTAGCTTTCCAGGGCTTCCGCCCATCGGCTGAGCCGAAGAAAGATATTCCCCTTTTTGAAAAGAGCTTTGGCATCAAGGCCTGCTTCCGGAACCCGTTCATACCGGGCAAGAGCCTCCGCCAGGGCCTTGTTCCGAAGGCGGATCACTTCCTGCACATGCGGGGCGAGTCTTATGTGGCGGTCGAAGGACTCAATGGCCTCTTCGTATCGGGCAAGCCCGCACAGGAGGGTTCCCTTTTCCGAAAGTGCGGGTAGAAAGGTCGGATCGATCGACAGAGCCTCGTCAAGGCAAGCCAGGGCCTCTTCAGGACGGTTTGCCTGCCTGAACGCAATGCTTCGGACTATGAAACCGACCAGGTTTCCCACTACCGCTTTATTTTGCATGTGCCACCGGTTGAGATATGTTC
>JAEZXS010000133.1 GCA_023442755.1 Pseudomonadota bacterium | reverse complement strand
TTGCCAGCAGGGTAGGAGTGGAAAGCACGGTAACATTGGTTTTTGAGGACAGCGCCCGGAGAAAGAAAGCCAAATCCTTGGCGCCGGCCACCCAACCCATCGCGACACCCTGTCCGGCAATGGTGGCGATTCCATCCGCAAGCCCCGGGACTATGCCGGAGGCCGTCTGGCCGACGAGAGAAGACGCTGCCGAGGTAGTGATAGTCGTGGTGGTGCTTGCTGCAGTCTGGTTTCCGAATGAAAGACCGAACCCCGTCCTGCCGTCCTTGTTGGCCTGGAAATAATACTGGAGTCCGTACTGGAACTCTTTCGTGAGCTGTACCTCGGCGATCAGGACTTCTATAAGAACGGCCCTGGGAAGGATATCGAGGGATTCCATCGTTTTCTTTACCTTGGAATAGTCCGCGGCGTTGGCCCGGATCACGATGGCGTTGTTGACTTCGTCGGCGATGATGATGACTTCGCCGGAAAAAATGCTGGGCGTAGTACCGCCGGCTCCACCCGCGGCGCCGGCAGTCCCTGCTCTCGCAGCCGTTGTGCCGGAAGTGCCGGCAAAGCCACCGCCGGATGTACCGGTGCGCGAGGTCGATCCTCCGTAGGAGGAGCCGGACATGCCACCGCTTGAACTCGAGCTGCCGAATCCGCTGCTCGAAGACCTGCCGAACGCGGAACTGCCGCTGGTGCCGGTTCCGCCGAAAGCCCCGCGTGTGGCAGTCCTTCCGGCCGGCACCACCTGCTGCTCCATTCTCTTGGCTCCGGCAGCCCCGGCCAATCCGAATACTGAGTTGAGAATATCGGCAATGTCCCGGGCAAGGCCGTTCTGGACGAAGTATACATATATCTGCTGGCCGGTTTCGACTCCCTGGACATCCAGGGCCAGGAGCCACTGCTTGGCGGACTTGAGAAGTTCGGGGGTCTGCGCCATGACCAGCACGCCGCCGAAGTTCTGTAGAGGTATGAAAGCAAGGCTGTTCTTGATCGAGCTGTCCTTGAAGCCGCCAAGTTTGCCCAGGAGAGAATCCATGCCCTGCACCGCATCCTGGGGAGCGATAGTCTGCAGTGGAACGATTTCCATGCTGACTTCCTGGAGGATGTTGATGTCGATGGTCTTGAGCAGGTTGATGATGGTCTTGGCGTTATCGGAATCTTCCACGAACACTATCGAGTTGGAAACAGTTTCGGGAACGGCTTTTCTGCCGGGGGACAGGAAAGGGCTGATAAGGGTTGCAGCCTGTTTGGGATCCATATAGCGCAGGCGATAAATGACGATGAGCGGCCGCGTGCCGGCTTTATCGGGTTTCAAGAGAAGCTGATCCGCAATGGGGAGGCTCCCGCCGGCCTTCTGGGAAGCCTGTATGAAGTAGAAGCCCTTTCGCGGCACTACGCTGATGCCATTCGCCTCGTAGGCCCTGGTCACCATGTGCAGAAGTTCGGAAGGAGTGAAATCTCCTTCGATGTACATGCTGATCCTGCCCTGAAGAGTCTGATCGAGAACATAATTCAATTTGAGCTGATCGCCGAAAATCTGGCTCGTTACTTCGCCAACCTCGGCCTTGTCAAAGTTGAGGACAATTCTCTGGCGCTCCTTTTCAGCCGGCGGCGGTGCTCCCTGGCCGACTTCCTGGCTCGGCGGGCTGAGCAGCCCCGTCTGGACGGAGCCGTAATGCGGAGGGATCGGGGAGACCTTTTTGGAAGGAGTCGTGGACTTAGAGAAGGACGCAACGCTTTCGGGCTCGCGTCTCATGCTTTCGGGATTTTGAGAGTACAGGGAAGAAACCGCATCGGTAGCGGGCTGCTCGATGTCTCTCGACACCGTCGGAGCGGCGGCGGGTTTCTGCGCATCGTCCGAACCCAGGGCATACGGTTTGGGGGACTGGTTGAGAGGAACGGGCCGTGAAACGGAATCCTGCCGCACGGGCGACTGAGGTGCTGTCTGACAGGAAATTAAAGAAATTGCCAGTATAGGTATAAGTATGGACTGGCACATTCTCATATAAAGGTCCCCTCCTAATAACGAGAACTAGCGTAGTACCTGTTTTAGAATGTCAGTATGGAATACCCGTTACCTGTATTGCAGCCGAAGTGGCGTAAGTGTGGGTGAAACAAGGAATTCCGCTCAGGTCGATCCAATAGGGCTACATATAAGCATCCTTGCCCGGAATAACAATGCGGAAACCCTTCCAAAACTCCAATGCCAATACTGAGATAAAGAATGTACGCGGAAGACATTCCGCAATGATGGGCCTACTCTCGAATCAAAATCCTTCTCTAAACATTATTGTTCGCTTTATGCTCTACCAACCGCATCAATACAAGTACGAAATGAAGCGCGGATCAAGATTTTTCTCCCTTTTCCATCAGGGCTGCCAGAATCACGTTCACAACCAAGTCCGGCCCCTTGTTCCGCTGGATCTTCTGGATGTTGATCTCCTGCACGAGAATCGCGAAATCGGAGTGTTTGACCCGGTCGAGGAAATAATACAAACCGTCCACCGTGGTCATGAGATTGAACCGCAGGTGGACCTCCTGGTACAGGCCGTATTCCTTGCTTGCGAGGACCTGGTATGTCTTGATCTCAAGTTTCTGACCGGCGCTGCCTTTCGGTGAAAGGACATCTCCAAGCGAGGCGGCAAGCTGGTACGGGTCCGTGCCCCGGAACAAGCGCTTCTGCATTTCCTTCAACTCCTGCTCCTGCTTGGCCAGATTGTCTCGAATGCTTTGTGTCTGGTTGAGCTTTTGCTCATATTTGCGGATCATGTCTTCCTGTTGCTTGACTTTGTTCTCGAGCTGTTCCTTTTGTCCCAGCACCGGGTCGAGCCAGAAGATATTCACTACGGCCAGGAGCAGCAAGACTATAATTCCGGCAGCTATTTCCATCCGATGCTTTCTGAGATCGGCCGACGTGGGAAAATTCAGTTTCATTATTGGGCCTCCTCCTGGTGAGCTGGCTGTCCGTCGTCTATGGCCTCGGTCTCGGCGCCGTCCTCAACAGTCACTTCGGCTTGAGGTTGTTCCTCCGCCGCAGGATTCTGAGCCGCCTGGCCCGGGTCGGCGCCTTTGAAAAGGTCGTGGGAGGAGCTTTCATCCAGCTTGTCCGTCGGCAGCGCATCAAAAGATTTTTGGAGTTTCTCGATATCCAGCTGAAGCTGGACATTGAATCTTTCCATATCGGACGCAGGATTGCGGGTGACCGGGGATGCGAATTTGACGTCGCTCAGGCCTTCGGTCTTCGAGAGTTCGGAGAGGTACTTGATTGCCGACTTGCTCTCTCCTCGGATGATAAGCTGGCCCTTGCGCAACGACAGGTAATTGAGCCACGTGTCGTCGGGAGTGAGCTGGGTGAGAAAGCTCAATAGCTCGAGCAAAGGATAGCCCTCCCGGTTGAACTCGGAAAGCGTTTTGCGGTCTTCCTGGAATTTGGAAATGCGGGTCTGGAATTCCTCGATGGGTTTCCATTGGATTTCGAGCTGGTTCACCTGGACTTTCAATCTTTTGCTTGTTTGGGCAAGCTGATCGGTAAGGTGGACCTGGTAAAAGGCATAAGCCGCGAAAAGAAGGATAATTCCCAACAGAGGCCAGGCAATTCGGGGAATCTTCCAAGGCTTGAGCAGGAGTTCGGTGTCGAAGGTGTGAATATTGTCCTGCTCGAGCAGGTGGCTTACCCAATGGGTGACAAAGCAGTCGTTGAGGCGATGGAGCTGGATGGGAAAGCCGTCGTCGAGCCACTGGCGGCCGTAAGTTTCCGAACTGGCGGATTCCCCGGCAGTGCAAAGGAGGTGTATGTGCGGATCCAGCCGGCACTCGCCGTTGCCGTTCCCCATGCAGCGCAGGTTTTCGAGAAAGAGCCGCATGTTGTGAAAGGATTTTCCGATAACAACGGAATCAAGAAAAGAGCCCTGGTAGAAGCGGTGAATCTCGAGATGGGAATCGTCCAGAATGCGCGCGACGATCTCGAGTGGTTCGTCGGAATCTTCCATCGCCAGCGAGGGGAGAAAGCTGTTGAACGCAAGCGCGCTCGGCATCACCGTAAAGGTGCTGAATTGAGAACCTCCGAGCACCTGCTGAAACTTCTCGTAAATTTCTTTCTGCATGGAAAAGATCGGCACGGATACATGGTGGCCCATTGAAACCGCCGGCCCGGAGAAATACAGGGTCCTGTCGGTTTCGTGGAAGATATTCTCCTGCCAGTCGAAGTTGATAGCCTCGTCGAGCTGGTCCTGCAGCGAGGGCGGGTAATGTTCGCGGTGGACCGAGTAGAAGGTGCTCGGAAGTATGAGCAGAAGAGTGGTTCCCTTGCGTCCCTTCGGCCTCAGGTTCATGTGCTGCAGGTAATCGAAAACCGACTCGCCTTCGGGCACCTGGAACCGCTCCGCGGGTTCCATCTCCCATTTGCGCCAGCGCCGCCGGGCGCGCAGCACCTCCACGCGCCGTGATTCGACGTATACGGCGTAGAGGCTTTTGGGCCGTTGTCTGATGATGGTTGCTAACATTGTTTCTTCCTCTCAGGTCCGCTATAGAACCTTTCTGCTCAATATTTTGTACGGATTCTGCCCGTCGGCGCCAAAGCGCACGGTCATCCATATCCCGACGGGAGGAGGCCCGTTTGCAGCCTGCCCGAAAGAAAGGATGCGGTATGTTCCGCCCTGTTTCCAGTTGACCGGTCTTTTCTCGGTTTCCCTGTCGTTGAAGTCGGGGGGTAAGTTGACATTATTACCATATATCGTGAGCATCTCGAAAAGGGAATCCTTGTCCGGCACTAAAAATTCCTTAAATATTTCAGCTAGATCCGGAAGAACTCCCCTGGTTTGCCCAAACCCGTAAAAGAGCCGGTGCGTGATGCCGGGGATGAGCAGCATCTGGTCGAGGCAGGTCAAAGGTCCATTAAACGGTGCATAACTCTGGCCCGCGTTCCTGTAGAAATCCTTCTCCGCCCCATGCATGCGGGGGGTGTCGTCCTGATCGATGAAATCCATTATGCGATCGGCGAGCGTCTCAGCCAGGATGTCGTCAGCCCCGGCTCTTGCGAGAATCTGCTTCAACTGGACGACTCCTGTTCGATTGACGTTCACTTTGAGGTCTTCGGATTCGATGATTACCAGCGCGCGGCCGGTCTGATACCGCACCAGATGCGGTCTACCGTCGGGCTGCCAGCTGAACTCCGAATCTTCTGCGTGCAACGCGGCCGGCTGGCCGATACGCGCAAGCGCTTCGTAGCATCCGCCTATCGCCAGGTAGAGCGCCTGAGACTTGCGGATGGAGTGTATCTGATCCTCCCCCTGCAGACGCGTTTCTGCGCTGATCTGAAGGGCAAACCACATGATGAGCGCGCAAATCCAAAGGACGGCTATGAGGACGACACCGCGTTCTCCGGCCATGCGCAGCTTGAACGGGAAGGTGCGGAACAATCCGGATGGTAATCTGCTGCCGGGTAAACTCACTGCAGCATACCTCCCGGCTGGGGAATGCCGCCGGCCGGCTGCAGCATCCTGTCTGCCTGGATGACGAACGGAGAATTTATCAGCAGCAGTTGCGCCTTGGCGCCGGTGTCGTTGCTCCACTTCAGCAGAACCTGGGTTGGCGACTGGTTGTCGGCATCCCAGGTTTCCAGGAACCGGTTGTCGTCCTTTCCTGCGTACCCGAGGCTGAACTCGGCCAGGTCGATTGCGTAAAACCGATATTTAGACTTTTCTTTGGCTACCGGGGCGGCCTTGATGAAATCCTGGACCTGTTTAGGGTGGTACGGATCCAGCGGTATTTCGGAATAGTAAAGCACCTTAGCGCCAGGATCGTAGACGTAGTGTGCGATCACAGGAACGCCTTTCGATATCGCCTTGACCGAGTGCGAGGTCGAAAATGCGATTGCTCGGGAGGAGCCGGAAAAGAGCATGCGTGCGCCCTCGGTGAAGCGAATGGGTGTCGGATCGAACTCGGCAAGCTGGCGCTGAAAAAGATCGATAAAATTCGCAGTCAGGTCCGGACGCCGATTCTGCGTGCTTTCCCACGCCCGCAGGGCAAAAGAAAGGCAAACGGACAAGATGCCGATGACTATTGCCGAAATGGCCGTGGCCAGCACGAGCTCGATCAGCGTGAATCCGGAGCCTGTCAGGATGATGCGGGCGCTCTTTCGTTCTTTCATCATCGCGGACTATTTCTGATTTATCGGGACGATCATACTGAACTCCAGCTGACCGGTCCGGTAATTCAGCATGACCCGGCATAATTGTCCGGCGCTGCCGCCCGGTAGGTTGTCGTCGAGCGGAACGGGAACAAGGGAGACTCCGACGACCGGCGACCCGGCCAGGCTATTGAGAACCACGCTTCCTTCCGCGGCCCTTGCCGGATCGGCAAGAATGAGCTGTGCAGCCGATTCCAGAACGGGCTGTATCAGGGACTTCTCCTTGATCCGATACTTATGTTGCAGCGATACCGAAATCAGGCCCATGACACCGCCGGCGATGATCGTGCCGATAATGAGGCTGACGAGCATTTCGAGAAGAGTGAAACCTCGCCGGTTCGACCTGAAAAGCGTAAAAGGCCTTGCTGCCGCTCTACGAAATGAATTCATTTCGATTCCAACCTCGAAAGTCCGACTGTTCCGAAAAGCGGATGTATCGCAATGCGAAAAGTGCGCGCATTGTCGAAAACCACATCGAAATCATTTCCGGTGAGACTGCCGTCCGGATAGAAGGTGATGAAAAAGTCGCCTGTCTCGGGGTCCTTTTCGAGACGATCGGAAAAGACCTCGGCATTCAACGGTATCGGCATTCGCGGGGTATCCGCGAAACCGAATGACCGTTCGGAACCGTTGAGCCGGAACTCGACGGGCTGACCGGTATTCAATGCAAGAAGCCTCGCCCGTTTGATTGACTCCACGAACAGCTGAAGGAAGTCGCTGTCTTCTATGCGCTTCCAGCTCGAGCCAACCCTCGGGATAGTGACGGCGGCCACGATCGACATGATCAGCAGCACCACTACCAGCTCGATGAGAGTGAAACCGGAACGACTGTTTGGATGCCTAGAATTTAATATCATTGATTCCGAAAATCGCCGTAAACATGCTCATGACCATCATTGCGATGATACACCCGGTAAACATGATCACCACGGGTTCCATCAGGCTCATGATTCGCTGAAGCGTGCGCTGCAATTCCTTCTCGAAATACTCGGAAAGGCCGAGAAGACCGGCCCCCGTATTCCCTTGTTCTTCCGCGATGCGCAACATGGTGCCCATGCGCGTGGGGAAGGCGGCATTGGAGCGGAAATAGTTGCTCATCGAGCGTCCCACCTTGATTTCCTGGTGCAGCGGCGCAATGGCCTCCCGGAGCACGACGTTGAAGATGAGTTCCTGCCCGAGGCTAAGAGCCCTGAGAAGAGGAACGCCGGCCTCCATCATGGTGCCGAGTGTACGGCAGAAGCGGGTCAGTTCGCTGTTCAAAATGAGAAATCGTGTAAACGGGAACCAGAAGAGAAGCCTGTCCGCGGCTCTCCTGATATCAGGCTGTCGGAGCAGGTACCGGCCGCCCCAGAAAACCGTGGCAAGCACGATCGGCAGCACCCACCCGTAGTCCTGGAGCCAGATGCCGATTTGAAGCATGATCTGCGTGATAAACGGGACCTTTTGATTCAGGTCGTGAAAGATCTGGGCGAATTTCGGGATCACGTAAACAAGCAGGATGACCATCGACACTAGGCTGGTTGCGAGCAGGATGACAGGGTAGATCATCGAGGAGATAAGCGTCTGGCGGAAAGCGCGCCTCTGCTCCAGGTACTGCGCAAGGCGCTTGAGAATGGGTCCCAGCGTGCCGCTTGCTTCCCCTGCGCGCACCATGTGATCGGAAAGCGGGCCGAAAACGTCGCGATGCTTGCTCAGGGCTCCGGACAGGTCGCTGCCGCCCTGCACGCTCTCCAGCAATTCTTTTACGATACGTTGAAAGGCCTTGTGGGTCTGGTTGGCGCTGATGAGGCTCAGAGCTCGGTCCACGGGCAGCCCCGCCAGGAGAAGGTCGGACAGATCAAAGAAGAAGCGGATGACGTGTTCTTCGGGAATGCGCCTTCTTCGCTGGCTTTTTACGGCCTTTATCTTGATCGGGAAGAGTCGGCTCGACTTCAGCTTGCGAGCTGCCTCCATCTCGGAGACGGCTTCCATCACCCCGCGGTGGATCTCGCCCTGGGCGTCACGGGCCTGGTATTGGAAATAGCTCATGTTTCGATGTATCCGCTGAGATGGACTGTCAAGACAGGCTGGTGACCCGCAATACCTCGGAAAGGGTCGTTATGCCGTCCACAACTTTCCTGAACCCATGGTGCACAAGAGGGGTGTACCCGTTTGAAGCGGCGATCTGTGCGATGCTGAAAGCGTCTTTGCCCGCCACTATGGCCGATCGCACGGAATCGTTGATCGAGAGAACCTCGAAAATCCCCTGGCGGCCTTTATAACCGGTGTAGCCGCACCTGTCGCAGCCCTTGTTCTGGTAGAGCGTCAGGGACGAGGGCAGGTCGGGAATTATTTCGCTTATCCTCTGATAGTCGGCTTCGCGTGCCTGGTACCCTGTCTTGCAGTGGGGACAAAGGACGCGGACGAGACGCTGGGCAAGAACCGCTAAAAGCGAGTCGCCCATGAGGAAAGACTCAATCCCGATGTCACGAAGACGGGTAATTGCACCGGGAGCGTCGTTGGTGTGCAGGGTCGAGAGAACAAGGTGGCCGGTCAAGGCCGATTCGATGGCGATATCGGCGGTCTCCTTGTCGCGGATTTCACCGATCAGCAGGACATCGGGATCCTGCCGGACCAGTGATCGGAGAGCATTGGCAAAGGTAAGATCGATCTGCGGTTTGACCTGTATCTGGTTGATTCCATTTATCTGGTATTCAACGGGGTCCTCAACCGTGATGATCTTGCGGGTAACGGAATTGAGCTTCTTCAAAACGCCGTAAAGGGTCGTCGTTTTACCCGAACCGGTGGGACCTGTGACCAGGATCATTCCATAGGGGCGTTCGATCAGCTCCGCCAGAAAATCCAGATCCTTCTGGTCCATGCCGAGGCTGGCAAGGTTGTAGTCTACTCCTTCCTGCTGCAGAAGCCTCAGAACGACGCTCTCTCCGTAGATCGTGGGCACGGTGGATACGCGGATGTCCACCTCACGACTGCCGAACCGTATCTTGATTTTTCCGTCCTGCGGCAGGCGGCGTTCGGCGATGTTCAAATTGGCCATAAGCTTGAGGCGGCTTATGATGGCGGACTGCATGTTTTTCTGGGGTTGGTCGAGATCGAACAGAACGCCGTCGACCCTGCACCGGACGTGAAAGGAGCGCTCGAAAGGCTCGAAGTGGATATCCGAGGCGCGCATATCGAGGGCGCGCGAGATCAGAACGTTGACAAGCCTTACGATGGGTGCTTCCTGGGCGAGTCCTTTGAGGTGCTCGAGATCCTCCTCGAAGCCGTCGGCGTTTATGGCAATGCCATCGCCCTGAGATTGCGCTTCGGCTTCCCGGGCAGCCGTGCCGTAAAGCCGGTCTATAGAGGTGCGTATCTCCTCCCGCTGGCCGACGCATAAACTCAGTTCCATGCCCGAAAAGTAGGCGCTGAGTATGTTGATCAGCGACAGGTTAAGGGGATTGCTCACGACGACGCGGACCCGGCCGCTTTCGACATGAATAGGCAAAACGGCATGCTTGCGGAGGAAGAACATGGAGACCCCCTCCAGCAGAACGGGCTTTTCCGGGTAGTCTTCACGTTCGAGCATGGGAATCTGCAGATGTTTTGACAGGACTCGCAGGATTCGGTTTTCATCCGTAACGGCAATGTATTCGAAAGCGTCCATCAACGGGATGCCTTCGACAAAACAGGAAAGCTGGAGCTGCTTGACCTGGTCTTCGATGAGATTGAATTCCTGCTGGAAGGCGTCGAGCAACGTAATCTGGTTCTGCATAAGGGTCCTGAAAGGTTCTGATAGTTAGTCGATTCGAGCTGTTGATTATCTTTTCGGATGAATCAGTATAACAATTACGTTTCCTGGTTTTAATCTTTAAATTTCGGGTTAAGCGGGCGCTTCGTTTGTGGATGCTTAACAAATTCACTCCGAAAAGTAAATTTTCCGGTTGGAAGATAATCCGGTCATTCGTTTCCCTCGCGGACGCCCCTCCCCGCGGATTTTTCGAAGGCGGACGGGAGCGGGCGCATGGGGGAGCCGCCTGACTCCGCATTTTTCGAAAATGGACTGTTCTTGTGGTGACTGGAAAGAATATAATCAATTATTCCCGGAAGAAAACAAGCCTCTCGCCTTTTATTGGTTTTCGTCCGGTTGAGTTTTCATGGAGTTGACATCGCGGAAGATACCTTTTAAGGTTACCTGTTTTTCAATCTAGCACTGTCGACCTGGAGGAGCGAAATATATGGAATGTGGACAGAAGTCATGCGCAAGTTGTGCATCGGGTCAAAAGAAATCCAGAGAAGAAATCATCACATGTAAGCTGCTGCGCATAAAACATAAGATTATCGTCATGAGCGGAAAAGGAGGGGTCGGCAAGAGCAGCATCGCCTCCTATCTGGCGCTGGCACTGGCGCAAAAAAAATATCGTGTGGGTCTGCTCGATGTCGATCTCCATGGTCCGAGCATTCCGAGGATGTTCGGCCTGCATGGCAACCTCGACATCACCCCCGAACGGGAAATTATCCCGCGGGAATACAACCCGAACCTGAAGATCGTTTCGATAGAATCCATGCTCGAGGATTCGGATTCTCCCATTATCTGGCGGGGTCCGCTCAAGCACGGGGTTATCCAGCAGTTTCTTGCCGACTGCAAATGGGATGACCTTGATTTCCTGGTTATCGATTCCCCCCCCGGGACGGGCGACGAACCTCTGAGTGTTTCAAAACTCATTCCGGATGCCAGGGCGATCATCGTCACGACCCCGCAGGAAGTTGCTCTTGCGGACGTCAGAAAATCCATCAACTTCTGCAGGAAAGTAGGCCTGAAAATGCTCGGACTCGTTGAAAACATGTCCGGTCTTTTTTGCCCTCACTGCAATGAATTCATCCCTATTTTCCGGACCGGCGGGGGTGTGAGGACGTCCGACGCCATGAAGCTGCCATTCCTGGGAGAATTGCCCTTCGACCCGAAGGTCGTCGAAGGAGGGGATAAGGGTGTCCCCGTTCTCGAGGAAAACGGCCAGTCGCCTTTTTCCGTGGCGGTGGGGAAATTCGCTGAAGCCGTGCTTGCCGGGCTTGCCGCTTAGCGCGGCAGCATACGTTCAACCCTACCCAAACTCTAACTGCTGAAATCTAACAGCTAGGAAAAGACGGGCAGACATATGTTTAGAATTTCATTTGATCAGGCTGCATTGACCGAGGATCAGAAAAAGACTCTCAACGAGATGTGGCTGCGCTGCATGCGACGCATCATCGTAAGCACCACGCTGGCCGGAAGCGGGCATCCGGGTGGCTCCATGTCCTCGCTCAATTTGCTCCTGATGTTGTACGCCACGATGTCACACGACAATACCAACCCGTGCTGGGAAGACCGTGACAGACTTGTCGTCAGTATGGGACACATCAGCCCGGGCGTTTACAGCGTCCTGTGCGAGTTCGGATACCTGAAGGAAGAGAACCTGTGCATCGAGTTCAGAAGAGCCGGCTCGCCCTTTACCGGCCACGTGGAATGTTCCATCCCCGGCATCGAGTGGAATACGGGAGTGCTTGGGCAGGGCCTTTCCGCCGGCACGGGCATGGCTCTCGGGCTTAAGCTGCAGCACAAGCCGAACAAGGTATTCGTGCTCATGGGCGACGGTGAACAGCAAAAAGGGCAAATCTCCGAGGCACGCAGGTTTGCGGTTAAATACGGCCTGAACAATATGGCCTGTCTGATCGATCGCAATTACCTGCAGATATGCGGCAGCACCAATTCGGTCATGCCGCAGGAGATCCGCTCCGAATTTGCCGCAGCCCACTGGAATGTGCTCTATCTCGAGAACGGACATGATTTCGACCAGATCTTTGCAGCTCTTCGCAGCGTCCATCTGGGCGAGGCCGGAGACCCCCGGTTTCCGACGGCCGTGATTGCCAGGACAGTCATGGGAAACGGGGTTTCGTTCATGCAAAACCAGGCAAAATATCACGGAAGCACCCTGAAAGAGGAGGACGCAGCCAAAGCACTGGATGAACTCGGGCTGGATAACCCCATCCCGGCGCTGAAAGAAAAGCGATCGGCCTGCAAAGTCTTCCAGCCTGCTTTCAACCACAGGCGAAATGTGCCCGAAATCGAAACGGGGCAGGCGATTACCTATCCGGACGGTATGGCTGCCGACAACCGTTCCGCCTACGGCGCCGCTCTGGAGGACCTGGCCCGAATGAATAACGGCGGTGCGCTTCCAAAGGTGCTCGGCTTCAGCTGCGACCTGGAGGGTTCGGTAAAGATGGGCGGGTTCCATAAATGTTCGCCGAATGCCTATTTCGAGGCCGGCATTCAGGAACACCACGCGGCAACGATGGCCGGAGCCGTCAGCAAGGAAGGTTTTGTGACCTTTTTCAGCACGTTCGGGATTTTCGGGGTCACCGAGGTCTTCAACCAGATGCGGCTCAACGACATCAACCACACCAATCTCAAGCTGGTTTGCACCCATCTCGGACTCGATGTCGGAGAAGACGGCCCGACGCATCAGTGTATCGACTATATAGGGCTGCTTCAGAATCTTTTCGGATTCTCCATATTCCTTCCCGCCGATCCCAACCAGACTGACAGGATTGTCCGCTATGCAGCCGGGCAGGCCGGGAATTTCTTCATCGGGATGGGTAGATCGAAACTGTCCCCCATCCTGGACGAATCGGGCGAACCGGCATTCGGCGGAGACTACCGGTTTGTGCCCGGCAAGGCCGACCTCCTGCGAAAAGGCGGAGATTGCGCGATTCTAAGCTATGGGGCGCTCGTTCCCGATGCCGTGAAAGCGCATGAAGAGCTTGCCGACAAGCACGGCATAAAGGCGGCAGTGTTCAATTTCGCCTCCATCAAGCCGCTCGACGTGGAAGCAGTAGAAAAAGCCGCTGCGACCGGGCTCGTCATCACCGTCGAAGATCACCAGGTCGACACGGGACTCGGTGCGCGCGTGGCGACGGTGCTGGCCGAAAGAGGGCTTCCATGCAGGTTTATGCGGCTGGGAGTAAAACGGTACGGCCTTTCGGGGAAGCCCTCGGATCTATACAGGCTCGAGGGAATCAACTGGGAAGGTATTGTGCAAGCCGTTCTGCAAAATCGGACAGCCGGGAGTTTAAAGAAATAATCCCTTTCCGCTGAAATTCAGGGCTGAAGGGGTCCCTGCCGGGCGGTATTTCCGGGATGTATCCAGACGGGAGTACCGCCCGGTCGGGAATGATGAGAGACGCCAGGAATCGTCCGGCGCGAACGTCCATCAGGCTGTCCCTGCGCTTTCTGAGGAAAGGGTTTGCGAAGAGCCTGAGCATCCGGTTCTGGTTGCGGTAACACCGTGTGATTCTCGCCTCCCCGCAAATCGGCTGCAGCCCGGCGCTCGACAGGAACTCCCGGTAATTGCGTGAAGCCCGCGCTAACAATTGCCCGCCTTCATTGACCATTTTCAAAAAATCGACGTACCAGCCTGTCTGCTTTCCTTCCTGTGGTGGCCAGTACGCTTCCATCTCACACTCTATCAGCCGGTGGCAGTCCAGGGACGACAGTCGGCTGTGGCGGCAAAAGGACAGCGAAGCGCTCAGGTCGTTGATGGCCGGATGCCATATGCCGTCGGCGAGGACGTGGGAAGCGAAGCCCAGCCCCCATGCAGCAACATCCGGGGGGATCTTTCCCGGGTAATTTTGAAGCCAGTGTTCAATGGGCGCAAGTCCCTTTTGCTCGACCAGTTCGTGCAGGGAGTCTCCCAGTCGTCCCAGGGCGAAGCTGGGTAAATCATAGAAGAATATATCCGGGGAGATTGCGCCGAGGCAGAACGCAGGCCATTCGTTTTCGACCGGACCGGCAGGGCGGCCTTCGGAGCGTCGACAATCACGGTGGCGATCCGCCAGAAACAGATGAAAACCTTCTTTAGGCATAATCGGAAACCGAAGATAAGATTGAGGGCATCAGGGTTCTCCCGGTTCGCCCTGTCCGCCGGCAAAGGTTTGAATTGCCTCCGGGATAAGCTTTCTCACAAAAGCATTTCTGTCCGCTTCAAACTGTTTTGCATAGTGTTGATACTGGGGGTGAGTCGTAGAGAGGACCGGGCACTGGTGTCTGGCCGGCGAAAAGTCGGTGTGGAAACCCTGGATCAGGTCGACGAGGGGGAGCTGGAGAAAAGAATAATCCTGAAGCCAGCCCAGCCTGCACATCGCTTCGAACCGTGAGAGGTCGAGGAGAAACAGGGTTATGTCCATGATTCCCATCTTGTCTTCACTGTCCAGGTAGTGGAAACGGGAGCCGGCGCCAAGCCCCAGGATCCCCATGACCAGTTCGTACAGGGCTGCGGCGGAATCCTCGCCGCCTAGGATCAGATACTTTATCATCGTATCATCCAGACGCCGGATGGACGTGTCGTCTTCGAAGGGGAGTCCGAAGCGGCGGGTCCAGGGCTGGAATCCCTTTATTGCGGCAAGATGCCGCTTGTGCTCGATGAGTGAAAGTACCCGGGCCAAAATTGTAACCTCGTCGATAAAGAAAGCATATGCCGAGTGCTAGAAGACGTCGGCCGAGAAAACACAGATGGTGCAGTCAGGGTCTTTCCATGCGTCTTGCGGCAGGCCGGCCTTCCTGCAGGTCCATTCGAGAAACTGTTCCCGGTTCCATCCCTGCTCCACCGCTACCTGGGGCAGGAGAAGGCCGGAGCGGAGCCCTTTTCTGATGAATATGCCGTGTTTGCCGATTTCGACTTCCGATGCATCGTGAATGCGCTCGAGGGGAGTCAGGACGGAAACCTCCACATCGATTTCGTCGAGTTCCTCCCTGGCAAGCGAACAGAAGCGGGGGTCGCCGAAGGCGGCTTCCACAGCCATGCGTTTGATCGTATCGAGAAGCGGTTCCCGCCCCTCAATCACACCGATGCAGCCACGCAGGTCTTTCCCTTTATGAATGCAGACGAAAGCACCGCGGTTTTCGCGGAGTTTAGGGAATTCGCGGGAGATTTCCGGCATCGGCTGTCCGAGGCAGCGGCTTCGAATAGCCTGATAGGCAAGATCCTTTAAGAACTTCCGTTCTTCATCGGTAAACCCGAGATCGATTCCCGACCCGGCATCGCGGTCCTTTACCGTTTCCGTGTTTTCCGCGCTACGGAAAAGTGCTGCAGCCATATATCCGACAACTCCGCCGGTCTTTTCGCCCGTTACATCCCCCGAGTTTGCGTAATGGAGGACCTTGCTGCAGTCGGCGCCCAGTTTCTTTGCCGCAAGCATGAGCGTCAGCACCGGCCCGGCACCGCACGCATAGCATTTCTGGCTGAGAATATCCCTGGAAAGACCTTCTATGTCGAAATCCTTCATGTGGTCCAAAAAGACCCTGTCGAGGCGTGTCGCATCCTCATATGTATAATAATGGGACAGGTCGGTGCTGGCGACAAGGAGTGTTCGCCTTACGGTGCAGACTTCGGCAAGTGTTTGTGCAAGGCTTTCGCAATGCTCGTAGTCCTGGTTTCCCATTATGACGGGGACGAGGGAAAAACGGGGTAAAACGGTCTGGAGAAAAGGAAGTTGGATTTCAAGCGAGTGCTCTTCGAGGTCGGCTCGGGGGAAATAACCGAAAAGCGAGGACTTCTTTCGCAGAGTCTCGATCATTTCCGCGTCGATCGGAACCACGCCGAGCGGGGTTCTGTAGCCTCCTTCGCTGTACACACTGGCGCCCCGGAAGTGGGCATGGTGGCTGGGGGCAAGAATGAGAACACGTTCAAAGGAGGACCGGGACAAGAGTTTGTAGGCATATGCGGCCACGCCTCCGGAGTACATATATCCTGCATGGGGACAAACCAACCCCATGAGCGTGCCGTCTATGTGAGGCGGGTTGGCGCGACTCAGATAGGCCGAGATCTGCTTGCGCAGCTTTCCGGGATCCGATGGATACCAGCTTCCGGCCAGCAGGGATTCCCGGACCACTTCAGTAGCCATGGCGCTCCCTTTCGGAGGGGGTCAGGCGATTTCGGGCATGAGGGTCCACTTGATGAACCAGGAC
>JAEZXS010000396.1 GCA_023442755.1 Pseudomonadota bacterium | reverse complement strand
GAGTGCAGGACGGCCTACCGGGAAGTTTTAAAGGACTATCTCCGCTCGAAAGGCGACCAGTTCTGCCCCGACTGCATGCGCCGCAGGGAAACCAACCCTTTGCGCGTATTCGATTGTAAGGTGGAGCGGTGTCAGGATATGATCCAGGACGCCCCGGCGCTCATCGATTCCATCGATGAAGGCTGCCGCGCGCATTTCGACGCAGTCAAAGGCTACCTCGAAAAGCTCGGAACGCCTTATGTCGTCAACTCGCGCATGGTGCGCGGCCTGGATTACTACATGCGGACCACCTTCGAGGTGATCACCGACCGGCTCGGCTCCCAGAACGCAATCGGCGGAGGCGGCCGCTACAACGGGCTCGTCCGCGACCTGGGCGGACCGGACGTTCCCGCGATCGGTTTCGCGATCGGGATGGAACGGCTTATTCTATTGCTTCAGCAGGAACAGCAGGAATCGCAGCATGCGCCGGAGATCTTCATGGCGGCGCTCGGCGAACCCGCCCGCACCCGCGCTTTTCTTCTCGTACAGGAACTGCGCGACCGCGGGATAGAAACAGATATGGACTACGAAGGACGCAGCCTGAAAAGCCAGATGCGCCGGGCGGATAAATGCGGGGCGCGTTTCGTGCTCATCCTCGGAGAAGACGAAATGAACCGGGGTGAGATCCAGATGCGTGACCTGAAGGAGAAGACGCAAACCGTACTGTCCCTGGACGGGGTCGTTGAGACCGTACTCGCAAGAGGCGCAATGACCGCGCGGAAACCGGAACAGTTATAAGCAGTCAGCCTGGTCTGATCGCTTCATCGATATTTCAGGGAGGGAATCCTGGTGAATTTTGTGGAATCGCGCAAGCAGGAAAATCTGGTGGATGTTCCCGATGAGGGACCGGTAGTACTCGACCAGCTCGGAGGATGGCAAAGGACATCGGACTGCAACAAGCTCAGGGCCGAAAATGTCGGCAATGAAGTTGTCCTCATGGGGTGGGTGCAGCGCCGGCGCGACCACGGCGGCCTCATTTTCGTCGACCTGAGAGACCGAGAGGGCATCACGCAGGTCGTTTTCGACCCGCAGATCAGCCCCGAAGCGCACGAGCACGCCGGGAGCCTCAGAAGCGAGTACGTGATCGCGGCCAAAGGCCGGGTACGCCAGCGTCCGGAAGGGATGACCAACCCCAAGCTGCCTACGGGCGAAATCGAAGTCGCCGCTACGGAGCTTCGTATCCTAAATACCGCGAAGACGCCCCCCTTCCACGTCGAAGACGACGTGGAGGTTAGTGAAAACATCCGCCTCAAGTTCCGCTATCTCGACCTGCGCCGCCCCAGGCTCTACCGCAACCTGCTGCTGCGCCACAAGGTGGCACAGCTTACGCGCGGCTATTTCAGCAACCGCGGGTTCATCGAGGTGGAGACCCCGGTGCTCACCAGGAGCACGCCGGAAGGCGCACGCGATTACCTCGTTCCGAGCCGCGTGAACCCGGGCAAGTTCTACGCCCTGCCCCAGTCTCCCCAGCTTTTCAAGCAGCTCCTGATGGTTGCGGGTTTCGAGAGATATTTCCAGATCACGAAATGCTTCCGGGACGAGGACCTCCGGGCCGACAGGCAGCCCGAATTCACCCAGCTCGACCTCGAAATGTCCTTTATCCGCGAGCAGGACATCTACGACATTATCGAAGGCTGGGTGGACCGGCTCTTTTCCGACCTCATGGGCATCGAGCTGACGATGCCTTTCCCCCGCATGACGTACGCACGGGCGATGGACCAGTACGGGTCGGACCGGCCCGATACGCGCTTCGGCCTGCACCTGTCGGAAGTGACCGACGTCGTGGCCAATTCCGAGTTCAGGGTTTTCCGCCAGGCGGTCGAGCGGGGTGGGATAGTCAAGGCGATTCGGGTTCCGGACGGGAAAGACCTTTCCAGGAAAGAACTCGACGACATGATCGAGTATGTCAAGATTTTCGGCGCACAGGGAATGGCCTGGATCAAGATCCAGCCGGACGGAACCTGGCAGTCGCCCATTACGAAGTTCCTGCAGGCCGAGGTGCAGAAAGGCCTTACGGAACGCCTCGGGATAACGGTGGGAGACCTCATTCTGTTCGTTGCCGATCAGCCCAAAGTGGTAAACGACGCACTCGGAAACCTGCGGGTGCGCCTCGGGCAGCAGCTGGGCCTCATCGATCCTTCAGCCTTCAATTTCACCTGGGTGACCGACTTCCCCCTGGTCGAATGGGATCATGAAGAAAAGCGCTTCAGCTCCGTTCACCATCCCTTCACCGCCCCGGCGGAAGCGGACCTGGACCTTCTCGAGACGAACCCGGAAAAGGTGCGCAGCCGCGCCTACGACCTGGTCCTGAACGGGACGGAAGTCGGGGGCGGAAGCATCCGTATACACCAGCAGGAAACGCAGGAACGCGTCTTCGGCGTCCTCGGGATCGAAAAGGAAGAGGCGCAGGAAAAGTTCGGCTTCCTGCTCGAAGCGCTCCAGTTCGGCGCCCCTCCTCACGGCGGCGTGGCTTTCGGAATAGACCGCCTGGTGATGCTGCTCAGCGGGTCCACGTCGATCCGGGACGTCATCGCCTTCCCCAAAACTCAGAAGGCGACCTGCCTCATGACGAGCGCTCCGTCGGAGGCGGATGTGAATCAGCTTTTGGAACTGTGTCTGAAAGTGGAAGGCGAACGGAGGAAGTAGAAACATGGCCCGCTGGAATCCGAAAAAAAGGGTCCTCGACCACGAGCATTCCGGCGCCGGGCCGCGCGTGCGGGAACCGGACGACCCGAACCTGATGCGGGACATCTTTCCCTACGAAGAACCGCCGCGGATCGACTTCGATCACATGATCCTGCCGATCGACCCGGCAGAAGAAATCTTCATAACGGACACCACCTTCCGGGACGGGCAGCAGGCCCGGCCGCCCTATACGGTCAGGCAGATCGAACGGATTTTCGAGCTGCTCCACCGACTTTCGGGCCCGAACGGGGTGATCCGGCAGTCCGAGTTCTTTCTCTACACGGAAAAGGACAGGCAGGCCCTCGAAGTCTGCCTTGCCAAGGGCTACCAGTATCCCAACATCACGGGCTGGATCAGGGCCGTCGCCCAGGACCTCGACCTGGTGGCCGGGCTGGGTCTCAAGGAGACCGGTATCCTCACCTCGGTCTCCGACTACCACATCTTCCTCAAGCTCAAAATCGACAGGAAAGCCGCGATCGAAAAGTACCTCGCGATCGTGCGCACCGCCCTGGAAAAGGGCATCATTCCGCGCTGCCATTTCGAAGACGTCACGCGGGCCGACATCTATGGCTTCTGCGTGCCGTTTGCGATCGAGCTCATGCGGCTACGGGAAGAAAGCGGCATAGACGTCAAGATCCGCCTGTGCGACACCCTCGGCTTCGGGGTCACCTATCCCGGGACCGCCCTTCCGCGAAGCGTTCCCAAAATGGTAAGGGCTTTCATAGACGATGCGGGAGTCCCCGGGCACCTGCTCGAGTGGCACGGCCACAACGATTTCCATAAAGTCCTCGTAAACGCCTCGACGGCATGGCTCTACGGGTGCAGTGGGGCCAACGGCACGCTTCTGGGGTTCGGCGAGAGGACGGGAAATGCTCCCATCGAGGGGCTCATATTCGAATACATCGGACTCAAGGGGGCCCGCAACGGAGTCGATACCACCGCGATCACGGACATCGTGGAATACTTCGAAACCGAACTCGGCTACAAGGTTCCGCCCAATTATCCCTTTGCCGGAGAGGAATTCAACGCGACGCGGGCCGGAATCCATGCGGACGGCCTCGTAAAGAACGAGGAAATCTATAACGTATTCGATACGGCGAAGCTGCTCAAAAGGCCTATCAGCATCATCATCACCGACAAGTCGGGAGTATCGAGCATTGCCTACTGGGTAAACCAGCGGTTGCGGCTCGAAAGGGGACGCCAGCTCGACAAGAGGCATCCGGGCATCCTGAAGATGTACAAGCGGGTGATGAACGAATACGAAAAGGGCCGGAACACCTCCATTTCCAACGAGGAACTCGAGAAATGGGCAAGGCGCTACCTGCCCGAGTACTTCATCAGCGAATTCGACCGTTTGAAGCAGCGCGCCCATGCACTTGCCGCCCACCTCGTGGAGGAAGTGGTGGAGAGCGAGATGATCAAGACGATCGATCCGGACCGGCAGGAGCCGCTTCTCCAGACGCTTCTCGAGCTCAATCCCTTCATCCAGTACATCTACATCACCGACCACCAGGGCCGGAAGATCACCCGCAATATTACGCACATCGTGGACAAGGCGAAGTACGAGTCGGCCAAGGTGGGTGAGGATCTCTCGGACCGCCCCTGGTTTATCGAACCGATGCGGGACGGGAAGGTTCACATCACCGACTTCTACACCTCGCGCTATACGGGAGCCCTGTGTATAACGGTTTCCGCCCCGATTCGAAACGAGGCGGAAGAGATAATCGGCATTCTCGGAATAGACATACGATTCGAGGATCTTGCCAAAATGGAAGAAAACGGCGAGTCCTCCAACTGGTAGCATGGAATGCCAGGAGGCCCTGGCCTTCGTGGTCTGTGGGAGCGGTTTTCAGCCGCGCAGATTGATGATAAAGCCCCCAATCCGTCACCCCGACGAACCCCGGATCGAGTCCGGGGCAGGCGTCGGGGTCCAGAAGTGCTTGAAAACA
>JAEZXS010000355.1 GCA_023442755.1 Pseudomonadota bacterium | reverse complement strand
CCGGAACTGCTCGGGGATGTGGGCCCAGACGAACATGGTGCCCTTGGGTTTTTCAGTTTGCCAGCCAACCCGGTTGAGACCGTCTACAAGGATATCGCGCCGGGACTGGTAGATCGAAACGATATCGTTTACGCAGGATTGATCGCTTTTGAGGGCAACCGTTGCGGCTATCTGAATCGGCTGAAAAACGCCGTAATCCAGGTAGCTTTTGATGCGCGTCAATGCGCCGACCATTTCCGGATTTCCCACGCAGAAACCGACTCGCCAGCCGGCCATGCTGTAGCTCTTCGACATGGAGAAGAACTCCACGCCCACTTCCTTCGCTCCGGGCACCTGGAGGAGGCTCGGGGCCTTGTAACCGTCGAAGGCCAGATCGGCGTAGGCAAGGTCGTGAATTACCATGATCCGGTTTTCCCGCGCAAACTCGACTATCTGGTAGAAGAAGTCCAGATCGACCACCATGGTGGTGGGATTGTGGGGAAAGGAGATGATAAGCAGTTTCGGACGAGGCCATGTTTGTTTCACCGCCACCTGGAGGTCTTCCATGAAGTTGCGGCCCGGCCCGATGGGGACCGACCGTACGTCCCCGCCCGCGATAATTGCGGAATAAGGATGAATGGGATAGGTCGGGTTGGGGGCAAACACGACATCGCCGGGACTGATCAGAACGAGCACGAGGTGAGAAAGGCCTTCCTTCGCCCCGATCGTGACAACCGCTTCCCTCTCCGGGTCGATGTCGACGTCGTACTTGTTCTTGTACCATTCTCCAACAGCTTCACGCAGCCTGGTGATTCCCCGGGACGCGGAGTAGCGGTGATTGTGTTTCTTCTTCGCCGCTTCGACGAGCTTGTCTATAATATGCTTAGGCGCGGGCAGGTCGGGGTTTCCCATACCCAGGTCGATGATATCCTCTCCGGCCCACCGCTTCTCCATTTTGAGGGCATTAACCTCGGCAAACACATAAGGCGGCAGCCGGTGCATGCGGCTGCGTTCAGCAATATTGAACTTCATATTATCTAGTCTCCCTATACGATCTGAAGTAAAGAAGGATAATATTTCGGGCGTCATAATGTCAAAATATTTTGCGAAAAAATCGAATCTGGGGCAGAAAATGCGGGTGTCCATCGTCAGGGAGACAGCCTTCCGGGAATGGCTCGGGACCGTTCAAAACGGCCTCGGGACCCGTTCCATCCATGCCTTTATTTGCATGTCCCGGAATGTTCTAATATGTCCAGTGCTTAAGACTTGTGCTGAACCGCGCCGTTCTGCTACTTTATTCGTCAAGCCCATTCCACACTAAGCATAAGAGGGAAGACAAGCCCATGAAACAGGTCATTCTGGGAACAGCAGGTCACATCGATCACGGCAAGACTTCTCTGATTAGAGCGCTCACGGGGATAGACACGGACCGGCTCAAGGAGGAAAAGCTCCGTGGAATAACGATAGAATTGGGTTTTGCCCACCTGGATCTGCCCGGAGGAAACCGCCTCGGAATCGTCGATGTGCCCGGGCATGAGAAGTTCGTCAAGCATATGGTTGCCGGAGCGACCGGCATCGACCTTGTGGCGCTCGTCATTGCCGCAGACGAAGGTGTCATGCCCCAGACGCGGGAGCACATGGAAATCTGCCAGTTGCTGCGCGTCAAAAAAGGGCTGGTAGTGCTCACCAAAACCGACCTGGTCGAAGACCCCGAATGGATCGAGATGGTGCGGGAGGATGTGGCCGAGTTCCTGAAGGGTACTTTCCTTGAAGGCAGCGAGATAATACCTGTTTCGGCGGTCAAGGGGGAAGGTCTGGATGTGCTCAAGGCATCGCTGTCGCGCCTGTTTGAAGAAGTCGAACCGAAAAGTGCGGACGGACCTTTCCGGCTTCCGGTGGACCGGGTTTTCTCAATGCGCGGATTCGGCACCGTTGTCACCGGCACGAGCATTTCCGGCCGGCTCCAGATTGGAGACCCCGTCGTCATCTATCCTTCCGAATTGAAGAGCAAGGTTCGCGGGCTGCAGGTGCACAGCAAGGACGTAGAGGAAGTACTTCCCGGCCAGAGGACGGCAATAAATCTGCAGGGAATGGAACGCGCGCTCATACAGCGCGGAGATATGCTGGCCTCACCCGGCGCCCTTGCCCCCTCTCACATGGTGGACATAGAACTCGAGCTGCTCAAGAGCACCCCGAAGCCCCTCAAGCACCGGGCAAAAGTCCGCTTCCATACCGGAACGGCTGAAAACCTGGCCACAATCGTACTGCTCGATCGGGAAGAACTGAAGCCGGGAGATAGAACCTTTGCCCAGTTGCGGCTCGACCAGCCTGCCGGCGTACTTCGGGGCGACCGCTTCGTTCTTCGCTCCTATTCGCCCGTGCAGACCATAGGCGGCGGGACGGTCCTTCACCCGCTTCCGCGAAAACACAAGGGCTCTGGAAAGAGGGAAGCCGCTGCGGCACTGGACGCACTGTTCAACAGCAGCGACGCCGAAATCATCCTGTGGCACCTTCGCGATGCCGGATGGTCGGGCCTGAGCGAGCAGGAATTGCGCATCAGGACCAATGTTCCTCAGAAATTCCTGGACAAAACACTCCAGCAGTATACCAGCGCGAAGAAAGCCGTCCTCTACGACAAGGAAAACAGGCGCTTCGTGGACCAGGGGGCGCTCGACGAGATGAAAGACTCCATCATGGCGCTTCTTGCGGAATACCACGGGCGCTTTCCGCTCAAGGCGGGAATGCCCAAGGAGGAAATTCCGGCCCAGCTACCCAAGCCCGTAGAAGGAAAGCTCTATAATTTTGTGCTGCGCCAGCTCGTCGAAGTCGACGAGATCGACCTGGAAATGGAATGGGTGCGCCTGACGACTCACAAGGTGGCCCTGACAAAAGACGAGGAATCAATCCGGCAGACAATAGAGAAGATATTCCTGGAAGCCGCCCTCCAACCTCCCTTTTTCCGGGATGTTACCGCAAAGCTGCCCGGGACTGCAAAGCAGCACCAGGAAGTGCTCGAATGGATGCTGGCCAAGGGGATTCTGGTCAAGACCAAGGAAGATATCTACTTCCACGCAACGGCCATGGCGGAACTCCAGCAGCAACTCGTCGCCTGGCTCAGAGAACACGGCGAGATCACCACCCCGCAGTTCAAGGACCTTACACAGGTGAGCAGGAAATATGCGATTCCCCTGATCGAATACTTCGACGCCCAGAAGGTCACCATCCGGATCGGTGATATACGGAAGCTCAGGGATGTGAAAATTGCCGGCTGAGAAGCCGAACCGGATCGGGATCAAAAATTTCAAGGAAATTCAAAAATTAGTTAAGAAATCCCCGGTTGCAGCCGTTAATAGGGGTAAGCCCCTCAATAAGCTATACCCCCTCACAAGAACCCGGACGGTAAGGCCGCCCGGGTTTCCCTTTTTCAGGACCGATTCCGGTGATTCGTTGAGCCGGTCATCCCTTTTCAGCCGGGGACGGAGGACTATTTCGCTTCCACCTTTTTCAGGTACATCCTGACCGATTCGAACGCACCTTCCGGAGCGGCGATCAGGTGTTCCTCGATTCGCTGCCCATTCAGATAGTCGCTCAAATGGAACTCTCTGCCGTCCAGCCGGTGGATTTTACCTCCGGCTTCCGTCAGGATGATCTGTGCGGCCGCGAGATCGCGGTAGGACACGTTCGCAAGCACTGCGGCTTCGGCGCGCCCGCGGATGACATAGGATATGTGGGCGGCGGTTGAGCCGAGATTCCTGATCTTGCCGGGAAAGGTGGACGTGTAGTCGTTATGGAAGCGCGAATAGGTGAGCAGCACGCTTTCATTGCTGATCTCGCCCGTGTCGGGAACCCGGATTTCCCTGTCGCCCCAGTATGCTTTCTGTCCGACGATGGCATAGAAGAGATCGCTTGTGACGGGCATGAACGTCACGCCGAAAACGGGCCAGAAATTTTCGAGAAGAGCCAGGGATATCCCCCAGATCGGGATTCCGGCCTGAAAATTGGCCACACCGTCCAGAGGATCGTAGATCCAGAGATAGCGGTTCTCGCCATGAACATAATCTTTGGACGGAAGAGGGTCGCCGAACACGCCGTGTCCAGGGAAATCGGAGCCGAGCCGTTCCTTGAAAAAGTCCACAAGCTTCAATTCGGCTTCGGTCACGAGTTCGTCGTCGAACTTGACTTCGGGATTACCTTTGCCGTAGAACGTGAGGGCTTTCTCTCCGGCGCTTCTGACTGTTTCTTTTGCGAACTGGAGCAATTCACTGATCCCGGGAGTTTCCCGATAATTCATTTGCACCTCCTTGTTAGGCAAGACCTCTTATTGATCCACATACCGTCTGATTACCAAAAGATGGAAGTTTTTTCACTTATTTCTTTTGGCGAGCGTATGATTGGCTGAAACATCTGCAACCTGATATTCGACTTATATTCCTTGCATACCGGGTTTATAGACGTGAACCCATATAACGGGAGCGAAAATGCCCATCGTCACTCTCCTTAGCGATTTCGGCCTTCAAGACGGCTATGTAGCCTGCATGAAGGGGGTTATTCTGGGGATTGCGCCGGAGGTCGACCTGGTGGATGTTTCGCACCTGATCGCGCCACAGGATGTGCGGTCGGCCGGATTTGTCCTTTTCACCGCGTATCGTTATTTCCCTCCAGGTACGGTGCACCTTGCGGTCGTCGATCCCGGGGTGGGGACCGAGCGGAAAGCCATCGCCGTGCGCACGGAATCGGGCTTTTTCGTCGGTCCGGACAATGGAATCTTCTCGCTCGTCCTCAAAAACGAAGCCGGGTTTGAAGCAAGAAACCTGGAAAACGCCGATTTTCAGCTCCGGCCACTCAGTTCGACTTTTCACGGCAGGGATCTTTTTGCACCCGCTGCGGCCCATATCGCCCGGGGAGCCCCGTTCGATCTGCTGGGCCCCGAGACGGCCCCCATGATTGCGCAATGGAGTTCACCCGTCAGGGGAAAGTCAGGCATCGAAGGCGAGATAATACACATCGACCGGTTTGGAAACTGCATCACGAATGTCACCCTGCAGGAAATCGCGAAAGTGCATCCGGCGTCGGCCTGGAGGGTCAAAGCGGGGCAGGGACCGGAACTGCCGCTATATGACACCTATTCACGGGTGCAGCCAGGCAATGCGCTGGCGCTTGCCGGAAGCAGCGGATTTGTCGAAATCGCCGTAAATCGTGGAAATGCGGCATTAAACCTGGGGCTGCGCACCGGAACCGCAGTTTACTTTCTGTTGCAAAGAGCTTGATGGCACCGGTTCCTGTCAGTAAACATTCCCCCTTTCTTCTTACGTAGCCGATTCTTATCCTGAGTCAACCTATGCTCGTTCATTGAAATGGGCGAACCAAGCAAATGTCAGCCCGGAGGAACATACCTGAAAAATAAGTCAACTATCCTGCTCAGTTAACCGTTTTCTTCCGTATACCCGGCTTTTATCTTTGCTGGTTTGCTATAAAATTATTAAATTTGAGACTGGTCGGTGCAAAAATCGATGGGTCTGTTCCCTGAGATTACTTGTCGAAAAAAGGAGAGAAATACATGGCAACCCGTATTGCATTGAACGGATTTGGACGCATTGGGCGGACTATTTTCAAGGTTATAAAAGACCGGAATTTGCCGTTGGACATTGTGGCTATAAACGACCTGGCAGCTCCCTCCGAATTGGCGTACCTTATCAAGTATGACTCCGTTCACGGCGTCTGGCCTCATGAAGTTTCCGGCTCTGAAGACGAGCTATATGTGGACGGCAAAACATATAAATGCTTGAAAGTCAGCGATCCTGCACAAATGCCCTGGCGCGACCTCAAGGTGGATGTCGTGCTTGAGGGCACGGGAAGGTTTACAGACCGTGAGAACTGTCAGAAGCATCTCGATGCCGGGGCGAGAAAGGTTATAGTAACCGCACCGGGCAAGGGGATGGACGCAACATTTGTAATCGGTGTAAATGACGGAACATATGATCCGCGCGCGCACCATATCCTTTCGAACGCCTCCTGTACGACCAACTGCCTGGCGCCGATAGCATCCCTGCTGCATGACAGGTTCATAATCGAGCACGGCCTGATGACGACCATACATTCCTACACCATGGACCAGAGACTTCTGGATGCAATGCACAAGGACAGAAGACGCTCCAGAGCCGCCGCGCTTTCGATGATTCCGACCACAACCGGGGCAGCCAGGGCCGTGGCGGAAGTCATCCCAGAGCTGAAAGGCAAGTTGGACGGGCTCGCAGTTCGGGTTCCCACTCCGAACGTCTCGCTGGTCGATCTGGTCGTCCGTGTGGGCCGGGATGTAACCAGGGAGGAGGTCAACAAGGTTTTCGAAGAGGCGGCAAACGGACAGATGAAGGGGATACTCCGCTACGTGACCGAAGAGCTGGTTTCCGTGGACTTCAACCATACCTACTTTTCCTCTTCCGTAGATGCGAAGCTGACCAATGTCATTTCCGGCCGGATGGTAAAGATTTTCAGCTGGTATGACAATGAGTACGGTTATTCGAGCAGGGCTGCGGACCTTGCCGTCATGGTCGGTCAGTCGCTGGAATAAGTCCATGCGGGAGCATCGCTTCGGCAGAGTGGCGTAATACCGCGGATTAGCGCGACATCGTGTACACGTGAAGGAGAAAATTCTGGAATGAAGACGCTTGATGATGTCAACGTGCAGGGAAAGCGCGTTTTCATGCGGGTCGATTTCAATGTACCTCTGGATAAGGAGCGGCGCGTAACGGACGACCTCCGCATTCGCTCCGCTCTGCCGAGCATACGCAAGGTTCTCGGCGCCGGCGGGAGGCTTATCCTTGCATCCCATTTCGGTCGTCCCAAAGGGAAAGTGGTCGAGGAATTCTCATTAAGGCCGGTTGGGGCATATCTTTCCAAACTGCTCGAAATGCCTGTTCCGGTAGCTTCGGATTGTGTCGGACCGGCAGTGAAAGAACTCGTTTCCAAGATCGGGAACGGCGGGGTCCTGATGCTGGAGAATCTGCGATTCCACGCGGAAGAGGAAAAGAATGATCCGGAATTTGCCGGGCAGTTGGCAGAAAGCGCCGAAGTCTTTGTCAATGAGGCATTTTCCGCATCCCATAGAGCACACGCTTCGGTAGAGGGCATTACGCATTTCGTCCCGGTTTGTGTGGCCGGATACCAGCTTGGAAAAGAACTGGAATACTTCAACCGGGCTCTGGAAAACCCGAAAAGGCCCCTTGCCATCATCATCGGCGGGGCCAAAGTCTCGTCCAAGATAGGTGTACTGGAAAACCTCGTCTCCAAGGCCGACTATCTGCTCATTGGCGGCGCCATGGCAAATACGTTTTTCAAGGCTCAGGGAAAGCAGGTGGGAAAATCGCTTGTGGAGGACGACTACATGGAAACGGCTACCCGGCTCCTCGACAGCGCGAAGAGCAAAGGCGTGAAGGTCTTTCTGCCGGTCGATGCCGTCGTCGCGCCAAATATCGAAGCCTCCGGCGATACGCGGCAGGTCTCGATTGACACGGTTCCCCAGGATACGCAGATTCTCGACATCGGGTCGCAATCCGTCCAAGCATTTGAATCGGTGTTGAAAAACTGCGGCACAATCGTATGGAACGGGCCGATGGGCGTTTTTGAAAAGCCTCCCTTCAACAAAGGCACTTTTGCCATCGCCCGGTTTCTCGGGTCTCTCGATGCATTGACCGTGATCGGGGGGGGTGACTCCGCCGCGGCAGTCAGGCAGGCCGAAGCGGAGGAAAAGGTAAGCTATGTTTCGACGGGCGGGGGTGCTTTTCTCGAACTTCTCGAGGGCATAAAACTCCCCGGAGTTGCCGCTCTTGAGGAATGTGCCAAAAAAGCATGAGCCCATTGGAAAGATTGTTGAACATCCCGGCAGCCCCATTTGAATGGGTTGACTTGCTCCTACGCGAAAGGGGATTATAATGAATCCCGATAGAATACCTTTGATAGCCGCTAACTGGAAAATGTTTAAAACAATACCCGAGGCGGTTTCCTTTATATCTTCCGTTCAGGAAGAAGCCGGGCCGGTAAATGACCGCGAGGTCGTAATAGCGCCAGCCTTCACGGCGCTCCAGGCGGTCAGGGAAAAGTTAAACAGGAATGGATACAAACTGGCCGCCCAAAATTGCTGGTGGCAGGAAAAAGGGGCCTTCACGGGCGAAGTTTCTCCGGTTATGCTAAAAGACCTGGGTTGCGATTACGTGATCGTGGGGCATTCGGAAAGACGCCAGATTTTCGGCGAAACCGATGAGGTTATCAGGCAAAAGGCATCCGCCGTTTTCTCGCATGGAATGGTGCCGATTGTCTGCGTCGGAGAGATTTTAGATCAGCGCGAACAGGGAAGGACTTTCGACGTTGTCGGCGGGCAGGTCAAAGAGGGCTTGTCCGGGGTGGGGCGGGGAAATGCCTCCCGCCTGGTAGTTGCCTATGAACCGGTTTGGGCTATCGGTACGGGCAAAACCGCCACACCCGCGCAGGCGCAGGAGGTCCATGCATTTATCCGCCGGACGCTGGAGAGCCTGTTTGATAAAGAACTTGCAAACAAGGTCAGAATATTATATGGAGGTTCGGTTAAGCCGGACAATGTCGACGCGCTGATGGCCGAAGCGGATATCGACGGCACGCTCGTTGGCGGGGCAAGCCTCGAAGTCGGTTCATTCAAGCGTCTAATTCAGTTTAAAAGTTAGGAGAACGGCACCGGAATCATGAATCTGCTAATCATTTTAGTCCACGTAATCGCCTCGATTGCGCTTATCGCGATCGTCCTGCTCCAGACCGGAAAGGGAGCCGAAATGGGAGCGGCTTTCGGCGGCGCCTCGCAGACCCTGTTCGGGGGCTCCGGCGGTTCCTCCTTCATGAGCAAGCTCACCACGGGGGCCGCGGTGGTGTTCATGATTACCTGCCTGCTGCTCTCGTATAAGCCTACCGGCACGTCCAGGTCCGTGATGCATGACATTCCCGTTCCGGAACAGTCACAGTCTGCACCCGTGCTCCCTGAAGCCCGGCCGGTTCAGCCCGATGCTGCCCCCCAGAAGTCAGTGCCGCCGTCTTCCGGCGCGCAGTCCGCTCCTCAGCAAAAGGCTCCGGACCAGAAGTAATTGCCCGATTCACGAAAATAACAGCCGGAAGGAAGACGTTCGTTCTTCTTTCCGGCTTTTTTTTGCCGGCAGTTTGCTGCTGACAGCAATCGACCGACCGGCTATATTGCCCTTCTGAAACCTACCCAGCGGAGGCCGGAGTTCATGCAGTTTATCGATCTGTCAATACAGCAGGAAAGAATCAGGGCCGGAATAGAGGATCGGATTCGACGCGTCCTGGATCATAATCAATATATCATGGGCCCCGAGGTCGGCCTTCTCGAATCGGAACTTGCCAGGTACACGGGGTCGAAGCATGCCGTTTCCTGCTCGTCGGGAACCGATGCGCTTCTGCTGGCGCTCATGGCTTACGGCATCGGGCCCGGCGACGCCGTCATCACCACGCCCTTTACCTTCGTGGCCACCGCCGAAGTTATTTCACTTCTGGGGGCCGTGCCGATTTTCGCCGACATCGAGCCGGATACCTTCAATATCTCTCCCGATGCCGTCCAGGCGGCCTTTGACGCCGTATCCGGAAAGAAAGGCGGAAACCATCCGCTTCCGGAGTTCTGCAGGCGACAGGAGCTTAGGGTGCGCGGCATCATCGGCGTCGATCTTTTCGGGTTGCCTGCCGACTATTCCCGGCTGAACGATTTTGCCCGGAAACACGGGCTGTTCGTGATCGAAGATGCCGCCCAGTCCTTCGGGGCCGAGCACCAGGGCAAGAGAGCTTGCTCTCTTGCCGATATCGGCTGCACGTCCTTCTTTCCCTCCAAGCCGCTAGGGGGGTATGGAGATGGGGGG
>JAEZXS010000352.1 GCA_023442755.1 Pseudomonadota bacterium | reverse complement strand
GTGCCAGGCCCAGACCGTCCAAAGCATGAGCAGAAAAAGGAGGCATCCGGTAAAGATCATGAATCGCAGCGAGTAAAACGGGATCAGGACCGGAGGCAGCTCTTCTTTCCGAAAATCGCGCATACCTTTCACCTGCCCGGTCGGGGAGTGCGTTGTCACCAGGCTCAAACCGTACGGAATGGAAAGCTCCCACGTATTTTCCTGCTTCTGCTCATCCGGCCAGGCGAGCACCCTCCAGGCTGCTCCAGTACCTGGCGGGTTGGTTTCCCAGTGGGCTTCGATTCCGGCGAGCTTGGCCGGTTGATATTTGTAGACCACCACACCCGAACCATCGCCAAGATATATTTGGAGCGGGGTGAGAACCATTGCCGCAATTACGGCAATTTTGAAGGATTTGCAGAAAAACGGGGTTTCGCGGCCCTTCCATATATACCAGGCACTGATGCCGCCCAATACAAACGCGGAAATTATGAGTGCCGAAACCCACATATGCAGGACCCCCCATGCCATAGCCGGGTTCAGCACCACATCCACGAAACGCTCAACCACGAATCTTCCCCCGGCCATATGGCCTCCGCTTGGGGTTTGCATCCAGGAGTTGGCAACCATGATCCAGAAAGCGGAAAGCGAGGTGCCCAGGGCGACCATCAGCGTCGCGAAAAAATGCATCCTGCGGGATACGCGTTTCCACCCAAACATCATGATCCCAAAGAAAGTGGCCTCCAGGGTGAATGCCATTGTTCCTTCCAGACTGACCATGCGTCCGAAAATATCGGAGCCGACCATCGGCAGTTGTCCCCAGTTGGTCCCGAATTGGAATTCCAACGGGATTCCGGTAACAACGCCAAAAGCGAAAGTGAGAAACAGGAGTTTGCCCCAAAATCGGCAGTGCCGGTAATAGGTCTCATCGCCCGTCTTCAGCCACAATCCCTCAAAAATGGCCAGGAAAATGCTCAGTCCGATTGTCAGGACAGGCCAGAGTATGTGGAAGGCCGCTGTCAGAGCAAACTGCAGACGCGACAGCAGGATGTGGTCGGAAAAAGCTCCCATGCTCAATTTCAAGCCAAGCAGCATTTTGACCCCGACTATCATGAGGAGCACGGCAAAACACTGCTTGAGCCTGGGAACGGGAAGACTGTGCGCCAGTCTGGCTCCGAGTGGAGCGAAAAATACGCTGGCAATGACCATGCCGGCAAGAGCGGGAAGATAGATATAGCCTATGGAACGTTCAGGCAGAGTCGGGATGCCCCACCCGTTGAGCAGATACCCTACCGTACCCGCAACAGCGATCGGGAATCCGATTGCAGCCGACGTCCCGATTGCTTTGTGCGTTTCGACATTGCACCAGATCATAAAAGGAACGGAGAGCGCTCCCCCGCCTATTCCAACCAGGCTGGAAACCGCACCGACTATGTTGCCGACGCCGAACATTCCGGTTTTCCCGGGCAGGTGCCTGGAAGCCTTCGGCTTATGATTCGTGATCATCTGCATGGCGACATAAAAGATGAAGATCACGAAGAAGACCTTCAGGAACGCGGTCGACATCAGGGAAGCAACATAGGCTCCCAGGAAAGTGCCTATAAGAATGCCCGGTGTTATGCGCCGCACCACGTCCCAATGAACGGCCTTCCTCTTGTGGTGCGCCCAGAAGCTCGACACCGATGTGAAGACGATGCTTGCCATGGAAGTGCCCAGGGCGATGTGCATCAAGTGCTCGTGCGGAATTCCCTGCCAGGTGAAGGCAAACACGAGTATCGGCACGATGATGAGCCCTCCGCCGATTCCAAGCAATCCGGCAAGCATTCCCGCCGCTACCCCTACTCCCATATACGCGATGAATACCGCCTCCATAGTCTGTTTCCTTTTCATCTAAATTTCTGCGAAAGGCACAGGGACTCCTCATTTTCTCGCTTCCGCTATCAGCTCCGCCGTGTGCTTGACTTTGATCCCGGTCCTTCTTTTTTCCATTCCACCCCGCAGTTGCATGACACAACCAGGACATTCGGACACGAGATACTCGGCCCCCGTGGCTTCGGCGTTGTCCAGCTTTCGCTTGAGCAATTCCGCCGACATTTCCGGGAAATCTATGGAATAGGATCCCCCGAAACCGCAGCATACGTCTTCATCCTTTGACGCCACGTATTCGAAGCCGGCTGTGCGGAGGAGTTCCCGCGGTTCACTCGTAACACCCAGTCCGCGGCAAAGATGACAGGGGGCATGATAGGTAACCTTTTTCCGGCTACTCACGAATTGTTCCGGATTGACCTTCAGGACGTTCATCATAAACGAACTGTAATCTATGATTCGATCACCGAATTGGGTTGCTTTTACTCCCAAAGCCTTTTCGTTGGCCAGGATCCTGGGATAGTTCTCCTTCAGGTGGGACGCACAGGAAGCGCAGAGCGTGATAATGTAGTCGAAATCCGATGGTTCCATAGCCTTGATGTTTTGGACAGCCACATTGACAGCGGTTGGGTTCTCTCCCAGCATCATAGCGGGCAAACCACAGCAGGTTTGATCCATCGGATATTCAAACTGGACCTTGTATTCCGGCGATACCCATAGAAGAGAGAGGACCTGCTCGGGATAGATAAAGTCGTTGAGACAGCCGCCGAAAACGGCTACCCGCCAGCGGGGATTTGCAATACGCGGGTTGTTGCGCTGCCAAAGGTCTCTCAAAGGGGCCTTCGCCAGGGCAGGCAGGCTTCGGAACCCGTGTTCGCCCGAAAGAAGCAGGGGCAGATGCCGCAGATACTGCTTGTGCACCAGCGGTCTTTGCGTATGCGAAGCCACCCGCAGAAGCGAATGAAAAAGGCGCCGGTTCGGCAGCACCCTTTTGAGCACATTGTTTTCGACAGGTTTTGTGTCTTCGACTTGCAGAACTGTACTGTGCACCTGTTTTATGAGATGCGGAAGATCGATGCCTGCAGGACAGACCGCCTTGCACGCCAGGCAGTTCATGCAGTTTTTGACCAGCGTGCGCGCATTTTCGCGGCCATGATAGAAATAAGTAAGGATGAGCCCGATAGCCCCGATGTAAACGTGCCCGAACTGATGCCCCCCAACGAGCCTGTAGATCGGGCAGACATTCGCGCACGCCCCGCAGCGTATGCATCTCAGCACCTGGGAAAAAAGCGGATCCTTTGCAAGGGCGCGGCGACCGTTATCGAGGAGTACGACATGCATTTCCTTACGCGCGTCGGGAGCAGATTTGCACTCCGTCGGCCCGGTAATCCACGTCACATAGGTCGAGATCGGCATGCCCATCGAACTGCGCGGAAGTGCCTGGAGGACTCTCAGGGCGGCATTTACGTTGGGGAGAATTTTTTCGACCCCTGCCAGCGCAACATGAATTCGCGGCAAGGTTGTCACCAGCCTGGCGTTCCCTTCATTCGTTACGACGCCCATGCTTCCGGTTTCGGCTATGAGGAAATTGGCCCCGCTGATTCCCATGTCGGCTTCGAGGAATTTCTGGCGCAGCTCCCGCTTCGCGAACTGCAGCATGCCTTCTATGTCGTCCGGGTCCAGTTCTCCACCGACCTCCCTCATGAAGGTCTCCGCAACCTCCCTTCTGGAAAGGTGGATGGCGGGCATCACCATGTGAGACGGTCCCTCGTGGCGCAGCTGGATGATCCATTCGCCCAGGTCGGTTTCCGTAACCTCGAAGCCATCGCGCTCAAGGTGGTCGTTCAGGAAGGTTTCCTCTGCCGTCATCGACTTGCTCTTGACAATTTTCTTCGCCCCACCCGCTTTCGCGATAGAGGCGATTATTGAATTAGCCTCCAGAGCGTTGCGCGCAAGGTGTACCGTTATGCCGGCTTTCCCGGCGGATGAGGTGAATTGCTCGATTCTTTCGTCAAGGTGGCTGATGGAGTCGTCCTTAAAACCAGAGATGCCGGTCCGCAGGGCCTCGAAATCGATTTCCGAATAAACGTTTTCTCTCGACGTCTTGGATGCCGTTACGAAGTTGTTCAGGGACTTGGACAGAAACTCATTCTGGAGTGCCTGCTTCAGAGTTTTCCGATACGATTTCAAATCATGAGGCCTCTTTTTCATGACTTTGCCTCCTCCATCAGCAATATGTGCAACTCTCCGGGCCCGTGAACTCCCAGTGTGATCACACGCTCGATATCTCCCGTGCGGCTTGCCCCGCTGATGAATGCAATATACCGGGGAGCCGCCTTGAGTTTTCTGCTCAATTCCCTTTCCAGGGCCATCGAATCCGGCATCACGCAAGCTTTTCGCAAAACGGCGACATGGATGTCGCTAAACATCGTGGCCAACCGAAGGTCTTCACTGGTGGAGTCCAGCACCAATGTGCCGGTTTCGGCGATTCCCCAATCCCCCATGGTAAACCCTGTGCTGATCCGGCCGGAAAGGCCCCTGAAGTCCTTTCGCAGAAGTTGCAGATCGTTCTCGGCACACATCCGCTCGAAAGCCATGAGCTCGTTTTTACTGAATCCGGGCGCAGCGATGCTGGATCCGCCCTTCTTTTTTGTCAGGGAGACCGCATACCGGAAGGCTTCCTCCAGTCCCGGCATCTCCGTAATG
>JAEZXS010000345.1 GCA_023442755.1 Pseudomonadota bacterium | reverse complement strand
TATCTGCGCTCCCATCTGTTCGACGCTCAGCCCCTCATCCAGTATCCGCCCGCAATTCACATCCATGTCGTCTCGCATCCGGCGATACAGCGCGCCGTTCGAAGCGAGCTTCAACGTGGGGGATGGGGTCGAGCCCAGAACGGTCCCACGCCCCGTGGTGAATGCGATCAAGTGCACTCCGCCCGCTATCAGTCCGGTCACCGAAACCGGATCGAAGCCGGGCGTGTCCATGAAGACGAGCCCCGGACCCGTAACGGGCTCGGCAAAACCCACGACGTCCATGAGGTTGGTCGTGCCCCCCTTTGTGGCCGCCCCCTGGGATTTTTCGAGGATATTCGTGATGCCGCCGGCCTTGTTTCCGGGTGTGGGATTGTTGTCCAGCCTGCTGTCGTTTCGCGCCGTGTAGTCTTCCCACCAGCGAATGCGCGCGGCGAGCTTTTCCCCCACCTCGCGGCCGGCAGCCCGACGGGTGAGCATGTGTTCCGCGCCGTAGATTTCGGGGGTTTCGCTGAGCACGGCGGTGCCGCCGTGGCGGATGAGCAGATCGGCTGCCGCCCCCAGGGCCGGGTTGGCGGTAATGCCTGAGTAGCCGTCGGAGCCCCCGCATTCGAGCCCCAGCTTGAGGCGATCGGCGGAAACGGTGCTGCGCCGGGCCTGGTCGGCCTGTTCCAGCAGCCTGCCTACCGCGGCCGCACCTTTTTCCACCGTGGCGTACGTGCCGCCTTCATCCTGAATGACCATGGTCCGCAGGCGATCGCCCGCGGCAAGTCCCGTTGCGAGCAGCAGGTTTTCCACGAGATTCTGTTCGCAGCCCAGCCCCAGGATCAGCACTCCGGCAAAATTGGGCTGGCGCGCATACCCGTCCAGCGTGCGGTGCAGGTATGTGACCGCCTCGCCTCCCGGCTTCATGCAGCAGCCGCTGTTCGCGCCCAGCGCCACCACGCCGTCCACGTTGGGATAGCGGGCCATGATATCGGAGCCGAAGCGTTGGGCGATCAGCCGGGCAGTACCCAGGGAGCACGTGACCGTGGAAAGTATTCCGATATAGTTGCGAATGCCGACCGAACCGTCCGGGCGGATGAAGCCCTCGAAAGTGCGCCGCTCGCCTTCCGCAACATACTCCGTCGGGTGCGCGTCCCGGCCGTAGGCGTAATCGCGGATGAAATCGTGGAGACTCATATTGTGGGTGTGGACATGACACCCGGGTTCGATATCCGTGGAGGCAAAGCCGATGATCTGGCCGTATTTGACGATGGCGGAGCCGGCAGGAATGGGAATAATGGACGCTTTGTGGCCGGCAGGGATGTCGTTTTTCAGATCGATGCCGAATTCGGCAAGCTTCAGGCCGCGGGGCAGGGGCTCCAGGGCCACCGCCACGCTGTCATTGGGGTGAAGACGGATGCACGTGCGGTCGGTGTTTGCCACGTGGCTCTCTTTCAAAGGGCGTCAGGATTTGCAGATGGACTCCCGGCCTTACTCCGGCAAAGCCGAGTATCGCCGGGTAGCGCCTGGCGCATGGTCCCGATATATACACTCCCCCTTGGCTCCCGGCTCAATGCCCGGAGCTGTCTCGCATGCAGCCCTGCAGGTCGCGAAGGGACCCGCAGGCAGGTTTTCGTGGTCCCCGATGCCAGTCCGGTCGGTGGTGTGCCCCCGGGCCGGGCATTGGCACTTTTGATGAGAAATAAAGATTATTTACAGGTAGGTTAACGGGTACCATAGTCCGAGGCTCATTGTCAATGTTGAAGCACCTTGGCGGTATATACGGCGGCCCCTTGCCGGGCGATAAAATTTATGGACATCACCCGGCTAATAGTTGAAGATTGTGCACATCTCACGAGTGGAATTTCACAGCACTCCGGCGCTGCCGGCGCGGTTGTCTGCAGTGTGTCGTGAGCTTTTTTGTTGAACCCGGGAGGAGGGTGTTATGTCTGGTAGCGTTAAGGGTGTTCCGGCAATTTCCGCGAAAACTCGCATCGGCTGGATCGGCACGGGGGTAATGGGGCTTTCGATGTGCGGACACGTGATGGGGAAGGGCTACAGCACCACCGTCTACAACCGCTCGAAGCAAAAAGCTCTTCCGCTTATCGAGAAGGGCGCCTCCTGGGCCGGTACTCCGGAGGAAGTTGCCGGGAAGTCGGACGTGGTCTTCACCATGCTCGGTTTCCCCAAAGACGTTCGGGAAGTCTACTTCGGAAAAGACGGCATTCTGGCAGGGATCAGGCCGGGCGGCATCCTCGTCGACATGACCACGACCGAACCGGCGCTCGCAAAAGAAATCTATGAGGCGGCGAAGCAAAAGGGAGTCTTTTCCGTCGATGCCCCCGTCTCGGGTGGCGACGTGGGCGCGCGCAATGCAGCTCTTTCCATCATGACGGGTGGAGACCCCGAAGTGCTCGACGCCGTGAAACCCCTTCTCGAAGCCATGGGCAAGAGCATCATACACCAGGGCGCGGCCGGCGCCGGACAGCATACGAAGATGTGCAACCAGATCGTCATTGCGGGGACGATGATCGGGGTTTGCGAAAGCCTCATCTACGGCTACAAGGCGGGGCTCGATCTGCCGACAATGCTGAGTTCCATCCAGGGCGGCGCCGCAAAGTGCTGGAGCCTGGACAACCTCGCTCCGCGCGTGCTCCGGCGGGATTTCGCTCCCGGTTTCTTTGTCGAGCATTTTATCAAGGACATGGGCATCGCGCTCAAGGAAGCCGCCCAGATGGGCCTTTTCCTTCCCGGCCTTGCCCTGGTGCACCAGCTCTATCTTGCGATCCAGGCCCAGGGACACGGAAAGGACGGTACCCAGGCGCTCGTGCTTGCCCTGGAGACGATGTCCGAAAGCGAGATCAAAAACTGAGATCGTAATAAAATCGCAGCCTCCTGCGTGCTCCCGTATTCTGTCAGAGAATGATATTTCTGCTGAATATGTTCTAATCTACCGGAGACTGTAAGTATCGGCAACCCGTTCCATAGCTCGGAGGCGCGAACATGCGTGTTAAGATGAATTACGGCAGAAACGGCCTTTATATTGATTTTCCGGAATCCTGGGACATAACGGTTATCGAAAAAACAGCAATGCCGGTTCCCCCCGACCCTGCGAAGGCTGTCCTGGAAGCACTCGCCGGCCCCGTGGGATCGGGAACTCTTGTCGCGGAAGCTGCAGGCCGCCGCAGCGCATGCATCCTCATCTGCGACATCACTCGGCCCGTTCCCAACGGCGTTATCCTCACCCCCATCCTTCAGGAACTGCTGAAGGCCGGCCTCAAAAAGGAAGACATAACCATACTCGTCGCTACCGGCCTTCATCGGCCGAACGAAGGCGAAGAAATGCGCGAGCTTGTCGGAAGCGACTGGGTGATGGAGAATTTCAAGGTCGTCAATCACTTCGCCAGAAATGACGCCGACCATGTGTCTCTCGGCGTTACGGGACGAGGTACCCCCATCAAGATCGACCGTCGGTTCGTGGAAGCGGACCTCAAGATCGTGACCGGACTCGTCGAGCCGCACTTTATGGCGGGCTATTCGGGCGGAAGAAAAGTCATCGCCCCCGGTATCGCCCACAAGGACACGATCACCACTTTCCACAACGCCTCCTTCATGGAGCATGCGAACTGCGCCAACTGCGTTCTGGAAGGCAATATCCTCCACCAGGAGCAGCTCGAAGTCCTGCACAAGATCGGCAGGGTGCTGGCCGTGAACACGGTCATCGACGACAAACGGAACATGTCCTTCGTGAACTTCGGGGAGATCGAAGCCAGTCATCTCGAAGCGGTCGCCTACATGAAGCGCTATGCCGAGATCGCGACCGACCGGAAGTTCAAAACCGTCATAACGAGCGGCGGAGGCTACCCGCTGGACAAGACCTATTACCAGACGGTCAAGGGGATGGTCGGGGCCATGGATCTGCTCGAACGGGGAGGGGATATCATCATCTTCTCGGAATGTTCCGAGGGGATGGGGTCCGCCGAGTACGTCGAAGCGCAGCGGCTCCTTGTCAAGCACGGAGTGCTGGGTTTCCGCGACCTGATCCTGAAGAAATCCCGGGCGGCGATCGACGAGTGGCAGACGGAGATGCAACTGAAACCCATGGAGATCGGAAACATTCATCTCTTCTCCGCCCTGTCGAAAGAGAACCTGGGGCTTACCGGGGTACACTGTTCGGAAAACGGGGCTGTGCCTCTCGACTACATCCGGAGCATCATCGGAGTCCCCGGCGCAGCGATTGCCGTGATTCCCGAAGGGCCGTACGTAATCCCAAGGTGCGGCATGGCGTCGATCAAAAGCGTCCGCTGAAAGACACATCCACCGCGGAGGCGCAGAGTTCGCGGAGAAAGACCTGCCAAAGCAAGGCAGACGGCATCATCCGACCTGCCGTGGTGATAAAATGTTCTGCAAAGTATCGAGGCTGAAGCCTCTCAGATTGATGGCAAACCCTAAAATCATCATAATCGTCATTCCGGCGAAAGCCGGAACCCTGTGTTTTCAAGCACTTCTGGACCCCGACTTTCGTCGGGGCGACGGACTGGGGGCTTTTTCAACAGTCTGCGAGGCTGGAAGCCTCTCCCACAAAACCTCGGGGCCGATAGAATTTTCTCATTGCACAAAAGAGCCCTGTGGGAGCGGCTTCCAGCCGCGATGGTCTTCCGAAAGGCCTGCGCAGACAGGTTCGCTGCAATAAACCCGCCTTGTTTCCCCGCGTCCTCTGCGCCTCCGCGGTGAAGAAATCCGGTGCCTGCCATGTGCGACTTTCCGAATGTAGAAAACAACGATCTCGAAATCCAGGCCCTCAGCATATTCTGCGAAGAATGGAGCACTCGCATCCGCGCGCTTCCGGACCTTTTCGAAAGGGGATTCCGGGATGAGGCGCTGATCCTTTGCTGCTGCTATATCGAAGCGGTCGGTAAATGGCTTTCCCGCTATGCGGCCGACGACCGGGAGATATTCGCCAAAACCCTCCTGCGGTACGGTGACGACGAGCTCTTTGGAAGACTGAACGCGGTTCTCCTGCTCGGTGCGCTGCGACAGGGCGATGAGGCGGAGGAGGGTATTTTCGGAAAGCTCCGGCCGGTGCTCGGACCTTTTCAGGATAGTTTCCTTCCCCGGAAAGAAATCGTTGCCGCCTGCAGGACGGCCCTGACCGGCGAAGAATTTACGCTGCTGAACGAGTCGCTCTGGATGGGGAGCCTCGCCTGTGCAGCCCATACAATCACCGGGTGCAGCGGCGTGCAGAATGGCTCCCTGGCGGTCGGGAGCTGTGGGGACGCCGTACTCGATTTCCGGCTTTTCTACGCGGCGCTGACACGCATATTCGACAGGGCGAGGGGAATGATCATGGCCGGGAAGCTTCGGATCTGGTAGAACTGCGCATCCACGGCCTTGATTTCACGAGCAGCCCCTCACCGAAAAAGTCCTTTACCAGCGCGGAGTAAAGAGTTGTCCGGCAACGGACTCTCCGTTCCGTCCTTCCGTGAATTTCCGAACTTCAAAGATTCAATCTTCAAAAGTCTCCTTTGTAGCCTCGACTACAGCAGGATTGAAATCGATGCGGTAAGGTGCCTTACCTCGATCATGGAGTCTTCTGCTCCTATGGTTTCGAGGGACGAGGTGAACCGGACGACATGATCTTCTAACCGGTCCGTATTGATTTCATTCGATCAGGAGAGCGAAAATGGCTGTACAGATTCCGAAGGAGCTGCAGGAGTTCGTAAAAGGAAAGCTTGGCTGGGTGGCCACCGCAAGCCCGGAGGGTATGCCCAACGTTACGCCGAAAGGCACGATACGCGTCATGGACGACAGCACGATCGTTTTTGCCGATCTTTTCTCCATGAAGACCAGGGATAATCTCAAACGAAATCCCCGGATAGCGGTGACGGTCATAGACGCGGAGAAGGCAAAAGGCTACCAGTTCAAGGGCAGGGCGGAACTTGTCGAGGCCGGTCCTGTCTTCGAGAAGGTGGGGGAAGAACTGAAAAAAAGCCCAAAGAAACTTCCCGAACCCAAATATGTTGCCAGGATAACGGTCGAAGAAATTTACGACCAGTCTCCCGGTCCAGATGCAGGCAAAAAGATATGCTGATGGCGGGCGCCGGAAAAGCGGCGGATTCGGTGCGGGCGGGCAGCCCGCCCGGATCCTGCGCCAATATTGTTGACTCGGCAACCCTTGGGCTATCCCCCATGAACGCCATCCCGGTGAAGCCAAAAATCATGTTCAACTGACCGGCACAGGAGAATAGATGTCTATGGGATGTCTTTGCGAGAATCTTTTCGGAAAAGGCATGACGCTTTCTTCCAGGTGCATCGGCAACTTGTGGGTCTTCCATGATCTGCGGCCCGAAGAGCTTACGGCGATTGCCCAACGCGCCATGCGCCGCGTGTACGAACGCGGCGAAACTGTCTTCATGCAAGGCGACAAGGCCGATACGATGTTCCTGATAAAGGCCGGAAGAGTGAAGCTTGAGAAGACGCTGGAGGATGGCGCCGAAATGACGCTGGATATCCGAAAGGAAGGGGACTTCCTGGGGGAGAATATCCTGAGTGAGGAAATAGACTATCCGGTTACCGCCCGATGCATGGAGAAGACGGTGACATGCGGCTTCAGCAAGGCCTCTTTCGAGCAAATCGTATTGGATTATCCGAATATAGGGCTCCAGGTTATACGGAACCTGAGTACCCGGATTGCTTCCCTTACGGACCGTGTTGGAGACATGTCTCTGACCAGCCTCGAAGACCGCCTCTACAGCGTGCTCGTGCATGTTTCCCGCGAGCACGGGACCAGGGGTTCCAAAGGGTATACCATCCAATTCCCCCTTACCCACGAAGACCTGAGCTTCCTTACCGGAGCTCATCGTGTAAGCATAACGCGTGCAATGAAAAGCCTGAAGGATGCCGGCAAAATCATCCAGCAGGGCAGGACGCTCACGCTTCCCTTCGACGCTGAACGGGGATAGCAAAACGACCGTTTCTCCTTCCCGGGTTCGTGACCGGGTTGGAGCCGCGGAATACTGCAATCCACATCCGGAAAAAAATTCCCATCTTACCGGGTCATCAGAACTCCCACCTGTAGAGCCCCATCAGATCTATTTATAGATATATCCATAGCTTATTCAAAATATTGTCACTGATATATTCGGCATTACTTTTAAATATTCACAAACAGCTTGCGTCCTTTGTGTAAGGAGAAAAATATGATTAAAAACATATATATACGGGTTTTGGGGTGCTTTTTGGCCGTGCTGATCGCAATGCCGCCATGGGCGTTCGCTCAGGATAATACGGCCAATCCGGGACCCGACAAAAGATTTCGTCAGGAAGAGCTCGACCAGATGCTTGCTCCGATCGCACTCTACCCCGATCCGCTTCTGGCGCAGATTTTGGTTGCGGCAACCTACCCGGTGCAGGTGACCGAAGCTGATCGATGGGTGAAGCAAAACGGCGCGTTGAAGGGCGATGCCCTGAACAATGCACTCGACCGGATGGACTGGGACCTGAGCGTAAAGGCGCTGGTGCCTTTTCCGCAGGTTTTGGCCATGATGGATGACAAAATAGCGTGGACGGAAAGGCTGGGGGATGCTTTCCTTGTCCAGCAGTCAGACGTGATGGATACCATCCAGAAGCTGCGGCTCCGGGCGCAGGCGCAGGGCAATCTCAGAACCACCCGGGAGCAGACGGTGGTTGTAAAGGACGAATACATCGTGATCGAGCAGGCGAATCCCGAAGTAGTCTATGTTCCCCGCTACGATCCGGCGGTCATTTACGGCAGCTGGTGGTATCCTGATTATCCTCCCTACGCGTGGTACCCCTACTTTCCTGCGGATGCGGCAATCACCTACGGGCTGCTGGGTTTTGGCTCGGGCATTATTGTCGCGTCGGCCTGGAGCTGGGGGTGGGGACACTGGGACTGGCGGCATCGGGATATCGACATCAATATCACGCGAAATATAAACATAAATCGCAATAGAATCGGAGCGGTCAGGACCTCGAGTTGGGGCCGCGACGTGAGCCGGCAGAGGCTGGGTGCATCGAGACGTTTCGGCTCGCGTGATGCGGGCGGTTTCGCTACAGGGACCAGACCGTCCGCAGCAGCCGTGCAGCGGGGACTGCAGCAGCGCCAGGGTGCGCTGAGGTCCGGTCAGGCCGGGTCGCGTTCGGCTCAGAGGCAGGCAAATCGTAACTCTATGCTTGGTAGAAACGCCACCGGGCGCACCGGTTCGGGCTTCGCCAATGCCGCGCCCCGCGGTACTCCCAGAACGGGCAGCAGTTTTTCCGGCAGGACCTCTCGCAGCGGAGACCGCTTCGCTCACGGCAATACGGCCGCTCCCCGCGGAGGCAGTGCATTTTCCCGTGGCAGCAACAGACCCAGGGGCGGCAGTATCGCTAATAATTCAGGACGTGCGACCGCCGGTACTTTTGGCCGCAGCACACCGCGTTCGTTTGGCGGAAGTTCGTTTGCCCGCGGCGGAGGCAACCGGCCTCAGGGCAGTATTGGGCGTAATGCGCGTCCGTCCGGTGGCGGGCGTGCACCGAGCTTTGCCGCCCGAGGTGGTGGCGGCAGGTCTTCGGGTGGCTTTGCAGCCCGTGACGCGGGTCGTCCGGCAGGTGGAGGTGGGATTGCGCGTCCCGGCGGGCATGGCGGTCACGGTTTTGCCAATCGCGGCGGCGGTGGCGGAGGTGGCGGAAAGCATTGCGCCGGGAAGCATTGTTAAGGCATGATCTTCGTGCGAGCGTATGGCTGGCGGTTTTGTGTGGTCTTGACTGAGCCGAAGATATCGCAGCAACTGTCGTCACTCCGGCGCCGGACCCGGACACAATCCGGGGGGCGCCGGGGCGTCTCGTTTGTTCAGCGTGCACCTGGTATTCAGATGCGCATCCCGAATGACCATTATGTAAGACAGGCGGAAAGCTCCGGGCGCCGGCTCCCGGAACATTCCGAATATATATCAAAGTCGAACAGACTCGGAATTACTTCTTCCCTTTCTCCATTCCTTTCATGAACTCGCCCATCATTTTCCCTGCCTCTTCCGGTGTCATCTTGTCTATCTGTCCCATTCGCTGTTGCAGATGATCGAGCTCCTTAGCCATTCTCCGCGCAGAAATCTCTGCACTGACCGAGGTAAGAGCGAGAAGTGCGCAAATGGCGCCGAACACAATCCAGGCTGGTTTGGGTTGAATATGGTGTACCTCTGTGGAGGCAGTTACGAGAAGGTAGGTCATCCACACAAGACCGACGAGGGGGCCGACATAAGGGATTGCATTGCAGATTGTAGTTATGGGAGTGATGGCTGCCGTATATGCCAGGCATCTGAAGGAGACTTCGTAGGATTCTTGAGAACCCAGCAATTTCCATATAAGAAAAGTGACTCCCGCCGCGATCAACCCGAATACGGCGACTGCAATCGGGACGATTATTATGGACGCCAGGGCCATGAAAAAGGAACCTGCCATCCCGATACCCACTATGCCCAGAACAGCCTGGATGAGGCCGGCTACAACTCCCATCACGACAGCAAAAAGGAGCGGTTCGACAAGCCCGCCCGATTTCGGCATCTCCTGGAAAAAAGCCGCTGGTGCCTTGATGACCTTTAAGACGGTATCGAGGTATTTTGCATAATAGCCTTGCACGTCGATTCCCAACTTGTTCTCGTCCATTTGTCTCCACCCTCTGAAGATTAGTTTTTTCAAACAACGATGTGCGGACAGCCTGGTCCGGCAACAATTTCCCGGGAGCACTATTTATGCCAAAAATACAGGGGATCGAGCAATACGAAATATTCGACTGGAGAGACGGGGAGGGGCTGCGCTCCGATAATATAGAGGTTTAGCTATCTGTATACATCCCGGCGATGCGCGGACGAACCCCTCATGACCACAAAAGTCATTAATCTCATAGTTTCGCGTTCCGAAAGTTCATGATATTTCAAAAATGCAAAGATCATTTTGTCGTTATTGCGTGGAAACAGACTAACGTGCAGTCTGCGCACTAGTGAAGAAGGGGCAAGGCCGGGGGGACGAGAGTTGACACTATGTTGACACTAGAAAAACAAAAGGGCTAGACCATCTGGCCTAACCCTTTGTTTTCTCAAGCTCCCCGGGACGGACTCGAACCATCAATCCCGCCGGTGGCGGGATTGACAGCCATAATCGTCCAGAAAGCGTTTTATGCCGCGACTTTTGATTTTTCGCTCCTGTTTAATTGCTTCGGTTCTATCGATGCACTCACGGCTCCAGACCAGATTCCATGGGCCTTGGAAGACCTTTGTAGTACGTGTAAAAGTGTTGGTGGGGTCGTTGTGCTGGGAAATGCGTTTGGGGATATTATCCGTTTGGCCGCAGTAGAACCGACCGGATGATGCGCTTTGGAGGATGTACACAAAGAAGGGCATTGGCGGTCCCTCAGTTTAGGTCCTGCCACCGATTACGCTTTCCCCTGAACCATCAATCCCGCCGATGGCGGGTTAACAGCCACCCCTCTGCCGTTTGGGGTGTCTGGGCTTTCACTATGCTAACACCACCAAAGCAAAAGGGCTAGACCATCTGGCCTAACCCTTTGTTTTCTCAAGCTCCCCGGGACGGACTCGAACCATCAACCTAGTGGTTAACAGCCACCCGCTCTGCCGTTGAGCTACCGGGGAATGAACGAGAAGCATTGTTTAACAGAGCGCCCCCCGTTTGTCAATAGAGAGCGCTCCCTTTTAGCCTATTTCTGCTTTTCGCGCTCTTTCTTCACGATCTCTTCCGCGATGTTTTTAGGCGTCGCGTTATAGCGCGAAAATTCCATGGTAAACTCGGCCTTCCCCTGTGTCGAGGACCGGAGGACGGTGGAGTAGCCGAACATTTCCGAAAGCGGAACCTCCGATTCGACCGTTGAGAAGACGCCGTCTTCCGAGGTGCTCAGAATGATGCCGCGGCGCTGATTGAGGCTGCCGAGCACTGCGCCCTGGAATTCCGAAGGTGTTTCAACCACCACGCGCATGAGCGGTTCGAGAAGAACGGGGCTCGAGCGCAGGTAGGCTTCCCGGAAAGCGCCGATGGCGGCCTGCTGGAAGGCCATGTCCGAGGAGTCGACTGAGTGCGCGGCGCCGTCGTTTATAGCAACCCGGACCCCGACGACCGGGAACCCGGCGAAGGCGCCCTTGGACAGGCATGCCTTGAAGCCCTTCTCGCACGAAGGGATAAATTCCGTGGGGATCGCGCCGCCGGTCACCTGGTTGACGAACTCGAATTCGCCCTGGGGGAAGGCCTCGAGGAAGCCCGCGACACGACCGAACTGGCCGGCGCCGCCCGTCTGCTTCTTGTGCGTGTAGTTGAAATCGACCCTTTTCGTCGGCGATTCGCGGTAGGCAACCTTCGGCATACCCGTTTCGATCTCGGCGTTGTACTCGCGCCGCATCCGTTCCACGTAGACGTCCAGGTGAAGTTCTCCCATGCCGCAGATGATCGTCTCGGAGGTCTCTTCGTCCAGGTATACCTTGAAGGTCGGGTCTTCCTTGGAGAAGCGGGCAAGGGCCTTGCTCATGTTCATCTCGGCCTTCTTGTCCTTGGGCTTTACCGCAAGCGAGATGACAGGCGCCGGCACGTGCATCGACGTCATCGCAAAGCGAACGTTGCCGTCAGTAAACGTGTCGCCCGATGCGCAGTCGATGCCGAAAAGGGCCACGATGTCGCCGGCTTCCGCCTTGTCGATATCTTCCATTTCGTCCGCGTGCATCCGCACGAGACGGCCGACCTTGACGCGCTTGCCGGTACGGGTGTTGGTGATGGTGTCGCCCTTGTTGAGGGTACCCTCATAGAGGCGAACATAGGTGAGCTGCCCGTAGCGGCTGACTTCGAGTTTGAAGGCAAGCATGACAAGATGCTTTTTCGGGTCGCCCCGTAGGACCACTTTCTCCTCGTCCTTGTCGAGATCGAGTGCTTCATTTTCGATTTCGAGCGGGCTCGGCAGATAGCGCACGACTGCATCGAGAAGAGGCTGAACGCCCTTGTTCTTGTAGGCCGAACCAATGAGTACGGGCGTGAGCTCGAGTGCGAGGGTCCCTTTGCGGACAGCCTCGTGAATCATATCCTCCGTGATCTCATCCTCGCCCAGGATGGCTTCGGTAAGATCGTCGGAAAAAAGCGAGATCGCATCGAGCATCTCTTCGCGCTTGGCTTTGGCTTCATCGGAATATTTTGCGGGAATTTCGCTCACGACCATTTCCTCGCCGTGATCTCCGTTGAAGGCAATCGCTTTCATGGAAACAAGATCGATAAGCCCCTGCATGTCGCTCTCCAGCCCCATCGGGATCTGCAGCATGACGGCATTGTGGTTGAGCTTTTCCTTGAGTTGGCGCGTCACACGGTAAGGATCGGCTCCGGTCCGGTCGCATTTGTTTACGAAAGCGATGCGCGGAACCCGGTAGCGAAGCATCTGCCTGTCGACGGTCACCGACTGGGACTGAACGCCGCCGACAGCGCACAGGACGAGAATTGCCCCGTCGAGGACCCTTAGTGCGCGTTCGACCTCGATCGTAAAGTCGACGTGTCCCGGCGTGTCAATGATATTGACCGGATTATCACCCCAGGCGCAGTAGGTCGCGGCCGACTGGATAGTGATTCCGCGTTCTTTTTCCAACTCCATGAAATCCATGGTCGCGCCTACGCCATCCTTGCCCTTGACGTCGTGAATGGCATGAATGCGCTGCGTGTAGAAAAGGATACGCTCCGTAAGGGTGGTCTTTCCCGAATCGATATGGGCGCTGATGCCTATGTTTCTCAGCTTTGTCAACTCGTTTGCAACAACATTGGACATGTGGAACTCCATCCGCCTCCCTCATGGAAGCAGACTATCTGTTGGATTGGATAGTGCATTTTTACGTGTACCGGACAATTTCAACCCGGACTTCGCTGTATTCCAATACCCCTGCGATACTCACGAACATAAGCACCGAAGACGTGGTCATGCGGGCCCCGCAGCAGTTTTTTCCGAAAAGCCCGGTTATAGTCAGATTGACCGAGGTAAGCGGGTTTGGATTTGCTGAGGTATCGACGTGGAATGCAGCCCGTGAAGTCAGGGTGGGAAGACCGCCAAGTCTTCCGGCTTCTCCGTCCGCGCAATATGCTCACCCGGACAATTATAAATAAAAAAGAACGGGCACCCAATCAAGATGCCCGTTGTCGAATTGCGACTTATAACTGAATATCGCTAAAAAGAAAAGAGCTGAAAGAATATTTGAACGATTTTTCTGCTGGAGCAGAAAAATCCTATTTTTTCGCGCTCTTGGCAAGCTGGGCGGCAGGCTTCTTGTCCGCCTTCGCCTCTGCGGCCTTCTTCTGCGCCGGCTTCTCAGGCTTTGCAGCCGCTTTCTGAACGGTAGTCCCGGAAGCGGCCTTGGACATTGCAGGCTTTGGCTGAGGCGCAACTTTTGCCGTGACCTTCGAATTCGATTTCACTTCAACCGCCTTCGAAGCGCTCCGGGCAGGAGCATCCTTCAGGGCCGCCTTGTGAGGCTCGGCCTTAGCGGTCTTCGCGCTTTTCGCAGCAGGCGCCGCAGCGCCGCTTGCGTCCTTTCCCTTTACTGCCGGAGCTTTCCCTGCTTTGCCGGGAGGACATGCCGCTTTTCCCAGGTTCGGCTTCACCGGCAGACTCTCCTGGGTTAATTTTATCTTCTGGCCGGGCATGAGGGTGGAATTACGCTTGAGTGAGTTCAACTGGCATAGCGAATCGATGGGAATTCCGCTCTTCCGGGAAATATGCTGCAGGGTGTCGCCCTTTCCGACCGTGTAATAAGCCGCCGTAGGCGAATCGGGTTTCTTGGGATCCGATGCGAAACAGATTGCGGTGGAACTGCCGCCCTTCTTTTTCGAGGCGTCCATTGCAACCGTCTCGCCCCTGTCCGCCAGCATGCGCGACGTCTTGATCGTCTGGCCGGCCCTCAAGGGAGTGGTCTTGCTGATCCCGTTCAACTGGCAGAGCAGCTTGACGTCCATATGGTTGCGGCGCGCGATCTTATCCAGGGTGTCGCCGCGCTTGGCGGTGTACACGACCTTGGGAGCAACCGGTTCTGAGTGCTTTTCCTGGACCTTCTGAACCTTGGGTTCGGGGGGCTCGCCGGTGACGTCGGATACGGTGGGCTCGGGCGGAGCCGTGCGCAGCGAAGCCATCTGGATCGGCGGGGCTTCAGCTATAAAGCCCGGCTGGAGCGACCTCGCCAGGTGAACCGGTTCGCTCTCGAAGCTTCTTTTGAAGAACACCAGGCAGCTTCCGGGTACGGGAACGGTCGAAGGATTTAGCTTGTTCCATTTGCACAGGTCGCGCTTGGCCACGCCGAAACTCTGCGCAAGCGAATCCAGGTTGTGATCGGTGTCCTTTACGTAATAGTTGACCCTCTTGGGAAGGTAGGACTGCTGGGCCATCTCGATGACCATGCGCTTTTCCATTTCCCCGCCACCGATATGAGCCGCCAGAGTGGACCACGGCGTGAAGAAGCGGACATGGAAATGATCGACATGGTTGCGGACGTGCTGGACGAGCGAACCCCTTACATTGCCGAAGATGCGGTCGAGGTAGGCCTGGTCGTAGCCCTGTTTCGACGCGTAATTGTAGAGGATCCGTTGTACGCTGCGATCGAGAAAAATATACTGTACGCGCTGCGAACGGATGATGTTCTCAATGAGGCACCACGTCTTGGCTGCATCGAGGTTGTCCTCGTTCATGGGCACCAGCTGGTCCAGGGGCCGGTTGCCCTTCGCGTACATGCCGACATCCACGTCCCTGCCGTTCTGATGCGAACGGTGATGAATGGCCGAACCACCGCTTGGGGTGGAAAAATCCCCCAGATAAATGTCGCAGGTGTCGGGAAACTGCGTCCTGACGGCCTCGATGGCGTCAAGCATAGCCCCGATTACTTCCGGTGTCGTATAGGTCCGGCTCTCCTCACGGACCTGGTAGCCCGGGAATTGGGTCGGAAATGGAATGCCGTCAACAAGACGGCCATGATATGGTTGACCGTATGAGGCTGTAATCGCATGGCAGGGTTGGATTTGTGTTACAGAAGAGACTAGGAAAGCCGCCGATAGAACCAGGGCATAGTTTAACGCCTTTACGGAGTTGAATCGCTCCATAAATTACTCCCCCCCAGAGTTACTAGAAAGTCCCCCTCATTGCCACTGCAGCATGTAATGGTACTTGCCATTTGGAGATGGTATCTCTTACCAAAATCGTCGCTGCCGTGTCAAACCTTTTTTCCATTTGGTGGGGATTCGGAGTAGAATGTGGCTATAAGTTGCTGGAATCATAGAGATAATTTGCTGCATTACAGATATACGTACGTGCGAGTAGGCAACCGCAAGAACCAAAATTGTTATCATGTATAAGCAGTTGATTATTAAATAAATAATATAGCGTTTTGTAATTTGCTATTGTAATTTCTTGATGAAAAAGGAAAAGGAGATATGTTCCTGTTTGTCCGGTAACACGCTGAAATATTATTCATTCAGAGTGTTACCGGACATCAAATTGCGGAAGAATTATTATCGTTTCGGGGTTGTATCTTCTTTCAAAAGTCCGTACGGGTCACCGAAGAATACGAGGTGGCCGCTGTTGTTCGTGAGAACGGGAATGTATTCGATAGCGATCGGAACCGGCTGAGAGAGCTTGGCGAAAGCCTGGTGTTCGCCGCCCAGGACGGTGTCCATTTTCTGGGCGTACGTGCTCTTGTCATCGTTGAGGAGCGTGCGTGCAAGCTCCACCGCCTTGTCGACCCGAATGCACCCATGGGAAAAATCCCGGCGCGACCTCTGAAAGAGATGCTTGGTCGGCGTATCGTGCAGGTATACCGCGTAGGCGTTGGGGAACTCGAATTTCACCCTGCCGAGAGCGTTTTTGGGTCCCGGGCGCTGAAAAATCCTCGGTTGTCCCCAGGGGTAGAGCGATGCCATCTGCACGTAGCCGTGCTTGGACCAGTAATAGGGATCGGATTTGGCCGCAGTGTTGAGTTCGAGGCTGATGCGGTCCGATACGTACCAGCGCGGGTTGAGAATGACTTGCTGGACAGCGCTGGTGAGGGTGGGGGTCTGGTTCTCCCCGACCATCTTGCCGCGGAACTTGACCAGCTTGCCCGAGGCCTTGCCAACGACCACGCGGTGCGTTTCCTGGATTTTGCCGTCCTTGTGATATTCGAGCAGGAATTGGGGAATATTGATCCGGATGTAGCGATCGAACGAACGCGTCTGGCTCTGGCGAAGCATCCGCATGGAGTAGGCGATCATGTCTGCTTTGTCCTGAAGGGGTGTGTTGAGCCAGTCTCTCGTTCTCTGGCCGACCACTCCGTCCGGCTCGATATTGTGGGCTGCCTGGAAATTCTTCAGGCCGTGCTGGGTCTCGGAATCGTAGACGCCGGTGATCTTCCCGGAATAGAAGCCTTCCTGCTGGAGTCTTTTCTGGAGATCGCGCACCTGGGGGCCCGATTCGCCGGGGTGCAGGGCGCTGTTCGAGGAATAGCGCTGGAGGCCGGCCTGCCCCGCGAGCTTGGTATAGTGCGCATAGCCTGCGAGCAGCGCGGAATATTGCGGCGAGTTGGGCTCAGCGCTCTTGAGGAACTTTGCCATCGAGATCTCGCCGGTCAGCGCCCGTATCTGATCGTCGCGGGAAAAGGGATTCGTCTCCTTTGCGAACCGGGCGAAGTCGACGGCAAAGCGCACATCGAGGCCGCCGGCCACGGCGAAAGCGTGCCGGTAGCGCGCGAGCCGGTCGGGAGTGGATGCCTGCCCGGGTCCCTGGGGCGACGGGGATGCATCCTGGAGCGCGTCGGCGGAGGAATCGGTGGCCATCGGCTCAACGGTTTTCAGCGCGGCCTGAGCCCGTTCCAGCTTTTCGACGCTTCTCGCCAGCTCTTCGAGCTTGTATGGTTTCGGGTCTATCGCTTCGGATTCGAGTGCTTTCAAACGAGCCAAAAGCGCCTGGGCCGCTTCATTCAACTGGAAGTGCGAGTTTATAAAAAAGGGCTTCCAGTCGTTGGCCTGGTACGCTTCACTCAGCATGTCGGGGTCGGCCCCTTTGAGGCGGTCGGCGGGGAAGGCATCCCATATATAGGTCCGCCACAGGGCGGAAGACGCCTTTTCGGGAGCGGGCGTGGTCCTTTCGACCGAGACTGCCGGTTGTTGACGAGCGGGATGGGTTGCATCGGCATACGACACGGCCGGTCCTATCGAGGCCATCGCGGCGCAAACGGCCAGACCGGCAAAAAGACGACGATATGGAATGTGCTTTAAGTGTATCATGTGCTTCTTTTTCTGATTAACGGGTCTTTCTTGTTCGTTTCCTCGTAGAGGCGAATCTGTTCGCTGAAGCTCAATTTCTTCGAACACCCAGCATTCGCTCCCCCTCTATCGCTCCGACAGGAATTGCACCGCGAGTCGCTGCACATCTGGCAGAACCGGCAATCCGGACAGGGATGTTTTTTCGGCAATCCGTGCCCCGCGGGCGTGCTCTCCGTTCCTGCGCCGTCGCGAACTGGCTCGTCTCGTTCGCATGTCATGGCTTCTCATTCCTTCTGCGCAATCCCGCGCAGTTTGCCGCAAACCGGGGCATGCCCCCCAAGGCAAACGATGCCTGAACGTGCGAATGCACGAAACGCAACTCTTTAGCGTGCGCCGGTCCGCCGTTTAATCCCCCGCAGATCGGTCCGCGCAGGGTGTCAGGAGTAAGGATTTATGGCACTCAGGGTCCCCGCCTGATACCGCATGAAAGCACTTTTCTATATCCCAAATCTATGCTATTTGCAATCGGCAAGCGAACTTGGGGGATTGAGAGCGGGTTTTGGAAAACGACCGATTCTTTATGGGCCTTGCTGTCGAGGAGGCAAAAAAAGCGTACGAACTGGCCGAGGTTCCGGTCGGGGCCGTGCTCGTCAGCAGTGCGGGAGATGTGCTCGCAAAAGCCCATAACCTGCCCATTCTTTCGGCCGACCCCACGGCGCATGCCGAAATCCTGGCGATCCGGAAGGGCGCCGTTGCGGTCGCAAATTACAGGCTGCCCGATACGACCCTCTTCGTCACGCTCGAACCCTGCGCAATGTGTGTGGGGGCCATGCTCCACGCCCGAATCCGGAGGCTGGTTTTCGGCGCGTCCGATCCCAAATCGGGTGCGGCCGGCAGCGTAGTGGACTTGACAAGGGTTGCCTCTTTCAACCATTATATCGAAGTGACCGGGGGGATCCGGGCCGAAGAGTGCGCGGAGATGCTGAAAAGGTTTTTTCAGGAGCGCCGTTCCGGTATCGGAGTGTGAGTCCCTGTGCCGGAATTCGGGCCTTGGTTCAGATTTCGTTTGAACTGGGCATGCCTCTTGAGGTAAAATAATCTTTTTTCAGGCCCTTGTTCTGCCGTCTCGAAATGGCGGGGGTGCCGCGATTCGGATGAATACGTTTTGTCCGGAGCGCAAGAAACGGGTGCGGAGAGGTACCGAAGTGGCCGTACCGGGCTCGACTCGAAATCGAGTTGTCCTGTGAAGAGCAGGGCACGTGGGTTCGAATCCCACCCTCTCCGCCATACTTCAAGGCCCGTTGCCATCGGGGTTTGGCCGCTTCCAACGGTCGAACGGGGCAGGTGAGGGGAATTGCCGGGAGCAGACAGCGTACAAATGCGGAGAGATGTCCGAGAGGCTGAAGGAGCACGACTGGAAATCGTGTGTACGCCCAAAAGGTGTACCGAGGGTTCGAATCCCTCTCTCTCCGCCACCAATCTGGCCGTGACCGCTGCGGTTTCCGGCCGCGACTGCGCCAACTCAAACCCGGGCGAAAGCCCCGCCGGCCCGATCAATCTATGTCCTATTTAGTAATAGCTCGAAAATGGCGGCCCCAGACTTTTGAAGAAGTCGTCGGCCAGCCTCACGTAACGCGCACGCTTCAGAACGCCATCCGGCTCGACCGTATCGCGCATGCCTATCTATTCACCGGGGCCAGGGGGGTCGGCAAGACCTCCATCGCACGCATCCTGGCCAAAGCTCTCAACTGCGAAAAAGGCCCCGCGCCGTCCCCGTGCAATGAATGCTCGAACTGCCGCGAGATAGCGCAGGGCAATTCCGTAGACGTTCTCGAGATCGACGGCGCGTCCAACCGGGGCATCGACAGCATCCGCGAACTGCGGGAGACGATTCGTTACAGGCCTGCCAAGGGCCGTTATAAGGTATATATAATAGACGAAGTCCACATGCTGACCACGGAAGCCTTCAACGCGCTTCTCAAAACGCTTGAAGAGCCGCCTTCACACGTGATCTTCGTCTTTGCGACGACCGAACCCCACAAGATTCCGGCCACCATTCTCAGCCGCTGCCAGAGGTTCGACTTCCGGCGGATAAACCTTCCCCAGCTCATCGAACACCTGAGAAAGATAACGAGCCTGGAAGGCGCGCAGTTTTCCGACGCGGTTCTGTACGCTATCGCCCGGGAAGCGGACGGCAGCATGCGGGATTCGCAGAGCCTTCTCGAACAGCTCCTGGCCTTTAGCGGCGACGGCCTTCCCGACGAGGAAATCCTGGACATCCTGGGAGTGATCGACCGCAGGAGCGTTCTGCTTGCCGGCGACGCGGTCCTTTCCGGGAACGCACAGGCCTGCCTCGACCTGGTGGGGGACCTCTACCGGCGCGGCATCGACAGCAGGAGATTTTGCCAGCAGCTTTGCGACCATTTCCGCAACCTGCTGTTCCTGGCTATAGGGGATGCGCGCGAAAGCCGGCTCGATCTGCCTGGAGACGAAAAAGAGCTTTTGAAGCAGCAGGTCGAAAAGACCACGGTGGAATCGCTGCACGTTTATTTTCAGATGCTTCTGCGGGGAGAAGAGGAAATCCGGCGCAGCAGCATGCCCAAGATCGCCCTGGAGATGCTTTTGCTCCGCATGGCCCAGCTTCCGCGGCTGGAGTCTTTCAACGCGCTTCTCGACAGGATCGGAACGCTTGAGCGCAGTCTGAAGGAAGGCCCCGCAGCGGGAGGAGGGGGCAGGACTTGCGAAATGCTCTCGGAAAGCCGTCCCGTCTTTGCCGCTCAGCCGCCTGTCCGGACCGCGATGGCTCCGAATCCACCGGAAGTATCGCCGCAGGCGCCTGCGCCACCGCGACAACCTGCGGCCGTGCCGCAACCGGCCGTTCCGCCTCAGGCGCCCGAGTCTCCGCAACCTGCCGCGGCCCCCGCACCACCACCCGCTGTGCCCGCAGCAATGGCCGAGCCGGAGTCGACTCCCGGGCCTGCGCCGTCGGATGCACCTTCTGAGCCGGTGGCAACGGAGGGCGAGCCGGATAAAAAAGCGGCAGGCCCCGAGCCTGCAGTCGGCGAAACCGGAGAGCTTCCCGCGCCGCCACCTGTGGAAGACGCGGAGTTTTTTCCTCCGGAGGCGAAAAATATCAGTGCGGCCGATGCCGATGAAGAGGAATCGGAAAAGGGTGGGGGAGGCTCCGCCCTGCCGGCATCCGAGGCAGTCGAGCGCTGGCCGGGATTTATCCAGTTCATGAAGGAACGGCATCCCATGCTCTGGGCCAAGGTGGCGCATTGCGGAATACGGGCGGTCGCAGAGCGCCGACTCGAACTGGAAGTCCCCGAGATTTACCAGAAAACCGCAAACGGCCCGGAATTTACAGAAAAGCTCAACGCGGCTTCAGCAGGTTTTTTTGGCTGTGAGTACGAATGGGTTATAATCAATAAGGAGCCGGCCAAGGGCAGGATTGCACCGGCTCAGCCCACCGCGAATCCCAGGGCCACAGGAAAACAGGTTCTCGATCATCCGGCCGTTCAGCAGGCGATCGAGATACTGGGGGCGGAACTCGTCGAGATCAAACCGATAAAGAGTTCCGGACCGGGTGGACCGAAGGGCGGAAAAAGAACCGGCAAATCGAATTAATCGAGACTGGAGGAATATATGGTGAAGGGATTCAATCCGCTCCAACAGGTGAAGGCTCTACAGGAAAAAATGGCCAGAATGCAACAGGAGCTTGCCTTGAAGACGGTTGAGGGAAGCGCCGGGGGCGGGATGGTGACCGCCGTTGTAAGCGGCAAGCAAGAGATAGTGAGCATCAGAATCGAGCCTCAGGTGGTGGACCCCGAAGATATCGAAATGCTGCAGGACCTGATCGTTGCCGCCATCAACGACGGACTGAGAAAGGCCCAGGAAATGGCCTCGTCCGAAATGGGAAAGCTGGCCGGCGGACTGAACATACCGGGTCTCAATATTCCGGGCCTGTTCTGATCCTGCTGCCTCCCCGGCCATTTTCGTTGTCGTTCCCCTGATGACCGTTTCCTCGGGTGAACCGAAGCCACCGTTGTGTCCGTGAATGGGTTAGTGGAAGCACGGACCGAACTTAGCAGACCTGATGTTGCCAGATGAATGCATATCCGCCGATATTGAATAACCTGATTCGCAGGTTGAGCCGTCTTCCGGGCCTTGGCGAAAAAAGCGCCACCCGGATTGCGATGCACCTGCTGAAAGCTCCGGGGGAAGAGACCGTTGCGCTCGCGGAAAACATCCTGCAGCTGCGGGATAAAATCCGTACCTGTTCCCTCTGCTTTCATTTCACGGACGAGCCGGTCTGTTCGATTTGCTCCGACCCGGCCCGGGCGACAGGTGAGCTATGCATCGTCGAGAGCACGGCGGACCTTCTGGCTATAGAACAATCCGGAGCATACAGGGGGCGCTACCATGTGCTCCAGGGTGTTCTGGCGCCCCTGGACGGGATCGGGCCGGAGCAGATTCGGATAAAGGAACTCTTCGACCGCATCGAACCCGAGAACATCCGGGAAATCATCATCGCGACCAATCCGAGCAGCGAGGGAGAAGCCACTGCACACTACCTGCTGCAGCTTCTCAAGAATCACCCCGTTCGCGTCACGCGCATTGCCTATGGGATTCCCATGGGCGGCGACCTCAAATATACCGATCGAATCACCCTCGAAAGAGCCTTGAAGGGCCGGCAGACCTTCTAGCGACGGAGGATGTCCCGCGGGAACCCGGAGGAGATCTTCCGGGCCGGCAAATCGGTCCTGAGGGCCAAGAGCATTTTTTCACAGCGGCTCCGGGCATCGGGATGGATTGTGCGCAGAGATCCATGCCGGGAATTGGAGGGCGGGTGTGGATGAGCGGACATGAGGGCGGGGTTGGGCGGTTCTTTTCGGAGCCCGACGAGTCGCGGATCGTTGGGAGAATGTGAATAAGAGTGCGGAGATGAGCGGGGAGATTGTAATATGCTTCACAACTAAGTTCGCATTGAGGTAAAGGCTAGTTATATGAGGGTGATGCGCCGATTTAATTAATAAATTTCCTTTCGAAATGACTTTGGAAAAAAAACTGGTCGGGTTATAATCCGGTATCAAAACAACCCCACAATTTGGAATTCGCATATTTTGCTGAACAGCCTGAAATGCAAACGAAATAAAAAAGCCTTGACTTTTTTTTCACAAAGCGGGATAAGTCAGGCTCAAGTGGGACGTGTGTGGTTCGCCGTAGCTTGCTCAAGAAAAGGGCTTCCTGAGGTGAGCGCTATTTGACTTGCAACGTTAGTGTGGAGACAAACTATGATTGAGATTCGTTTTCATGGACGCGGGGGTCAGGGGGCTGTGACCTCTGCCGAACTGACGGCCCTGGCAGCAATCGAAGAGGGAAAATATGCACAGGCTTTTCCAAGCTTCGGTCCGGAACGCCGTGGTGCACCCGTTGCGGCCTTCGTTCGAGTTAGCGATGCGCCGATCGTCACGCGGGAAAAGGTTTATGAGCCGAACATCGTAATCGTTTTGGATCCTTCGCTTCTCAAGCTCATCAATGTGGAAGCGGGACTCAAAGCGGGTGGTACGGTAATTGTCAATACGACAAAAAGTGCGGAAGAGATTCGGAAGACGACGGGCATCAAGGCGAGACTGGCCCTTGTCGATGCTTCCAAGATCGCCATGGAGACGATGCGTGTTCCCATCACCAACACTACGATGCTGGGCGCTCTTGTCAAAGCTGCTGGGATCGTTGAGCTGTCTGCCCTGACCCATCCGATCAAACATCGGTTTGGCCCAATCGCCGAGAAGAACATCAACGCATGCACCCGCGCTTTCGAAGAAACCAAGGTGGTGGAGGGATAACAGTGGCTAAAGAAACTGGACTTATGAGTTGGAAGAAGTTGAACCTCGGGATTGCCATTACCACGCCGGGCAATGCGGCCGAACTCAAGACCGGCGACTGGCGGTCCATGCGGCCTGAAACGAACCGCGAGAAGTGCACCAAATGTGGCCAGTGCTACATTTTCTGCCCCGATATGGTCTACAGCAAGGATGCCGAAGGTTACTACGTGCAAAACTACTACTGGTGCAAGGGTTGCGGCATTTGCGCCAAGGAGTGCCCTGTAAATTGCATTACCATGATCCAGGAGGTCGACTAACATGTCCAAACAAATTGGTATAGAAGTCTCTCTCGCTGTTGCCGAGGCGGTAGGACTGTGTGACGTCGACGTTGTTGCGGCTTATCCGATTACTCCTCAGACGCACATTGTCGAGCACCTGTCCGAGCTCGTAGCCGATGGCCATCTGAACGCCGAATTCGTTCCGGTCGAGTCCGAGCACAGCGCGATGAGCGCCTGCATCGGTTCGTCGGCAGCGGGTGCGCGCACCTTTACGTCCACCTGCTCCCAGGGCTACGCCCTGATGTCGGAGCTTTGCTATATCGCTTCCGCTCTGCGGCTTCCGATCGTGATGGCCGTTGCCAACCGCGCCCTGAGCGCGCCGATCAACATCTGGAACGACCATGCCGACCTGATGTACGCACGGGATACCGGCTGGATCCAGCTGATTGCCGAAAACGGCCAGGAAGCGGTCGATATGTCGATTATCGCTTTCCGCATCGGCGAGGACAAAAGGGTGCTTCTGCCCGTGCAGGTCAACCTGGACGGCTTCACCCTGAGCCACTTCATCGAACCGCTCACCATTCCCGACGAGGCGGAAGTCAAGAAGTTCCTGCCTGCCTACAAGCCGGCCCTTCGCCTCGATCCGGCCAACCCGGCGACCATAGGCCCCGTCGGCATGCCGGACATCTACACCGAAGCCCGCAAGGCCCAGGACGAGGCGCTGAAGGCCTCCAAGCCGGTTATCGCCGAGATTTTCAATGAATTCGGCAAGCAGTTCGGACGCCAGTACAAGCTGGTCGAGACTTACAAGACCGAAGATGCCGATACCATCATCGTGATCATGGGCAGTGTTTCCCAGACCGCCATGACGGCCGTCGACATGATGCGGGCCAAAGGAATCAAGGTCGGCGTTGCGCGGCCCCGTATTTTCAGGCCTTTCCCCGCTGCTGAACTGATTCAGGCTATAAAGGGCGCCAAGAACCTGGTGCTCTGCGACCGGGTTACCTCCTTTGCCGGTGGTGAAGTCTCCGGGCCTGTCGCCCTCGAGATCAAATCCGCTCTGTACGACAACAAGCTCTATCCGAAGGTGGGGAACTTCCTGGTCGGCCTTGGCGGCCGTGATATTACGGACCAGAACTTCGAGGAAATGGTGGAAAGAGTTGCTTCCGCTAAAGACGGTGAGCTTCCGGCCTACGAATTCATCAATGTGAGGGAATAAATGGGAATCGCATCTGACGCTCTGAAGAACTTCAAGGGGTTTAACCTCAAGAATCTCCCCGAGGTAGAACCCGTTTCACCCGGTCATCGTGCGTGCCAGGGCTGTGGAGAGGTACTGGCTTTACGGCAGGCAATGAAAGCAATCGGAACCAACGCCGTCGTCTGCTCCGCTACCGGGTGTATGGAAATTATCACGTCTCCGTTTCCGCAAACTGCGTGGCGGGTGCCCTGGATCCACGTGGCATTCGAAAATGCCGCAGCAGTGGTGAGTGGTGTCGAAGCCGCCTACAAGGCAATGAACCGCAAGAGCATCATCAACCAACCCGACGTGACCTTCATCGCCTACGGCGGTGACGGCGCGACCGCCGACATCGGTATGCAGGCTCTTTCCGGCGCGCTGGAGCGCGGTCATAACTTCATTTATTTCTGCTTCGACAACGAAGCTTACATGAACACGGGTATTCAGCGTTCTTCGTCGACTCCTTTCGGAGCTTCCACGACCACGTCCCCTGCCGGAAAGCAGAGCTCGGGTCAGTCGACCTGGAAGAAGAACATGGCGGAAATCGCTGTGGCCCACGGTGCGCCGTATGTCGCTACCGCTACGCCGGCTTATCCTATCGACCTTATGAACAAGGTAAAGAAGGCTTCGCTGGTTCCCGGCCCCGCTTACATCCACCTCTATTCGCCCTGCCCGACCGGCTGGCGGTGCGGGATCGAAGAGAGCATCGAAATCGCCAGACTGGCCGTACAGTCCAAGGTATTCCCGCTCTACGAAGTGATCGACGGCGAATACTACCTGTCGCGCAAAGTGGCGAAGCCGAAGCCGATTACCGAGTACTTCAAGCCGCAGCGCCGGTTCCGCCATCTGACCGAAGCCGAAGTGTCCTATATCCAGGGCAGGGTCGATGAGAACTACGAGAAGCTGCTGAAGAAGTGCGTCGTGGAAGAGAAGAAGAAAGAAAAAGAGTAGTCCTCGCGGGTCTTCCCGGGGATTGCCCTGAAAGTTTCGAGGCAGTGTGGGCCGAACCGGCCCGCGCTGCCTTTTTTGCTCCGCGTGCCTGCATCCGATTCGCCCCCGCAACCTTCCGTTTTACACGCCGGTTTCTGAATTTCATTGTTTTCGAGACCTGTCATTTTGTATAATAGGCTGCCGCGTCATCCGAATAGGAAGGCCGCCATGAGCTGTTGTCGTCCCGTAGCTCCGTCGCATGTTTTGGAATCTCCGGCCGGACCTGTTTTGCATTCGTCGAAATTCGAAAGTAGCCTTTGGAATCGCGGATGCGGGCATGCCGAGCCAACCGCGGGAGTTGTTCTTTCCTTTGCCGAACTACTGGGGGCAGTCATGAAGAAATGCCTTGTTTCTCTCTACCTGTGTTGCTTGCTTGGAGGCGTACTCGTGCTGAGCCAGGCCGAAGACCCGTTTGACCGGAGCAAGTTGCGTACGGCCGACCCGGACCAGCTCATCAGCGGCGGCATCCCGGTGATGACCTACCCCGAGAAGACCCCGACTGGCTCCCAGGCGTCCGACAAGAAGCAGGAACAGCAAAGGACGGAGATGGACAAGAAAGTCGACGATGCCATCAAGAGGGCGTGGGAGGATAAGAAGTAGCGATTTGCCCCGGGTGATGAGCGACACCATTGCGCAATAAAGAAGGCCGGGAAAAATCCCCGGCCTGGGTCTGACATTGCCTTGAGTATCCTTATAGGTCTTATATGTCGTATATGTCATATAAGACCTATATCTTTTTAAAGGTTTTTTTGCCCTATTGCGCCTCGATGTACGCCAGCGCCTTCCTGAGGCGTTTGAGCACGGTTTCTTTCCCCAGGACATCTATAATCTCGAATAATCCGGGGCTTACCGTCGTTCCGGTAAGAGCTACCCGGACCGGCTGCGCGATCTTGCCCAGCTTCATGTTCATTGCGCCGGTGATCTTCTTGAAAATCTCCTCGAGATTTTGCGCGTTGAAATCGCCCAGAGCCTCCATTTCGGATATCAGCGGGTCGAAAGCCTCGCGCATATCCCGGGTGAGAAACTTCTTCGCTGCGGCCGGTTCGAATTCGACTTCGTCCACCATAAAGAAGCGCATCGCGTCGGCCATTTCGACCAGGGTGCGGGAACGGGGCTGAAGCGTTTCTGCGGCGGCTGCGATGTAGGGCGCCGGTTTTTCCGGGTAATTTCTCGCCTGGAGAAAGGGGAGGAGCAGCGGCACGAGGTCTTCCGGACGCTTTTCCTTGATATAGTGCGCGTTGAGCCAGAGCAGCTTCTCCATATCGAAGATGCTCGGGGATTTGCCGATGTTTTCGATGGTAAAATTCTCTATCAGTTCTTCCCGGGAAAAAATCTCCTGGTCCCCGTGCGACCAGCCCATGCGGGCCAGGCAGTTGATGAGGGCTTCGGGAAGAATGCCGAGTTCCTTGTACTCCATAACGGAGGTCGCGCCGTGGCGTTTTGAAAGGGGCGAGCGGTCCTTGCCGTAGATCATCGGCACGTGACCGAACTCGGGCAGTTTCGCGCCCAGCGCCTGGTAGATGTGTATCTGGCGCGGGGTGTTGTTGACGTGATCGTCTCCGCGAATGACATGGGTCATGTTCATGGTGATGTCGTCGATCACGACCGCGAAGTTATAGGTGGCAATCCCGTCGCTTTTCAGGATGACGAGGTCGTCCATTTCCGCGTTGTCGAAGATGATTGGCCCTTTGATGATGTCGTTGAGCACCGTCGTGCCGGTCTGCGGGGTGCGGAACCGCAGCACCCGGTTGGGTCCGGGGCCGAGCCTTTTGTTCCTGCAGGTGCCGTCGTATTTGGGCTTGCGGCCTTCGGCCATTGCCTTGTTGCGGCGTTCTTCGAGTTCTTCGGGCGTGCATTCGCACCAGTAGGCATGGCCGGTTTCGACCAGTTTCAGCGCATACTCGCGATAGATGTCGAGCCGCTTGGTCTGGTAATAGGGACCTTCGTCCCAGTTGAGATCGAGCCATTCCATGGCATCCAGAATCGCCTTGACGGATGCTTCGGTGGAGCGTTCGATATCGGTGTCTTCGATTCTGAGGATGAATTTCCCTCCGCGATTGCGCGCGAAAAGCCAGTTGAACAGGGCGGTCCTCGCGCCGCCTATGTGCAGGTATCCGGTCGGACTGGGAGGAAAACGGGTAATAACCGGTTCCATGAGCTGATCTGCTCCCTTCTCTTATATCAGAATTGCGCTGTAGAAAAGATAAGTGCAACCTTCGACGGCTACGGATTGGCGATTGTAAACATGCAAAAAATGCATGCACCGCAACAAATCTGGATGAATAACACGCACACATCACAAATTCAAGCGCGGCATGCCCCGGAGCGGGGTATTCGAAGGATCGCGGCAATGTAAAGAACGGTGACAAAAGAGCATGGTTGAAGCGAAACAGAAGGCCGCAGGTCTTTCTTGCCGGAATCATTTGCTCATCCTGCCGTTTTCGTATAGATTTACCAAAATTCCGAAACAGAGAGGGTAGGTACATGAACAGCTGGGTCCGTTTTCTCGCGGTGGTATGCTTCGTACTGATGTTGAGCGCATGCAGCAAAGGAAATAACGGGGATATAGTCACGGGGCCGTATACGCCGGCCATTTCTTCGCCGATAAAAGTGAGTGTCGCGGACGTGTCCAACGATACGCACGACGTTTTCAGCGTGGACGTCATCGGGTTGATGTGGAACGGCATGGAAGAATCCCTGAGAAAGCGCGGGATGCTCTGGGCTCCGAGTATGGGCGGCAAGCCTTATGCCCTTCAGGCGCATATTTTGAAGTTCAGGGAAGGATCGGCGCCGGCAAGGCTTCTTCCCTGGGCAGGCGACACGGTCCTTGTGGTTTCGTGCGAGTTGAGAAACGGCGACAGCCACCTCGCGACCATAGATTCGAAGCAGAAGATCGCCTACGGCAGTTCGGTCTTCATGCGGAGCGCGTGGAGGAAGCTTTTCACCGACGCTTCGGAAGAGATTGTCACTCAGGCGATAAGAAACATAAAGTAGTCGGAATTTCGAGCAAGTATGCAGAATATGCCCTGCATTCCGGGTGAAACGCCCAGAATTGCAGTCCTTAGTGATTCCTGCCCGGGAAGCCTGCAAATGCGCCGAAATGCCTGAAATTTCTTGACAGCCTTGCTAATTTATTTATACTTGAATGTTTGTATCTGCTGGAAGGTGGACTATGCGTATCCGCGTCGATGAGATACCGGAATCAGGGCGTACTCTCCGGTTCCACTGGGACCAAGAGAAGCTGAGCCAGTTCGTGCCGCCTGACGACCCGTTCCAGCTCAAACTCGTCCATCCGGTCAATGTAGTACTGACCGTGAACCGGCGCACCGATCATATTCGGATCGAGGGCAGGATCGAAGGCGAACTGGAGGTTATGTGCCACAGGTGCCTCAAGCCGTTTGCCTATCCGCTCAACGAGGCCGTGGATGTCTACCTCATCGAGGAAGACAAGGCGGCGGAGATGGACGAAAAGGAACTCGAATCCGACGAGTTGCAATATGAATTTTTTGACGGCGAGGTGATCGAGGTTGATCAGCTCGTTGCGGAGCAGATTTTCCTGGCTCTGCCTGTGAAGGTGCTTTGCTCCGAGGATTGCAAGGGGATCTGCCCGGGATGCGGGGCGAGCCTGAACGAGGAAGAGTGCCGGTGCAAGGCGGACGACAAGGCATCCCCGTTTGCAAAGCTCAAAGCGCTGCGCGAGAAACTGCCCGGTTCGGATGAGGACTGAAACCTTTGCGATTTCCGTGTGGGTATTCAAGGTGATTGACAAGTTTGACCGGCGGCCGGTTTGCCCCCGGTCCTCTATCAACTGCATTTCCGGCATGCGATCCGGCGACAGAGTCCGCGGGTTGGCGCCGGCCAATTGAATCAGGAGCTTCAGACATGGGCGTACCCAAGAGAAAGACATCCAAGGCCAGACGTGACAAGCGGCGGGCCAATCATGCCGTGGCCACCCCGGCGCTGGCGAACTGCCCTCAGTGCAATGAGGTTCGCCTGGCCCATCGGGCCTGCCCCAATTGCGGGTATTACAAGGGCCGTTTGGTTCTCGAGCTTGAGGAAGAATAAAGCCGGCACCCGGCAAAGGTCATCAGGATGAGAATTGCGGTAGATGCCATGGGCGGGGATCACGCTCCTGAAGCGGTGATTGATGGAACGTTTCTGGCTCAATCGCAGTGTACGGCTGATCTGGTGCTGATCGGCAACGAGCCGGTTATCCGGGAGCTACTCGATCGCGGGCATAACGGAGCGGAACCCGAAGTGGTTCATGCCCCGTTGGCCATTACGATGGAAGATGTCGGGCCCCTGGCGATTCGTAGAAAGCGGGAGTCTTCGCTGAATCTGGCCATGCAGATGCTGGCCGGGGGCGAAGTGGATGCGGTTGTCAGCGCCGGAAACACCTCGGCGATAGTGGCGTCGGCCAAGCACAACGTGGGACTTTTTCCCGGACTGCGGCGGCCCGCCCTGGCCGTTTCCTTTCCCACTGAGGTGGGAAGCCCCCTGCTGCTCGATGCGGGGGCGCATTCGCAGGCGGGCACCGTGCACCTCGCCCAGTCTGCAGTCCTTGCCCATATTTTCCTCAAGGTCACGCAGGGGTTGAACAAGCCCCGAATCGGACTGCTCAATATCGGACGGGAGCCGGTAAAGGGCACCAAGTCGGTGCAGCGCGCCTTCGCCCTCATCAAGCGCTCCGGTCTGAATTTCATCGGCAATGTCGAACCAAACGACCTTTTCGAAGGCATTACCGATGCGATCGTGTGTGAAGGTTTTGTCGGCAATATCATCCTCAAGATGTACGAGGGTCTTTCCGAAAGCCTGATCCGGTCCCTGGAAAGGGTCCTGGAACTGGGCGGAGGCGCGAAAGACGACACCCTGAGGGGGACTTTTGCCGATTTCCAGAAAAGCTACGACTATCGCTATATTGGAGGCGCCCCCCTGCTGGGGGTGAAAAAGCCGGTCGTGGTGGCCCACGGACGGTCAGAAGGTACGGCGATTTGCAGTGCAATCCTGCTGACCAGCCGATTGGCGGAGGCGGGAATCTGCACGAAGATGGCCGAAGAGTTGGAACAGGACGGGGCTCTTGCTGATTTCAAATATTTCAATGCAGCGCTCATCCTTGAAAATTTGAGAAAGAAATGGGGGTTTTCGCCCAAATAGGGCGATCCATCCTGCCGGGAAACTCAGGCGAAATCGGGATTGCTCCCGGGATCGACGTATTTTTGTTGTAGGGATCAGGGTTCTGAATCCCGTCGCCCCTCTTTTTGCTGTTCACATGCGACTATTCCGAGTTGAAGACGGGAAAAAGGTACGGCTATCCGCAGCCGAACTACTGTAAAGTCGGAAGGAGATCACTTGGATTATTTTTTAACCGAAGAACAACGGATGATTCAGGAACTGGCCGCTCAGATCACGAAGGAAAAGATCCGGCCGGTTCGCGCAGAACTGGACGAAAAAGAGGAATTCCCCTGGGAAGTCATGAAGACTCTGGCCCAGGCCGACATGTTCGGTTTGTATATTCCGGAGGCCTATGGCGGGATGGGCGGCGGTGTTTTTGAAAACTGCCTTGCCGTCGAAAAGCTTGGCGAAGGGTGTATCGGGATTGCGACCTCCTTTGCGGCAAGCGGCCTCGGGGCATATCCGATCCTGCTCCACGGCAGTGAAGAACTGAAAATGAAGTATCTGCCCCAGATAGCCAGCGGAAAGAAGCTTGCCGCTTTCGGCCTTACGGAACCCGGCGCGGGAAGCGACGTTTCCGGCGTGAAGACGACGGCTGTCAAGGACGGCGATTACTATGTCCTGAACGGGACCAAGCAGTGGATCACCAACGGCGGTGAGGCCGAAATCTACTCAGTGCTCGCCATCACCGACCGGTCCAAGGGACCGCGCGGCGCAAGTTTCTTCGTCGTGGAGAAGGGCGACCCGGGGTTCTCGTTCGGAAAGAAGGAAAAGAAACTCGGCATCCGTGCTTCGGCCACCCGCGAGCTGATCTTCCAGGACTGCCGGATTCCGAAGGACAGGCTGATCGCCCGCGAGGGGATGGGCTTCATCATCGCGATGAAGACATTCGACAAGTCGCGTCCCGGCATTGGCGCCCTTGGTGTCGGCCTTGCCCAGGGGGCGCTGGACCTTGCGGTGGAATATGCCCGCACGCGCGAGCAGTTCGGAAAGCCCATCATCAGCTTCCAGGCGATCCAGCACAAACTGGCGGACATGGCGATCAAGACCGAGGCTGCACGTTCCCTGATCTACAGCGTTGCCAGGTACATGGACAGCGACCCGCAGGAAGTCAGCAAGTACGCCGCCATGGCGAAGGTTTTCGCCGGCGACGTCGCCATGGAAGTTGCGACCAGCGCCGTGCAGGTTCTGGGCGGCTACGGCTACATGCAGGACTACCCGGTCGAGAAGATGATGCGCGATGCCAAAATCCTCCAGATTTACGAGGGGACCAACGAAATCCAGCGCAACATCATCGGCCAGGAACTGAACAAGGAATACGGCCGGTTCAAGGATAGCTTTTTCTAGGCCGGTCCGAAGGAGTTTCCCCTTTCTGCGGAAGGGGGGAGCGAGGGGGCCTGCCGAAGGCGGGGAAGTCTTGAGCAGGGTAGCCCCCGGTGGTCCGTTACCGAGGATCGCGGCATTTCGATTTTTCTTGTAAATCAGCTCATGTCCATCCGGAATTTTGCATGTTCGATCATGCCGGAGAGTGCGCTCCCGCGGAAGGGCCGGTCGCGCTTTCACGCGCCGGGGCTTCCGACCTGCATGAACGGGCGGATTCCGGAGGTTGGCTGTTCAACACAGGAGTTGCGGCTACAATGCATATAGTCGTTTGTATCAAACAGGTCCCGGATACGAAGAACGTCCGGATAGACCCGGACACGCACACTCTGGTGCGGCAGGGCGTTGAGAGCATAATCAATCCTTTCGACCTTTTCGCCGTGGAAGCGGCGCTGAAAATAAAAGACGAGTGCGGGGCCAGGGTAAGCGTGGTCACCATGGGGCCCCCTCAGGCGGCCGAGGCCCTGAGGGACACGCTTTCGTTGGGAGCCGACGACGCGGTGCTCCTGAGCGACCGGGCCTTCGCGGGTTCGGATACCTGGGCCACTTCGACGACCCTTTCGGCGGGCATCCGCAAGTTTGGAGATGTCGACCTGGTGCTGTGCGGAAAGCAGGCGGTCGACGGCGACACCGCTCAGGTCGGCCCGGAAATGGCCGCTTTGCTCGATATCCCCTACGCCACGTTCGTCAAGAAGATCGAACTGATGGACGGCGGTTTCCTCAAGGCAACCCGTCAGACCGACGATGGAATCGAAGTCTGGAAAGTCCCCACGCCCGCCCTGATGACCGTTATCAAGGAAATTGGCGAGCCCCGCGTTCCGTCGCTGAGGCACAAGATGCGGGCCAAGAAGGCCGAAATCCCCGTCTGGGGCGCTGCCGACATGGGGCTCGACGCCGAATGCGTAGGGCTCAGCGGCTCGTTTACCCAGGTGGTGCGCGTGTTCAGCCCGCCCAGGCGCGGCGACCGCGTCCAGCTTGAAGGGACTATCGAAGAACAGGCGGAACAGCTTTTTGCACTACTGAAGAAAGCCAGGGTACCGGGCCTATGAAAGCACTTGTCGATAAGAAGAAATGTACGGTTTGCGGGGTCTGTTCGGACGCGTGCCCTTCGGGCGCGATCGAACTCAAAGACGATCATATCGAAATCTCCGACGATTGCACGCTGTGCGGCATCTGCGTGGACACGTGCGAATTCGGCGCCCTTTCGCTGCCCGAGGTCGGATCGGGTCCTGCCGCGGACTTGGCGAGCTACAAGGGCATATGGGTTTATGCCGAGTGGCGTGAAGGTGAAATCCACAAGGTGAGCCACGAACTGCTGAGCGCGGGCCGGGTGCTTGCCGACAAGCACGGGGTCGATCTGAGCGCGGTGCTCCTGGGATCGAACCTGGAGCCCGCTGTCGCGCAGGAACTGATCAGGTACGGGGCGGACACGGTCTACGTGGTCGATCGTCCCGAACTGGCGCATTTTACCGATGAAGTCTACTCGAAAGCCCTGGTCGAACTGATCCGGCGGAAGAAGCCGGAGATTTTGCTGGCCGGCGCGACCAGCATCGGGCGGTCCTTTGTGCCGCGTGTCGCGGCTTCCCTGAAGACGGGTCTTACCGCCGACTGCACCGAGCTGGACATGAGCGATGAGGGGCTGCTGCTCCAGACGCGCCCCGCCTTCGGCGGAAATATCATGGCGACGATCGTATGCCCCAACAGCCGGCCCCAGATGGCCACCGTGCGTCCCAAGGTCATGAAGACGGTGTGCCGTGACGGCCATAAGGGCCGTATCGAGGCTGTGGAGCTGCCGGATGAGTGTTTCACCTCCCGCGTCGAAGTGCTGGAAGTCATTCCCGAACAGGATAAAACAGCGCTTCTTACCGAAGCCGATGTCATCGTCTCCGGCGGACGTGGTTTGCAGAAGGGTGAGAATTTTGCGATCATCGAAGAGGTCGCGCAGCTCGTCAACGGGGCTGTCGGGGCTTCCCGCGGCGCGGTGGAGTCGGGCTGGATTCATCCTTCGCACCAGGTGGGGCAGACGGGCCGGACGGTTGCGCCGACTCTCTACATGGCCGTTGGAATTGCCGGGGCCATCCAGCACCTTGTGGGCATGCAGGGTTCCCAGGTAATCGTTGCGGTGAACAAGGACCCGCACGCTCCGATTTTCGACGTCGCCACCTACGGCGTGGTGGCTGACCTGTTCGAGTTCATTCCCGCTTTCGTCAAGCATATCAAGCGCGAGCGGGAAAACGGAACGTGCACTGTCGGCTAAATACCCGTGGGTTGGTCGTGGGAGCGGCTTCCAGCCGCGATGAAGACGATCGAAGACATAAGGGAAAGATATGAGCGCGAAACGCGTTATCGTAGTTACCGGTGCGAGCCGGGGGATCGGAAGGGCGATAGCCGTGCAGTTGGCCCAGCCCGAATGCGATGTGGTCGTGAACTACAACTCCAGCCCCGACGGGGCGAAGGAAACGGCCGCGCTGGTCGAGGCGAAGGGCGCCGCCGCCCGCCTCCACAAGTTCAATATCGCCGATCCCGACTCTGTAAAGGAGGCGTTCAAGGAGATCCTGAACGTGCACGGGCGCATCGACGTCCTGGTGAACAATGCCGGGATCGCGCGCGATAACCTCCTTGCGATGATGAAAGCGAGCGAATGGGACGAAGTTATGAACACTAATCTCAAAGGCGCTTTCCTTTGCTCTCAGGCGGTGGTAAAACCAATGATGCGCCAGCGTTACGGTCGGATAGTCAATGTTACCTCCGTGGTTGGCGTAATCGGCAATGCCGGGCAGTGCAATTATTCGGCTGCAAAGGCCGGTCTGATCGGCTTTACGCGCTCGCTGGCGCGTGAGATCGTGTCGCGCAATATTACCGTCAATGCGGTTGCGCCCGGCTTCATAGAAACAGATATGACGCTTGCTCTTCCGGAAAAAGCGCGGGAAGCGCTGCTCACGCAGATCCCGGCCGCCCGCTACGGGACTCCGGAAGATGTGGCCGCCGCGGTGTCCTTCCTGGCATCGGACGCGGCAGGATATATAACGGGCCAGGTAATCCACGTGAACGGCGGGATGTTCATGGGGTAACCTGGAATTTCATCCTGCAGGGTTTTTGAGCAGGATCGATTTTGGATCGTATAGGGTGGAGTGCATCAGGATGTCACTTGAAAATGGTCGTCGTCGCGTGGTGGTCACGGGAATCGGATTGGTATCTCCCCTCGGAGTCGGTTTAGAGGAGAACTGGTCGAACGTGATAAGCGGAAAATCCGGGATCGGCCCGATTACCCGGTTTGATTGCAGCGCCTATCCCACCAAGATTGCAGGCGAGGTGAAGAACTTCCAGGCGGAGGATTACATTCCGAAAAAGGAACTCCGCAAGATGGATCCCTTCCTGCAGTTTGCGCTCGGCGCAGCTCACCTGGCGATGGCGGATGCGGGGCTGAAAATTGCCCCCGAAATGTCTCCTCGCGCGGGAGTTGTCATGGGATGCGGCCTCGGCGGCCTTCTCACCATCGAGGAATCGCACAAGACCGTCCTCGACCAGGGCCCCAAAAAAGTGAGTCCCTTCTTCATCCCCATGATCATAGGCAACATGGCGCCGGGCCTCATTTCCATATACCACAACGCCAAGGGGCCGAACCTTTCGCTCCAGACCGCCTGTGCGGCCGGAACGCACGCCGTCGGGCATGCCTATCATATTATCCGGGACGGGGCGGCCGAAATCATGATCACCGGCGGCGTGGAATCAACCGTTACCCGGCTTGCGGTGGCAGGATTCAACGCGATGCGCGCCCTCTCCACCCGCAATGACGAGCCGCAGCGTGCGTCGAGGCCTTTCGACAAGGACAGGGACGGCTTCATACTGAGTGAAGGCTCCGGCATCCTGATCCTCGAGGAACTCAACTACGCCATTGCCCGGGGAGCGCACATCTACGCGGAAGTCATCGGCTTCGGCGCCTCCGGGGATGCATTCCACATGGTTGCTCCCGCTCCGGAAGGAGAAGGGGCGGCCCGGTGCATGCAGACAGCCCTCGACGATGCCGGAATCCAGCCTGACCGGGTGCAGTACATCAATGCGCACGGCACTTCTACCGATCTGAACGACAAGTACGAAACCTTCGCCATCAAGAAGATTTTCGGCGACCACGCCTACAAGATGGGCGTAAGTTCCACGAAATCGATGACGGGGCATCTTCTCGGCGCGGCCGGCGGGCTCGAAGCGGGCTTCACCTGCCTCAGCCTGCATAATCAGATCATGCCGCCGACCATGAACTACGAAACCCCGGATCCGGACTGCGACCTGGACTATGTTCCCAATGCGTCGAGAAAGGCCGCAATCGACATCGCCATGTCCAACTCCTTCGGCTTCGGTGGAACCAACGGGACTCTCGTGTTCAAAAGGTGGGCTGGGAAATAGAAGCCTTTCGGGTTACTCGCTTTTCGAAACACAAAGCCCCTCTTCGCGAGGGGCTTTGTATTTCGAAAAGCGAGTTTGTCCTTCCACCCGCGCCGTTCTTTTGCTCAATGATAGCCGGCTCACATGCATACTACCTGCAAGTCTCCCCGCCTGCACCTCGCTGGTGCCCAGAGGATTGTTTGAAGATAACCGCCAGAAACATACCTTGCTACTCTGTCACTCGGTATGGCGACGCAATTGGGCTTTCGGTCTTCTCTAAGTTATATCCATTTGATAATGTAATGAGTTTCGGCTATCTTAGGCTGTTGTCTCTGCTATAGGCTGGTGAAGTACCTTTAAGAGCATCAAGAACGGACTTCGAGGATGCTCCCCCGAGTTCCGCAAACTGGCTTTGAGGCATGTGTTTTCCCTGCCCGGAACCGCGAGCGGCAATTTAAGGAACTGGGTCCAAACGTCATAAAAATCGGCGTTGAACTCTCTTTACGCTCCATCGGGAATGCGGTCAAATAGCATTTCTCGTCCCTGCTTTATGCCCAGATTATAGCCTGGCCCGAATTAACTCAAATGCATAAGAGGAGGATAACCTGATGAACAATCGCTTACTGAAGACCTGCCTCATCGTTTCGTTTGCCTTCGTGTTGCTGTTGACGGGCGTCGTCGTTCCGGCAACTGCCCAGGAAAAAGTCATCAAAATCGGGACCATTTTTCCTCTTACCGGGCCGGTTGCACTAGCCGGGCAGCGTTGCCAGGCGGCGGTCGAGACTGCGGTCGAGATAATCAACAACAAGCATCCGGAAATCAATGTTCCGCTTGCCGCCCAGGAGGGAATTCTCGGCGGGCATAAGATCGTACTGGTACATGCCGACAGCCAGGGCAAACCCGACGTGGGCAAGGCCGAGGCGGAACGCCTGATCAACCAGGAAGGCGTCTACGCGCTAATCGGTTCGTACAACAGTTCAGTCAGCAAGCCGGCAAGCTTCGTTGCCGAACGCGCAAAAAAAATCTTCATGTGCGGCGCCTCCAGCTCGGCGGCCCTGACCCAGCGCGACATGAACTTCTTCTTCCGCATGGCCCCGACCGACGAGACCGAATCACACGAATTTGTCGAGTTCATCAAATGGGTCAATGCTAAAGACCCACAGGCCAAGATCAAGACAATCGGGCTGATCTATGAAAACAGTGAATTCGGCAAGCACGCGGCTGAAGAAGCAAAGAAGGCCGCTGCACCTGCCGGTATCGAGCTCGTTGCCGATGTGGCTTTTTCGCCTGGCGCCACCAACCTGGACAGCGAAGTCCAGACTCTCAAGTCAAAGAACCCGGACGTTATTTTCGGCGCCTGCCTCGGAGCCGATTATTCCCTTTGGGTCCGCACCATGAAGAAAATGAACTGGATTCCCAAGATGGCCCTTAATTATTGTACGGGATACCAGGACCCTGTCATTGCCAAGCAGTTGGCCGACGATGCAAATTATTACTCGGGTGCAACCGGCTATTCGCCTCAGTTTGCCGGCCTGATGCCGGCCGTTGCCTCCGTTGAGAAGATCTTTACGGCGAAAACCGGTGTGCCGTACGACAGCGACAGCCTTCAGGAAACGATAGCCATGCTGGTGCTCGCGCAAGCCATCGAGAAGGCGGGGACCCTGGACACTGAAACGGTCGCAAAGACTCTTCGAGAGGGCACCTGGGATTCTCCCCTGTCTCTCAGCGGAAAGGTGGCATTCGCCCCGGGCGGGCAGAACAAGCTGGCCCAGAGCATCATTACCCAACTTCAGGCAGGCGAATACAAGCGTGTCTTCCCGGAAGCAATGGCGGACACCAAGTTCATATGCCCTATGAAACCCTGGACCGGTCGTTAAATCTCCGCCCTTCACAAACATGCCGGGGGCCTGCTCGGTCCCCGGCGGTAAATAGTGTCAGATATCGATGGAAACGCTTTCTCAAGTGCTGCTGGACGGCATGCTGAACGGCATGCTCTATGCCCTCATTGCGGCAGGGTTGTGCCTTATATGGGGCGTAATGGACGTCATCAATTTTGCTCACGGCGAGTACCTGATGGTGGCCATGTATGTAAGCTACTGGCTGGGATATCTCGCCAAAATCGACCCGCTGTTCTCGATTTTCGCATCCGCCGCGTTCATCTTTCTCCTGGGTGTGGCAACCTATAAGCTGATCATACGCTACACGATCGGGAAACCGCCGCTGGCAGCCCTGCTGGCCACATTCGGTTTGGCTATGCTGCTGAAAAACGTATGCCTCAACCGGTTTACCCCGAATTTCAGAATTCTTTCAGGAACCCTGCTGACCGACAAGACCTTTCATATTGGCTCCCTCATAGTTCCGGTTCCTCAACTGATCACTGCAATCCTGGCTTTGGTGGTCATCGGGCTGATAACACTCATGATCCGTCGCACGCGATTTGGCTGGGCAATCCAGGCCACGGCAATGGATCGAGAAGCCGCGGAACTCATGGGAATAAACACGGAGAAAATATACATCCTGGTTTTCGGCATAGGCGGAGCTACCGTCGGCATCGCCGGCGGGATAATGCCATCCTACCTTTCGGTGCACCCCGAAGTTGGTTCCATGTTCGGCCTGATTGCATTTGTCTGCGTTGCGATGGGCGGCTTCGGATCCATTCCCGGCGCGCTGATAGCGGCTCTCCTTATCGGGGTCATAGAGGCCTTGAGCGGTTATTACATTGCGCCAGTCCTCAAATACGTCGCCGTATTCGGATTGTACCTGGCCGTGGTTCTATTCCGGCCCAAAGGGATTTTCGGATGGTAAATTCAGCGAGCCACAAAACTTTGAAGAGAACAGACCTGATCTGGCTCACCCTGATCGGGGGGGGGACGCTTCTCCCGGTCTTCCCCGTATTCACCGGGAATTCCTTCAGCCTGCATGTGATAATTCTGATCCTGCTGTACGCCTCCATGTCACAGGCATGGAATATAATCGGCGGCTACGGCGGCCAGGTTTCATTCGGACATTCGGTTTTCTTCGGAATCGGCGCGTATGGCGCCGGGATGGCTGTCGTCACTTACGGATTGTCGCCCTGGCCGGGAATACTGATCGGAATGGCAGTTGCGGCAGGGGTCGCGGTCCTTGTCAGCTATCCCTGTTTCAAGCTGAGTGGACATTATTTTGCAATCGCCACCTTTGCGATAGTCGAGATCTTCAACAGATTGTTCCTTGTCTGGGATTGGGTCGGAGGCGCGCTTGGGCTCGACTACCCCATCGTAAAGGAGGGGCTGAAAAACCTTATGTGGTACGACACCAAGACCGGCTATTACTACTGCGCGCTTGGTCTGTTCGTGCTCGTATTCGGGGTGGTGAGATTCATTGAAAGCCACCGTTTCGGTTACTATTTGCGGGCTGTGCGGGAGGGGCAGGTTACGGCGGAGTCCCTGGGGGTCAACAGCACTGCGGTCAAGCTTGGCGCAATAGCCCTTTCTGCCGCCCTTTCCGCCCTGTGCGGCTCGTTTTTCGCTCAGTACAATCTGCGAGTCGATCCGCCAACGGTTATGTCACTGGACATGTCCATGAAATTCGTGCTCGTTGCTATCCTGGGCGGATCGGGATCGCTTGCCGGTCCGCTTCTGGGAGCGGCAGTCCTGATCCCGCTGCAGGAATATACGCGCGCCCAGTGGGGCGGGTTGGGCGGAGGAGTGGACCTGATGATTTTCGGGGTCCTCATCGTGATCATCGTCATCAGGCAGCCTTCAGGCATGATTGGTCTGATCCGCTTGATCGCAAGGCGTCTCGAAGCCCTGCGCGGAGTGAAGGAAGGAGCTCCGGTTGGCACTGCTTGAGGTTCGCGATGTCAGTATGAAGTTCGGGGAACTCGTGGCAAACGACCACGTGAGCTTCTCGGTGGAGCAGGGCTCCATCGTCGGTCTCATCGGGCCGAACGGCGCCGGCAAAACGACTCTTTTCAGCTGCATCTCCGGCCTGTACATGCCTTCCGGAGGCAGGGTGATATTCGAGGGGCGCGACATCACAGGGCTGGCGCCATACCGGATCGCCCGGATGGGCGCGGTGAGAACTTTCCAGGTGGTGCGCCCCCTGAAGGACATGACCGTTTTCGATAACGTGCTTGTCGGGGCATTTCTTCAATCCAGGGCCAATGCGAAAGCACACGCGGCGGCAGGCGAGTGTATCGATTTTTGCGGGCTCGGCGAGCTTGCCGGCCGGCCGGCCGGGGACCTGCCCATCGCAGGCAAGAAACGCCTCGAACTGGCGAGAGCGCTTGCCGCAGGTCCAAAGCTTCTGATGCTTGACGAGGTGATGGCCGGACTAACGCCAACCGAAATAAAGACCGCGGTCGACCTGATAAGGCAGATACGGGAACGCGGGGTCACCCTGCTCATTGTCGAACACATCATGGAAGCCATCATGCCCATTGCCGACAAGGTAGTCGTCCTCGACAGCGGGGTTAAAATCGCCGAAGGACCGCCCGGGACAGTCATTAACGACGAAAAGGTGATCTCGGCATATCTTGGGCCAAAATTCAGCCGCCGGATGGCGGAAAGCGGGATAGGTCGAGAAAATGGCTAATCCGATCCTCGAAATTTCCAACATGTACGCGGGCTACGACGGGGCGCCGGTGGTTTTCGATATCTCGCTTGAAGTCATGCCGGGAGAACTGGTCGCCATGGTGGGCGCGAACGGCGCCGGCAAATCGACGATCATGCGTTCGATCGCAGGACTGAACAATCCGCTGAGGGGCGGCATATGTTTTCATGGGCATGATATTTCCAGGATGCCGGCCCACCGGACGGTCGCATTGGGTATAAGCTACGTCCCCGAAGGCCGGCGGGTTTTCTCAAAGCTCTCGGTCGAAAAAAATCTCCTTCTCGGAGCGTACACCGAAAAGTCGGCGCCCGAGATTAGACAGCGCCTTGACGAAGTACTCGAATTATTCCCCGTTCTCAGGAGCCGATCCGGACAGACCGCCGAAACCCTGAGCGGGGGCGAGCAGCAGATGCTCGCGATAGCCCGTGGCCTGATGTCTCGCCCCAGGCTGCTGATACTCGATGAGATGTCGCTCGGACTCATGCCGATGCTGGTCGAGAAGATGCTCGAGACCGTTTCGGCTATCAATCGTTCAGGGGTCACCATTCTGCTTGTCGAACAGATGGTGCAGGAAGCCCTCGAAATTGCCCATCGCGGGTATGTCCTCCAGAGCGGGCGAATCATACAGCACGGCAGCGCCCGGGAACTCATGGACTCCGAGGCGGTCCGCAAGGCTTACCTGGGGATGTAGGTCGGACTCACCGGAGATATCGAACATCCTGCGACGTCGCATCCGGTGAGAAATGCCGTATTTAATCAAATTGGGCAGGGACAGCGAGGGCACTGCCTTTTTGTCGAGCTTGCAGAACGTTCATCTATCTGTACGCCTCGCATCCTGCAGTCTCCAATTTACTTACCGGGCCTTCGGCCAAAATTCCTGCTCGTGGCGTAAGTTAAAAGGCGCATGAGAAGGTCCGTCGATCCTTTGAATTTCAGCGCTTCGAGTGAAGTCTCAACGAGCCATTTTGTAAGCGGGGGGGTTAGAGGGCGAGATATGGTGCACCTTGTTTGCGGCATTCTCTTCCATGAGGGCGGCAAGAAAACTCAACCCAATCAACAGGTATGAGGCTGAGGGGCGCCGAGAGAGACCTGTATTGGCATATCTTGATTACAAGAATATCCGAGTTTTGGCGGAAAATGCGCACCTACACGAGCGGATCGACGAAGGGATCCAGGGGGGATGTGAGGAATGCTTCGACAGACGCCGCCGCATCTTCCGTATGGACCAGGCGGCAGCGCAGGATGGGCTCGGCATGAATGGAAAGCCGCACCGCGCGTTCTAACAGAATGAAATCAAAGCGGCCATCAAAGGTCAAAATACAATGGATTTGTTGGTCTTCACGCGTTTCAGAAAGGTAAAGCAATGCGAGGTCCAGGAATGCGAGAGGCCAACTAACGTTTGACATGGTATCGGAACGCTCGTTCGTGCTGAAGGCTCGCCGGATACAGGAGTTTCAAATGATTTCTGAACTCAGAGTCATTGTCCACGATGATTCTCAATGATCATTTCACCGCTTCATCCGGGGCTCGGACCAAGTCTCGGGCATTATACCGCAATCCGACCCTGATGAAAGAACTAACACGCGCTTCATAATAATCCGTCCGTCGAGGGTGCCTCTCAGGAGCCGTTGCTTTTCGGGAGTTTAATCCAACGTAGAAATCCTTTCCCTGAGGGCAAGGTCAGGGTTCAGTGGCTTTGCCATCTGAACGACCCATCTGCTACATACCAAGGCTGAGTTGTCCCCACAACTTTGAGCCTGGAGTAGCAGATGAGCCGATTTCGAAAGCTATCACAAACTATTTGGCACTGCC
>JAEZXS010000279.1 GCA_023442755.1 Pseudomonadota bacterium | reverse complement strand
GCCCGTAAGTGCGTAGAGGAATACGGTGCGGATATAATCGTCGTTCAGACCAAGAGCGCGGACCCCAATGGCGACAACAAACCGGCCGCCGAGGTCGCCGAGGTCGTAAAGAAAGTAGCCGACGCGGTGGATGTGCCCTTGGTTGTCTGGGGGGTGGCAAACCATGACAAGGATGTCGAAGTAATGCGGCTTGTGGCGGAAAAGTGTTCCGGCCGCCGTCTCGGCATCTCGCCCGTCGAGGAAGGCGATTACAAGCAGATTGGCGCCGCCTGTCTCGGCTACAATCACGTGGTCATCGCATCGTCTCCGATAGACGTAAACCTTGCCAAGCAGCTCAACATTCTTCTCGGGAACCTGGGCGTGAACACGGCGGACCTGGTGATAGACCCGACCACGGGCGGCCTCGGGTACGGGTTGGAATACAGCTATTCCGTAATCGAGCGCATCATGCAGGCTGCACTCACCCAGGAAGACGACAAACTGCAGCAGCCTCTGATCGTCAATGTCGCAAACGAGACCTGGAAGTCCAAGGAAGCCAACCTGACCAATGAAGATGCTCCGGAATTGGGGGACGCCGCGAAGCGCGCCATCCTGATGGAAGCCATCACTGCGGTCGACCTGATGCTGGCTGGGGCCGATGTGGTGATCATGAGACACCCGGAATCGATCAAGCTGGTCAGGAACTATATCTCCAAAATGATGTAGCACAATTGCACGAGCCTCACGGAACGTGTTTTTTGAAATACAAACCTCCCCAGGAAGGGGATTATGAGGTGGAAAATGTCTCAAGATGAAAAGAAAGAAAAACCGGTCGTGGCAGCGGAAGAAAAGAAGGCAAAGAAGACCGATTTCCGCGAAATGACCTCATGCCAGACCACCCTCCAGATGCTCCGGAAGGCGGAAGCGGATGGAGTAGGAACCGTATTCACGCGGGCAGCCGAGATGAAGGCGTGCCCCATCGGCTCCGATGCCGCCTGCTGCAAGAACTGCTTCATGGGCCCGTGCCGTTTGAACTCCAAAGACCCGTACTCCAAGACCGGCGTCTGTGGCGCCAATATAGATACGATCGCCGCCCGTAATTTTGCAAGAAGCGTTGCCGGCGGCGGCGCCGCGCACACCGACCACGGCATGGCCATGCTGGACGTGTTCCGGGATGTGGTAAACGGCAAGATCAAGGAATACCGGATTCAGGATGAAGAAAAACTCCGCAAGGTCGCGCAGAGCATAGACATCCCCGTCGAGGGCAGGACAACCAAGGAAATCGCCCTCGATCTTTATAAAGAACTCGAACGTACCTACACCCAGGTGGAAGGGGAAATTCCCTTCGCCAAGCGCGTTCCCCCCAAGACACTCGAACTGTGGCGCAAAGCGGGAATCGTACCCCGCGGAGCAATGCGCGAGATCATGGAAATCATGCACCGCACGCACATGGGTGTGGACCAGGACTATGAGAACATCGTAAAGCAGTGCTCCCGGACCGCTCTTGCCGACGGCTGGGGTGGATCGATGGTTGCAACCGAGATTTCCGACATCCTTTTCGGCACCCCCGAGCCCAGGGTGGCCGGCGCCAATATGGGTTTCCTCAAGGAAGACCAGGTAAACATCGTCGTCAACGGCCATGAACCCCTTCTTTTCGAATCCCTCATCGCCGCTTCGAATGACCCGGCAAACCTGGAAAAGGCGAAAGTCGCCGGGGCCGCCGGAATCAACCTGCTGGGAATGTGCTGTTCGGGCGCCGAGATGCTAGGCCGTCACGGCATTCCGCATGCCGGAAACTTCGTCAGCAGTGAGCCCATCATCGCAACGGGCGCCGTGGATGCAATGGCCGTGGATGTCCAGTGCATCATGCAGGCCCTCACGACGACGGCAAAGTGCTACGGAACGCGCTTTTTCACCACCAATCCCCGCGCCAAGATAGAAGGCGCTACCCATATCGAATTCAACGAACACGATCCGTACGATGCTCCGAACAAGATCATCGAGCTGGCGATCGAGCGTTTCAAGAACCGCCCCGGCAAGGTCACGATCCCGCAGGTCAAGAACTGGGGAGTTCACGGCTTCTCGCATGAATATGTGAACTACATGCTGGGCGGCCGTTTCCGCGCTTCCTACACTCCTCTGAACGAGAATATCATCAACGGCCGCATTCGTGGCGTCGCGGGCGTTGTCGGCTGCACCAACCCCCGTGTAAAGCAGGACTATGTGCACGTCGAACTGGTAAAGGAACTGATCAAGAACAACATCCTGGTCGTTCAGACCGGTTGCTCCCAGATCGCCCTGGCCAAGGCGGGGCTTCTCAAACCCGATGCGGCGGTTCTCGCCGGAGAAGGACTCCAGGAAGTGTGCGAGACGGTTGGTATTCCGCCCGTCCTGAGCCTGGGCTCCTGCGTTGACAACAGCCGTATCCTCATGGCCTGCTCCGAGATGGTGCGCATCGGCGGCCTTGGAGACAAGATCTCCGACCTCCCGGTCGCGGGCGTCGCTCCCGAGTACATGAGCGAGAAAGCCATCTGCATCGGGCAGTACTTTGTGGCTTCGGGCGTATACACCATCTTCGGCGTAACCTTCCCGGCAGTCGAGGGGACGCGGTTCCACGACCTGCTGTTCAATGGACTGGAAGAACAGGGCTTCGGGAAATGGGGATTCGCGACCGATCCGTACGAAATCGCCCAGATGGTAATCGAGCATATCGAAAAGAAGCGGGCGGCGCTCGGACTTTCCGACACCAAGGAGCGCAAACTCTTCAGCATGGAAGACCGGAGAGCAGCACAAGGGTAAACCGGGCAATTCCGTTAAGTAGTTCATTCAAAGCCGGCTTGAAGCCGGCAGCGTTAAAAGGAAAAACAGAAGAAGGAGTTCAGCATGTCCAGGTTAGTCTGTTTTGCTGCTATCCAGGGAGCTTACAATATAGTGTCCAAGGCCGAGGGCAAGTTTCAGCAGGCCATGGATAAATTCGGGCCGAACCAGCCTATCGGTTTCCCCAATACAGCATTTTACCTTCCGATAATTTATTCGATCCTCGGCATCAAAGTCGAAAAGCTGGCCGATGCCGAGCCCGTCATGAAGATGTGCCGCGAGCTTCTCCCGGCGCACATCAAGGCGGAGTACAACATCAATCTGCCCTATCTAGGCGGCACGCTGGATGCCGGCATGGCCGCGCTGCTTGCAGAAGAAGTCGTCGAGGCGATCCGCTACGTCGAAGACCCCGACTTTTACTGCCAGGGCGAAGAATGCGATATGGAAAAAGGGCGCATCTGGCTGGGCGCCGCAGATGATACGATCATGAGGAAAAGAGGCGTCGAGTTCGTCGACGGCAGCGCACCGGGTTTTGCCGCCATCGTTGGCGCGGCCCCCAATCCGGAAATCGCCAAGATGATCGCCGAAGACTACCAAAAAAAGAACCTGTATGTCTTCATGTGCGCCAACCAGTCTGGCACCAGCTTTTCCCAGCAGCTCGTGGAAGCCGGCGTGCAGATCGGCTGGAACACGCGCCTCGTTCCTTTCGGCCCCGATATCTCCGCAGCCGTCTTCGCGCTAGGTTTTGCCAACCGCGCCGCAATGGCTTTCGGCGGCGTCAAACCCGGGGATTTCAAGACGATTCTCAAGTACAACAAAGACCGTATCTTCGCCTTCGTGAACGCACTGGGCGAAGTAAACGCCGAGTGGGCGGCCAACGCGGCGGGAGCAATCAACTGGGGCTTCCCGACCATCGCGGATTCGGACATTCCCGAGATCCTGCCCACCGGTATCTGTACGTACGAACATGTCGTATCGAGCGTACCCTACGATCACATCACCTCGAAGTCGATCGAAGTGCGCGGCCTGAAGGTAAATATCACCGAAATCCCGATCCCCGTTTCCTACGGCCCGGCCTTCGAGGGCGAGCGGGTGCGCAAGGATGACGTCTACCTGGAATGCGGCGGCGGGAAGACCCCGTGCTGCGAGCTGGTCCAGATTGCAGACATGGATGCGGTGGAAGACGGAAAGGTCGAAATCGTCGGTCCCAACATCGGCGACGTCCAGGCGGGCAGCCGTCTGCCCCTGGCCGTTTTCGTCCAGATTGCCGGCCGCAAGATGCAGGAAGACTATGAACCGATCCTGGAACGGCAGATTCACCACCTCGTAAACTATGCGCAGGGCGTCATGCATATCGGACAGCGCGACATCGCATGGTACCGGATCGGCAAGCAGGCGGTGGACAAGGGTTTCACCCTGGAGCATATCGGAAAGATACTGCATGCCAAGTTCCACCAGGATTTCGGCGCTATCTTCGATAAGTGCCAGGTCACGATCTTCACGGACGAAGCCAAGGTCCATGAAATGCTGCCGAAAGCGCAGCACGCCTACAAGGTGCGCGACGAACGCATCGAAGGCATGACGGACGAAGGAACCGAGACCTACTACTCCTGTACGCTCTGCCAGTCGTTCGCTCCGACCCACGTCTGCGTGATCAGCCCGGAACGTACGGGTCTTTGCGGCGCCTACAACTGGCTCGACTGCAAGGCATCCAACGAAATCAACCCGACCGGCCCCAACCAGCCGATTCAGAAAGGCGAAACCCTGGATCCGAAGCTGGGCAACTGGAAGGGAGTAAACGATTTCGTCTACAAGGCTTCGCGCCAGTCCATCGAGCGCTACAACTTCTACAGCCTGGTCTATGATCCAATGACGACCTGCGGGTGCTGCGAGTGTATTGCCGCGGTTCTGCCCATGTGCAACGGCATCATGACGGTCAACCGCGACTATGCGGGCATGACCCCGAGCGGTATGAAGTTCACCACCCTTGCCGGCACCATCGGCGGCGGAAACGTTACGCCGGGCTTTGTCGGCCACAGCAAGTACAACATCACGCAGCGCAAATTCGTCGCCGGCGACGGCGGTCTGAAGCGGCTTGTCTGGATGCCGAAGATCCTCAAAGAGGAACTCCGGGATCGTCTCATCAAGCGCGGCGAAGAAATTGGCATCCCCAATTTCATCGACATGATCGCAACCGAAGAACAGGGAACGACCGAAGACGAGATTTACGCTTTCCTCGAGAAGGTGGGACATCCCGCTTTGACTATGGATTCGATACTTGGCTGATGCTGTTCCGGACGGGAAGAACCCTTTTCCCGTCCGGTTTCGCTATGTAATGCCAACTCTGATCAGGAGATGAACAGATGGGCCTTACCGGGATTCAAATCTTTAAACTCTTGCCGAAAACAAATTGTGGAGAATGCGGGGTCCCGACCTGCCTGGCTTTCGCAATGAACCTTGCCGCGGGCAAGGCGGAGCTGGACAAATGCCCCCATGTTTCCGATGAAGCAAAAGAAAAGCTTGCCTCTGAGTCCGCCCCCCCGATCCGGCCTCTTACGATCGGAACGGGTGAATATGCTGTAAAGACCGGTGGAGAAACCGTTCTTTTCCGGCACGAGAAAACGTTCGTCAACCCGCCGGGCTTTGCCGTGATGGTGACGACCGACGAAGACAATGCGTCTGTGGCCGCAAAGATAGACAGGTTCAAAAAAGCCCAGTACGACCGAGTCGGACTGAAGCTCCGGGCCGAGATGTTTGCGATAAAGGACACCAACGGCGATGCGGCCAAATTCTGTGCCCTGGCCAAGACGGTCTCCGACGAAGTGGGTGCGAGCATGATCTTCATGTCCGACTCCGTCGATGTGCTCACGGCCGCCGCCGACACGTTCAAAGAAAAGAAGCCCCTGCTCTATGCGGCTAATGCCGACAACGCCGAGGCCATGGGCAATCTCGCCAAGGCAGCCGCCTGTCCGCTCGCCGTCAAAGGCACCGGCAGTCTCGACAGCGTCATCGCCATTACGGAAAAACTTTCCGGCATGGGTGTGAAAGATATCGTCATCGATACGGGAACACGCGAACTGAAGAAGGCGTTCGAAGAACAGATCCTGATTCGTCGCGCGGCCCTCAAGGATCGTTGCCGGCCGCTCGGATTCCCGACCATCATCATGGCAAACGAGATGGCGGGAGACATCATGGAAGAGGCGCTCGTCGCCGCCACCTTTGTGGCCAAGTACGGCTCGGTCATCGTCATGAGCGACATCCAGCCGCACGTGGTTTTCCCGCTGCTTCTCGAGCGGCTCAACATCTACACCGACCCGCAGCGGCCCATGACCGCCGCCCAGGGAATCTATCCCATCAACAATCCCGATGAGAATTCACCGGTCCTGGTCACCTGCAACTTCTCCCTGACTTTCTTCATCGTCACGGGTGAAATCGAGTCCAGCCGCGTACCTGCCTGGCTGTGCGTACAGGATACCGAAGGTCTCTCGGTCATGACCGCATGGGCTGCCGGCAAATTCTCCGGCGAGACCGTGGGGTCGTTTATCAACAAGTGTGGAATCAAAGACAAGGTCAAACACACCAACCTGATCATTCCGGGATATGCGGCCGGCATCAGCGGCGAACTCGAAGAAGAACTCGGCAAGGGCTGGAGCATAACGGTCGGCCCGAGGGAAGCGAGTCAGATTCCGAAATTCCTCAGGAACTGGAAGGCATAGACGGGAGACCGCAGAATGAAACTGATTGGCGAAAATCTGAATATAATGAGCAAAAAGTACGGCGCCGCCCTGAAAGAGAAGAACGCGAAGCCTCTTCAGGAGCTTGCAATCCAGCAGGCCGAGGCCGGAATGGACTGGATCGATCTCAATATCGGTCCGGCGGGAAAAACCGGCGAGGAACTCATGACCTGGCTCGTTCCGGCGATCCAGGAGGTAGTGGACGTTCCCCTCGCCCTCGACACCTCCAACGTCAAAGCCATTGCCGCCGGTCTGAAGGTATACAAGAAGGGACGCCCCCTCATCAATTCCATCATGGTCAGGCCGGAGCGCATGGAGGCTCTGCTTCCGCTTGCCGCCGAATTCGACGCCGAATTCGTGGGGCTGCTCTGGGGACCTGAAGGAATGCCCCGCGACGAGAACGAACGCGGAGCACTGTGCGCCGAACTCGTATTTCGGGCCACCTCGGAATACGGGATCAACCCGGAAAGGATCTATGTCGATCCTATCCAGACCCCGGTCAACGTACAGCAGATCCAGATCATGAGCGTTCTGGAATTCATGAAGATGTTCGACGACATAGCACCCGGTTGCAGAAGCACCATAGGGTTGTCCAACGTTTCGAACGGGCCTCCCGATCACCTGCGCCCGATTTTGAACCAGGTTATGCTGATAATTCTCAAGAGGCACGGCCTCTATTCAGCCATTGTGGACTGCTTCGACACAAAGCTCCATGCCGTTGCGCGCGGCGAGCGCCCGGAACTCGAAGACCTGGTCCACAAGGTCGAGGACGGGACGCCCATTGACACGAGTTCGCTCACTCATGAAGAACTCGAATACGTAAAGACAGCCAAAGTCATACTGGGCCATACGCTCTACTCTGACTCCTGGCTGGAAATCTGATCCGAAAACGGCCTCCCTGCACACGGCAGCAGGGGGGCCGTATTCCGTTTTAGCTTCGTCCGCGTTCTCTTCCGCATTCCAACATCCCGAAGCGATGCCGTTGGGTGTGTACATGCCATTCTTTTGAGTCGCGTTCGACCGTTCCCGTTCCGGACAGCCCGGTTGTCCCGGAAAACAGTACTTAGATTTCGTTTATACTTACCCTTTTAACTTCTTGCACTGCCAATGGAGTTGTGGTTATTTAATCTATTTATATATTCTGAACCTGCCCTGAAATCCGATATTCGAAGCTGAAAGTATAAAGGGAGAGATTGTCATGACAAAGTACGTTTATTTCTTTGAAGAGGGAAAGGCGGACGGAAATGCAGAAATGAAGGCTCTCCTGGGTGGCAAAGGCGCTGGTCTGGCGGAAATGGCCAACTTAGGCATCCCTGTACCTCCAGGTTTCACGATTTCAACCGAAATCTGTTCATATTACTACAAGCATAACGGCGAATACCCTCCTGAGCTCAAAGGACAGGTCGAAGAGGCGCTCCATAGACTGGAGAACCTGATGGGCCGCAAGTTCGGCGACCCGGAAAAGCCTCTCCTTGTCTCGGTCCGTTCGGGCGCAGCGCTCAGCATGCCCGGCATGATGGACACCGTGCTCAACCTCGGCCTCAACGACCAGACCGTCCAGGGCCTGATCAAAATCACGGAAGACGAGCGCTTCGCATTCGACTGCTACAGGCGCTTCATCGCGATGTACGGCGACGTGGTCCTCGGATTGAAACCGCAGTCCAAGGACGAGCACGACCCGTTCGACGAACTGATAAACGAGCTGAAAAAGAAAAGAGGGATCCAGGACGACAGCCAGTTGCCGGCCTGCGACCTGAAAGAGCTGATCGAGCGCTACAAAGGGCTTATCCGCGAGCGCAAGAGGCTGGAGTTCCGCCAGGACCCCTACGACCAGCTGTGGGGGGCGATCACGGCGGTATTCGGCTCTTGGAACAATCCCCGCGCCATCGCCTACCGCGAATTGAACGAAATATCCGAGACGATGGGCACGGCGGTAAACGTCCAGGCAATGGTGTTCGGCAACATGGGCGACGATTGCGGGACCGGCGTGGCGTTTACCAGGAACCCGGCAACCGGCGAGAACGTGTTCTACGGCGAATACCTCATCAACGCTCAGGGCGAAGACGTCGTTGCAGGCATCCGCACTCCTCAGCCGATCAACAAATATCAGAAAGGCGACGGCAGCGGCCCCTCCCTCGAGGAAACCATGCCGGAAATCTATGAGCAGCTCGACTCGGTGCGCACCAAGCTGGACCGGCACTACCGCGACATGCAGGACATCGAGTTCACCATCGAGAAGAACAAGCTCTGGATGCTGCAGACGAGAACCGGGAAGCGAACCGGTTTTGCCTCGTTCAAAATAGCGGTGGACATGGTCCGCGAGGGCATCATCAGCAAAGAGGAAGCCCTCATGAGGGTGGACCCGGACCAGTTGAACCAGCTTCTGCGTCCGACGTTCGATCCGAAGGCAAAAATGGATGCCATCAAGGACGGCGCGCTCCTGGCCAAGGGGCTTAATGCCGGCCCCGGAGCGGCTACGGGCCGGGTGGTCTTCAATGCCCACGACGCCGAGGAATGGGCCAAGCGGGGCGAGGTCGTGATACTGGTTCGCCTCGAAACGTCCCCGGACGATATCCGCGGCATGCATGCCTCGCGCGGCATATTGACGGCCCGGGGCGGAATGACGTCCCATGCCGCGCTCGTTGCCCGCCAGATGGGCAAGGTGTGTATCGTCGGGTGCGGTGACCTCGAGATCGATTACCGCAGCAGGCGCATGTCGGTTGGAGACCGCGTGATCAGGGAGGGTCAGTATCTTTCGCTGGACGGCACCGGCGGCGAAGTCTTTGCCGGGCAGATTCCGACGCGGCCCTCCGAGATCTTGCGGGTAATCATCGACGGTAGCCTCGCGCCGCAGAGATCGCAGATTTACCAGGACTATGTGGCCCTGATGGGCTGGGCGGACGAATTCCGCAGGCTGGAAATCTGGACCAACGCCGATCAGCCCAACCAGGCGGAAGAAGCGATCGCGTTCGGAGCCGAAGGCATCGGCCTTACCCGGACGGAGCACATGTTCTTCGAAGGGAATCGAATCGATGCCGTACGGGAGATGATCCTGGCGGAAAACCATGAAGGCAGGGAGCGCGCCTTGGCGAAACTGCTCCCCATGCAGAAGGAAGACTTCAAGGGCATCTTCAAGGTGATGCGGGAAAAGCCCGTGACCATCCGGACCCTGGATCCTCCGCTTCACGAGTTCCTGCCCCATGACGAGAAGGATATCCAGAAGCTTGCACACAAGATGGGGGTAACCTTCGAACAGCTCCAGGCCAAAGTGGTAAGCCTGCACGAGGCGAATCCGATGCTCGGACACCGCGGATGCCGCCTGGGAGTTGTGTACCCCGAAATCACCGCCATGCAGGTCCGCGCCATCATGGAAGCGGCATGCGAGGTTGCCCAGGAAGGCATGGGCGTACACCCCGAGATCATGATCCCGCTGGTCGGCGATGTGGCCGAGTTGAAAAACCAGAGGGAAATCGTCGATTCCGTCGCCCGCGAGGTGATCAAACACTATGACGTGGATGTGGAATACAACGTGGGGACGATGATCGAGGTACCCCGCGGTGCGCTTACCGCCGACGAGATTGCCGAAGTGGCGGAGTTTTTCTCCTTCGGGACCAACGACCTGACCCAGACCGTTTTTGGAATCAGCCGCGACGATGCGGGAAAATTCCTCCCCTCATACCTGGCTTCCAAGATCTGGGAACACGATCCGTTCAGCCGGCTCGACCAGAAGGGCGTCGGCCAATTGATGGAAATCGCGGTAAAGAAAGGCCGCTCCGTAAGACCGGACCTCAAGGTCGGCATCTGCGGCGAGCACGGCGGGGAAGCGAGTTCTGTGGAATTCTGCCATCGCATCGGCCTGAATTACGTGAGCTGTTCGCCCTACCGGATCCCGGTCGCGACCCTGGCAGCGGCCCAGGCCGCCATCAAGGAGAAGCGGGTAAAGAACAGCAATTCGAAACCGGCGGTTCAAGACCAGGCTGTAGCGGCAAAGGGTTAAGGCTCCCGCCTTGGGGCAGCCGGATTTCGAATCAACTTCTCAGAACTGCGATTTTTGAAAAGCAAAGATGCTGTGGAACGGCGGATGATCTCCTGCCGTTCCACGCGGGACCCGATCACAACGCGCTTACCCTTTACAGAATGGAGACAACGGTGGAAAAGTCAATTCGCCTGCGCCGCTCGATCCTCTCAGTGCCCGCTAATCGTGAGAAGATGCTGAACAAGGCATTCTCGCTCGATGCCGATATGATCATGCTGGACCTGGAAGACAGCGTCCCCGTCCAGGAAAAAGAGGAAGCACGCAAACGCGTAATCGCCACCTTCCGGGAACAGGACTGGAAAGGCAAAGTCCGCGCCTACCGGATAAACGGCATGGACACGCCGTTTGCCTACAGGGATATAATCGATGTTGTTGAGCAGGCGGGCGATTTCATCGATGTTATCGTCGTCCCCAAAATCAACGATGCGGCCGAAATAAAGGCTATCGGCTACCTGCTTTCCCAGATCGAATGGCGCATGGGATTCAACCGGCAAATCGGTCTGGAGGCGTCCATAGAGACGGCGGAAGGCATGCTGCGCGCGGGCGAGATCGCTTTCAGCTCCCCTCGCCTGGAGGCGCTCGTATTCGGAGTAGCCGATTACGGCGCATCCCTGACCATGCTGAGCAAGGGAATCAGCGGCCATGGGGACATGGAGGATTTTTATCCCGGACACCGGTGGCACTTCCCGCTGAGCCGGATGGCAATGGCCGCCAAGGCGGCGGGCCTTGCCGCAATCGATGCGCCTTACGGAGACTACAAGGACCCGGAAGGCCTCAAGCGGTCATGCCTTCTGAGTGCGGCGCTGGGCTATGACGGGAAGTGGGTGATCCACCCGGACCAGATCCCGATCATAAATGAACTCTACACGCCGGCACAGGAGGATGTGGAGCGTTCGCAGAGGATTCTGGCGGCCTACGAACAGGCGAAAAGCGAAGGATGCGGCTCTCTTGCCATAGATGGAAAAATGGTGGATGCTGCTTCCATTCGCGTTGCGCAGGTCGTCAGCACGCAATGGGACCTCATTCGGAAACGCGGTGCATGATCGAGCCCCGGAAAGTTTTACCGAAGAGCGCGAACCGGACAGCAGAGGAGCATATGTTTGCAACGGGTTTGAGGCCGACGGCGGCCGCAAGCCGCGGACGGGGTAAACAGTTGGCGACAACTTTTCAAAAGGATGATTTTGTTAGAACCGACAAATGACATGAATAGGAAAAAGTCAAAGATGATTGGCGGCGATTCGGAGATTGATTCTCGCCAGGAAGATTTGACCCAACATGTTGAACTCCAGATCCTGTACGATATCTCCTCTGCCCTCTACAGTTCTCCTCATTTACAGGACGTTCTTCAGCGCGCCCTTACGAGCATTCTCCGGATACTCAAGTTCAAGATGGGGGTAATCTACCTCGTCAAAGAATCCACGGATGAAAAGTGGCTGCTTGAACTGGCGGCCCATCACGGCTTCTCTCCCACCCTGCTCAACTGCATTCAGTTCCTGACGATGCCCTCGGAGCTGATGGACAGGTATGACGAGCAGGACCCCATTCGGTGGTTCCCGATCAGGAAGGTGACGTTTACCGCCCTGAGAGAGCGTATGGCCGAAGAGGGGGTAAACGAGATCATATGCATCCCGCTCCTGTCCCAGAAAAAGATCCTAGGACTGCTCTATGTCACGAACGACGGCCATTTCCAGCTCGGCCCGGAAAATTCCGATCTGCTCAAGGCAATCGGAAACCAGCTTGGGGTCTCCATCCAGAATGCAATGCTTTTCGATTCGGTCGAGCGCGCCAAGTGCGAGCTGGAAATCGGCTTCGATGCCATCCAGCACAGTATTTTCCTGGTCGACCGGCGCATGCGGATTTTCAGGGTCAACCGCACCAGCGAAATGGTGTACGGCAAAGAACTCGTGGGGAAGAAATATACCAGAATCATCTATAATTCCGAGCAACCCCACCTCGAATGCCCGATCTGGGCCTGCCTCTGGGGGGCCCAGCCGGTTCAGCGCGAGGGGCCTCATCCGCGCTGGGGCGGCTACTATCACTACTACGCCTTCCCCGTTTTCAACGTCTCCGGCGAACTGGAACGGGTCGTCTACTACGAGAAAGACGCCACGGAGGCCCGGAAGCTCGAACAGCGGCTTCAGCAGTCGGAGCGGCTCAAGGCCCTCGGAACGCTGGCTGCAGGAATAGCCCACGAGATCAGGAATCCGCTCGCAACCATCAACTTCAATACCCAGATGCTCCAGCGTGAACTCGATCTCAATCCTGCCCAGCAGGAAATGTTCGAAGACGTGTTCCAGCAGATCCGGAAAATGGACCGGATCATCCAGCAGGTGCTGCATTTCGCGCGCCCGCGCGAACCGCAGTTTCTACCCAACCGGCTGAACGAAATCGTAAGACATTGCCTGGATATGTCGAAAATGTACCTGTTGAAAGCCCAGGTGCAGATCGAAACCGACCTGGCTGAAGAGTTGCCCTCCCTTGTCATGGATTTCAACCAGATCTGCCAGGTGGTGATGAACCTTATCATCAATTCGATAGAGGCGATGCCGGACGGGGGCAAGCTGCAGCTGAAAACATCCATGCAGGAAGAGCCCGACGCGCTTGTGCTCCAGATCAGCGATACCGGGATCGGTATCCTGGAAGAAGACAAAAATAGAATCTTCGATCCGTTCTTTACGCGAAAGCCCGAAGGAACGGGAATGGGCCTGAGCATTTCCAGGCAGATACTCGAAAAACACGGCGCATTGATAGAACTCGATTCCAAACCGGGCGAAGGGACAACCTTTCGGCTGACCTTCCCCATTCTCGATAAAGCCAAGCCGGTTGCCGCGGTTCCTGCGGGGCCGGGCCCCGAGTCCCCTGAAGGCGGGACCAAAGCGGCGAACTGATCGGAACGAAAATCAGGCAGGGTGGAACCGAATGCAGCCGCCCGCCTGCTCTTGCCAGGGATGGGCATACTCCTGTCCCGGGGAATTTTTCACCCACCCGAGTGCGCATTTTCAGTTTCATCCGTAAATTTCACTTCTCCAGCAAAACATCGTCTTCTCGACTCTATCGCAAAGGAGCCCAAAATGGCCGGGAAAAGATTGCGGGTGCTGATAGCAAGGTTCGGCGAAGGCCATGAAAAAGCCATGTTGAAGCTGGCTCATTCATGCTGTGAGGCGGGGTTCGAAGTAATCTATTCAGAACTGCGGGACCCGGAGGCGATAGCCGCCTGCGCCATGCAGGAAGCAGTGGATCATATTGGCATCACCACCTTGCCGGGAGCGGAGGTCGGGGAGTTTCACAAGCTCTTCGAAATCCTGTCGAAAAACGGATTGTCCAACGTGCGGGTAACCGCCGGGGGCATTTTCCCGGCAGAGGATGTCGAGGCAATCCGGCATCTCGGGGTGGTCGATTTCTACCCCGGGGACTCCATCTACGAAAAAATCGAGAAGTGGAGAGAGAAATACGGAGTGCAGGCGGATGCATCGGAATGCGCAGAATTCGACGGGAAAAAGGCCTGATCGAATTGGGCCCGGAGCCTTTCTGCGGAGTTGAAAAACCTTGCGTGAGCGGGTACTACCAACCAAGTAAGAATGATTATCATTATTCAAAGTGTGGAAGGAGTATCGACCATGAGAAGATTTCTAGCGATCGTCATGCTTGCAATAATGGTAGTCGTCTCTTCAACCGCTTTTGCGGCAACGACGCAGGGCGGGGCAGCGACAGCAAACTCGCAGCAACTCGCGAAAAGCGCGCCCTGTTCGGACCGGGATGCCGGAAGCCCCCAAACGATCACGCGACCTTATTATACCAATCCGAAAATCGGATGGCAGGAGAAGATCGTAACGGTAAAGCCTCCTGATTGCACTCCTGAATAAGGATCGAACGAGACCGAAGACCCGGCTGCACAGAGAGTGGCCGGGTTTTCTTTTGCATCGAGCCGGGGGAACAGGAAAGGTCTGCGGGAATTCGACTTCCGTTATGCTCCCAAAAGGGTTTTAGCGCGCAGAAGAAGCCTGCGCCGGTTATCCAGGCCGTTCAAACCACCGTTGATCCGGCGCGTGATAGCTTCCAGGTCGTCGCGGTCGGCCAATGCATTGAGGGAATGCCGGCGCCAGAACCAGCCGGCCACATCCACGCACAGCCGGTCATCGGCTGCAAGCTGTTCGGGATCGGATTCCACATCGATGCGGAATGCGCCGGTGCGACTGTACTCGGCATAGTTGGCGCGTCCGGTCAACTGGATCAAGCCGCGCCCCTTGTACCGCGGACCGTCCCCCGGCTGCGTGTTTCCAAGGTCTTTCCGGTATTCGTAGGCGGCGCCCGATGCAATCTCCTTTCTGTAGAGTAATTCCCCGCTTTCGTGCCCGACCTGCGCGAGAAAGTGTGCCTGGCGCAGGGGATTGCCGACTTCGTACCTGGCCATCGTATCCAGGATGGCGGGCGTCAGGGCGGTTACCGTCTGTTCGACCGCGTTGAGGTAGAGGATCGACATGAGTTGCTCGTCGAGGGATTGCGGCAGGCAAGCGCAGAGCGCAGCCATGGTGGGATCGTCGGGACCCACGATTCCACTGGGTTCAGCCTGCGATAGCGCAATCCTCTGAAACGCGCGAATTGCCTCCGATGTCTTGCTTCCGAATCTGCCGTCACACTGAAGAGGCCCTGCCGGAGCGATACGCTCGATGTTGATATTAAGCAGCCGCTGCACGGATTCAACATCGTAGGGGGAATTCCGGCAGTGCACGCCGACGGCTCCCTCAAGCAGTTTCAAACCCCGCCCCGAAGCTTTGCTGTCCTCCGTTCCATCAGGTGGCGATGGCATATATTCTCCTCCCCTGGAAGTATTATGGAACAATGGCTGGGTCATATCCTGTATATGAGAGCTACAAAAACAGCTTATACGATCTCATTCGTATATACAACTATTTTGAGAAAGAATAATAGATTAGAAATTTCTTAATAACTATACAGATTGACATATCAGGCCTATATACAAACCACTATTCCAATAGATATATAAATAGCATGTTCCATCATAAATTCGGCTTTATATGCCCGTTTATTTCGTCATTCCGACGCAGCGAAGAGCCGGGGGCGAACAATCCCGTTGGTGTTCTCAGGCCCGCGTCTTGAGCGGCGTTTCCACTTCATCCTGTTCACCCCCCACGATTCCGAGCCATTTTGAGATGCCCTGGTGCAGGATTTCTTCGGCCCGCTGAATATCGATCCGGTATTTTTCCGGGATGAAACCGACCGTGGTCACATAAATCCCGTTCTTCTTTTCCAGGAAAGGACATTTACCAAGCAGTTCATCCGTGAGCTTGGCCAGGAAGGTTTGCGTTCTGGCCAGGATCTTCCGGCAATCCCGTATCGACACATTCTCGGCGGTGCAACAGCTCGCAAAGAACCGTATGCCGGTAAACCCCGGGCCGGACTTGAACTCCGGCCCCCAGACCTCCTCTTTTTCCAGGAACGGAAGCGGGGCTATCATGGAGATCCTGAGCGGAGGCCGGGAACCGCCGGAGTACTCCCTTTTGAGCTCATCTACGACGGCAGCGAAGCGTTCGGTCGACGGGTCGAATTCCCGGTACCGGATCATCGGTCCCGGTCCCGGCAGGCCTGCGCGTATGTCGTCCTTGACATCGCTGCGGATCAGGACGGTACAGCCGTAGTCCTCGGTGCAAAAGCCCTCGAGGACGCCGGGAATCACTTCCGCGGGATCGTCGAAGTAACCCAGCCGCAGCCGTTTGAAACTAAGGGCTTCGTTTGCCGCAAGCTCTACGAGCGCTTTTTCGGCATGCTCCTCGAAATCGGCGTCGAGCGAGTCGATCTCACCCTGGTCGATAAAGGCTACTTCCGCTGCCTGCACGATGTCGTCAACGGCAACCACCTGGAGCACGTGGCGCGCGTAGTCGAATGGCTTGTGGCTTCCTTTCCACTCGCTGAAGGTCAGAATCTGCAGTTCCTGTTTCAGCGCCTCGGGAAGCCGGTCGATTCCTTCGGTACCGTAGAGGTTTTCCCTGGGAATGATCAGGGTCTTGCATCCCGCCGCGTACGCGGTTTCGAGTTTGACCCCGATTCCACCCACGTGGGTGATTCTCCCCTGGGTGTCTATCTCCCCGGTCATCGCCACATCCCGGCGCACCTTCCGTTCCGTAAAAAGCGAAGCCAGCGCCAGCGCAATGGTTCCACCCGCCGAAGGGCCGTCCTTTTTGGTCGAGCCGCCCATAAAATGCAGGTGCACAGGGATGCTCAACCGGGCGGGATCGATGCTCAACTCCCTGGAACGCTGCAGGATTGCGGTCGAGGCGACCTTCCGGCTCTCGTCCATCACGCGCTCGATGTTGCCGGTCGTGTGGACCATGCTCATATAGCTGCGCGGACCATCCTTGCGGTCAAACTCGCTCATTGGAGTTACCTGGATGGGAATGAGGGTTCCTATTCCCATCTCCATGTTTACTCCCAATCCCATCATTTCCCCGACCCGGTCGTCTTCGTTTATCAGCCGGGGCTGGATCGGCTGATCGAGGTATTTCTGGATTCGAGCGTACGTCAGTCTCACGCTCTTCCTGCCCTCACCCATTATTTCCTTACGCTGCACGCGAAGGAAAAGCGTGCGGATGATCCGCTCGAGATCGCGCACCCCGGCTTCGAAGGTGAAATTTCTGATCAGGTTTCGAAGAATTTCGCTCTCTTCCTCCGGGTCGAAAAAGATTTCGTCCGGACCGATCAGGTAACGGTCGCGAATGCGGTTGAGCAGGAACTCCTTCGCTATCGAGATCTTTTCCTCCACGCTGTACCGGTCGAGGAAGATCACTTCGCAGCGGTTCAGAATGGCAAGCGGCACCGTATCGATCGTGTTGGCGGTCAGGATGAAATGCGCATTGGACAGATCGATGTCCACCGTGCTCTGCGTGTACTTATCATGAAAGAGGTGGTTCTGTTCGGGATCGAGGATCTCGAGCAGGGTGGCAATCGCAAACTTCTCGGTCTTATCCGCCTCGTCCATGATGAACATGCCGTTCATCACCCCCATTTTAATAAGGCCCTGCACAATGGGACCCGGCTTCGACCCCTCGTAGGTAAAGCCATATCCCCTGATGTCGGCCTCGTCTTTCATGCCGCCCAGGGAAATCTTGTGGTACGGGATCCCCAGGTTGCGCGCTATCGAGATGGCAAGAGAAGTCTTGCCTACACCGGGAGGCCCCACAAAAAGCAGTGCGCTCCCCGTCCGATGCCAGGATTGCTTCTCCGATTCTTTGAAGTGCTGATAGCGCCAGATCAGGTTGGCAAAGAAATCGCAGATGATCTCCTTCGGCTTTTTCAAACCATAATGGGACCGGTTCAACCCATCCTCGAACTCTTCCGGCGACACCCAGATCTTTTTGATGTTCCCCCAGGGTATGGCGAGCAGAGTCTCGATAAGTTCGGTGTACTTCGCGCCACTCTGCCCGGCCGCATTCATCTTGTTTTTCTCGATAAGTTCCACTACGGAATGCGGCACATCCGGGTCGTTCCTGGCTTCATCTATGCGTTCCTTCAGGGTCTTTGTCTGTTGGGGAATCGGTTCCGCTCTCGACTGCGAATAGACCGTCGGCGGCTCTTGATGAATGGTGTCTCCAGGCTCCACGAACTCCTCCAAATGTTTGCTGAAAACGTCAAAGAGTTGTGCAATGCTCTTCTTCTCGATCAAACCTAGGGGCAGATCGAGTTCATGGAAAAGCGCCTCCACCCCCCAGCGCTCTCGAAAGGCTCTGAACAGCTCCATGCCCTGCTTCGGGTCCTGCCTTACGGCGAGGGCAAAAAGCCGGAGCACCTTTCTGAGACTGGAGGCCCTTTTTACAAGCGGTTGGGCCGGATCGCGGCTCTTTCTGTAACACAAGTTCAATATTCGCATCTTCATCTCAGGATCGACGTCCTGAAAGATATCCGGGAGAAAACGTCCCGGGAGTGCAGCCAGATTCCGGGCATACGTCCCCAGGACCCTGGCCATCCGGAAATCACAGCCGGCGCCCTGTTCCGCCCTGTCCAGCAGCGCGATATAGTTTCGCCCCTTGATTCCGCTTATGGCATCGCTGAATGCCGATCGCAGGGCATGATAGGCTCCGGGGTCCTTCTTCGACCAGTGCAGGGCGAAATCGACATCTGAACGGATCACCTCGGCTTCGGTCTTTTCGGGAAATACGAGGTGTTCGAAATGGTGCCGGAGGAAGAACTCGCAAAAGGCCAGCAGCTTTCTTTCCTCGGCACTCCGGTTCGGGTGTGCGAAATCGCTGCGGATGGGCAGGACGAATGCGAGGTAATCGAAAAACCTTTCATGAATGAGAATCGTCCTGTTCTGGCGATTTCGGACCATCAGGGTGGCCAGTCCTATTTTGTTTTCCTCATCCTCCATTCGACGAAAAAACATGCTCTGACGCAGGGCTGAAATCCGAAGCAGGTTCGCTCCGCGATCGTTTCTGAAATAAGGAATCGTTTTTTGACTCAAAATCGTATGCAGTGCCTGGAAGGTTCCGCTTATCGCCTTGTCGGTCGGCAGCGGGAGGCTGTCCAGCACCTTATGATGTAATTCTATTGGAAGCATGCGTAAAACCTCCGGAGCGCGCGCAAGAAGTGGGAATAACATGGATCGAGCACACCGCCGGGCTTGCTCTCTGAAAACAATATAGACACAAGGCATCACGCAATCCAGTAATCTCATTGAACTTGTGACGTTTTGAGGTAGTAATACCCCCACCCCTGAGCAGGTAACGGTTTAAAGGAATGAAGTCGAGGGGCGAACAGGTCGATTAGCAGGTAAGGACCCGGCAACCGGTGGTCGCGGCCTCCCCGCGTCGTCCGGTTCGTTGCAATCGTATTAAAAGGATTTATACTTAATTTAAGTTGTTAGGGTATGAGCAATACCCATATGAGTTTGGGAAGGAATCTCCAATGCCGGATGAACCGCCGAAATTTCCAGATCAGGAAGCACTTGAAAAAGAACTGAGCGATTATCTCTCTAAAAAATACGGATATCGTATCAAGGTGATTTCGCCCATGATGTCGGCCCCACAGAAGGAAACGCAAGAAACCGAGACAAAGTCCGGCGGCATCGAAAACATCAAGTTCGATATGAAGCCGCAGGAAATGGAGGAATACCTTAACCGGTACGTTATTCGCCAGGACGAGCCCAAGGCGGTTCTGGCCACAAAGATTTGCACGCATTACAACAGAATCAAATATCTGCAGAAGCGTTCGCGTTTCGGAAGCGAACAGATGGTCGGCAGGATCAAGAACAATATCCTGCTCATAGGCCCCACCGGAGTGGGAAAAACCTACCTGGTCAAGCTTATCGCCCAGAAACTCGGCGTTCCGTTTGTCAAAGGCGATGCCACCAAGTTCAGTGAAACCGGCTATGTGGGCGGCGACGTCGAAGACCTCGTGCGGGAACTGGTTATCCAGGCGGATGACGACATCGAGCTGGCGGAGCACGGAATCATCTATATCGACGAAATAGACAAGATCGCATCTTCGGCCCAGCATGCCTGGGGCCCGGACGTATCGCGAACGGGGGTTCAGCGCGCACTGCTCAAACCGATGGAAGAGACGGAGGTTGACCTCAAGGTTCCGCACGATCCCGTTTCCCAGATCCAGGCGATCGAACAGTATCGCAAGACGGGAAAGCGCGAGAAGCGGGCGGTCAATACAAAGAACATCCTGTTCATCATGAGCGGGGCATTCAATGGACTGGCCGACACCGTAAAACAGAGGCTTCAGAAGCAGGGTATCGGGTTTGGTGCGCAGGTGCACAGCCGGGGAAACGATTTCAGGTTCCTCAAGCACGTCAAGGCGGAGGACCTCATCCAGTACGGGTTCGAGAGCGAGTTCGTAGGGCGCATCCCCGTTGTTGCCGTATTGGAGCCGCTTGAGGTGGACGACCTTTTCCATATCCTGAAGAATCCGAAAAATCCCATAATTGTCGGCAAGAAGGAAGATTTTCGCAGCTACGGAATAGATATCCGTTTTGAAGACGCGGCCCTGCGCAAGCTGGCCGAACGGGCCTACCCGGAAAAAACCGGGGCCCGCGGTCTGGTTAGCGTACTCGAAAGAGTGGTCCTGCCGTTTGAAAAGAAGCTTCCCTCGACCCCAATCCACGCCATCGCCATAACGGGCAAAATCGTCGACGAACCGGAAGCGGAGCTGGAACGGCTGCTCCGGGACCAAGACGATCCGGAATTCCGCGCCGCATTCGAAAGGCTGGTTGTGGAAGAAAAGGAAGCGGTCCGGGAGGAAATCGTGCTGGCCAGGAGGAAGTACGCGGAAAAATATCCGATGGTCTTCACGCCCGACCGCACGGACATGGTGATCAACTACCACGTGGACACGGGAGTTTCGATCGAAGCGATATTCGACGAAGTACTTGCACTGTATAACCAGTCCCGGATGTTTGAAGCGGATTTCTATGAAAAACACGGATTTCGGATCAACTTCGAAGACCAGGCGATCACCGAGATCATAGCCCGAGCATTGCGGGAGGAAACCTCCGCATCCGCCATCTGCCAGGAGATCTCGGTCGATTACGACTACGGATTCCGACTGATAGCAGACCGGAGCGGTCAGACGCAGTTCATCCTGCCAAAAGAGGCTGTGACGGACCACCAGAACTATCTTGACGAACTTATCCGGGAAAGCTACCGGGAGTTTCCGTTGAAACCGGGCGAATTTTCCAAGGGAAGCTGACCCGCCTTAAATAAAACTCTGTCCCGGCGAAAGCCGGGACCCAGTGTCTTCAATTACCCTCAACCGGTTCTTAATCGAACCTACGTTCTTTTGCCTTTCACTCCATTGCAGGTTATATTGTCCCTGTTATTTCTGCCGATTGCTTGCATAAGACCTCGCGGGGGAACTTCACCGCATCCGACAGCGCTCGCGCGAGCGGGCACGTACCTGGAGCCGACATGATAGGCATATCGAAACTTTACTGCGGGACGGTCGAACCCTCCGACGCCCTGCGCTACGGACGTGAAAGCGGCAAGCTGCCATCCCATCTCCTTCAATTTTCCGCCGACAAGAAACCGGTCGTGGTCTGGAATGTGACCAGGCGCTGCAACCTCAAATGCGTTCACTGTTATGCGCATGCGAAAGACGAGGAATTTGCGGGCGAACTCACTACCGCCGAGGGCAAGGGCGTGCTCGACGACCTGGCCCGGTTCGGGAGCCCCGTAGTCCTGTTTTCCGGCGGCGAGCCCCTCGTCCGGCCCGATCTTATCGAGCTGGCCGATTACGCAGTCCAAAAGGGGATGCGGGCGGTCATTTCCACGAACGGAACGCTTATTACGCCGCGCGTGGCCTCCGAACTCAAGAAAGTGGGCCTTTCCTATGTCGGGATCAGCCTGGACGGCCTCGATGAGGTCAACGACCGGTTCAGAGGGGTGAAAGGCGCCTTCCGCAAGGCCATGGACGGTATTCTTGCCTGCCAGGACGCCGGGATCAAGGTCGGCCTCCGCTTTACGATGAACCGGTTGAACGCCGGTGAGATTCCCGGAATCTTCGATCTTCTCGAAAAGTACGAAATCCCCCGCGTATGCTTCTATCACCTGGTCTATGCCGGGCGGGGAAGCGAACTGATGAAAGAAGACCTCTCGCACGAAGAGACCCGCGCCGCCGTAGACCTCATCATCGACAGGACCGCCGACCTGCACGAACGGGAAAAGCCGAAAGAGGTGCTCACCGTGGACAACCACGCGGACGGCCCCTATGTATACCTCAGGATGGTTCGGGAAAAATCTCCGCGCGCAGCCGACGTGCTCGAACTGCTCCAGATGAACGAAGGCAACAATTCCGGTCGCGGGATAGGTTGCATCAGCTGGGACGGGGCCGTTCATGCCGACCAGTTCTGGCGCCACTATTCGTTTGGAAGCGTTCGCGAGCGAAAGTTCAGCGAAATTTGGACCGACCTTTCCAATCCTCTCATGAAGCAGCTCAAGGACAAGAAGCTCTACGTCAAGGGGCGTTGCGCCGAGTGCAAGTGGCTGGGCATCTGCGGGGGCAACTTCCGCGTGCGCGCCGAGGCCGCAACCGGCGACCTGTGGAGCTGCGACCCGGCCTGCTACCTGACCGACGCCGAAATCGCAAAATAATTCATGGAAAAGCATAGGTCATATATGTCGCATATGACTTATATGACCTATGCTTCCAGCCCTGCCACTTAATTAGCCTACATATACCCCAGCTTCTTCAGCCTCTGCATCGCCATGCTTGCCCTTTTTGTATCGAACCGACTCCCGAACCGTTCGTAACGGAAAAATAACTTCCTCGTCACACAGCCGCCAAGTTCCTCCTGTACAGTCCCGAAAAACCGAAAAGGGAGGACGCTATTGGAAAACTTCAGTCTGAACACCGATCTTCTCAAAGAAATCCTCGAACGCGCAAAACCCATGGGACATAACGAAAAGCCCGAAAACCTCAACCTGGGCTTTGGGTTCCTCTACTACGGGCTCACCAGGGCTCTGAGGCCGAAGCACCTGCTGGTTATCGGTTCGGGCTTCGGTTTCAGCGTTGTCTGCTTTGCCCTGGGTATGAAGGACAACGGCGGCGGTATGTGCACCTTCGTGGATCCTTCCTACTCTCTGCTCAAAAACGGTCCGTTCAAAACTATCGGCGGAGCGGACAAGTGGAGCGAACCCGGGAAGGTGCAGCAGCATTTCCAGCAGTTCGGGGTGGAGGAGATCGTAACGCACTACAAACTGCGCTCCGATCAGTTCTTCTCATCCTACAGCAGGCTCGGCCTGCCCGAAATCGACATCGCCTTCATAGACGGCAGCCATGCCTATGAACACGTAAAGGAGGATTTTCTCTGCACCCTCGAGCATGTGCGGAAAAATTCCTACATCCTCCTGCATGACACCAACATTTACGTTCGCGAGATGATCGGGCACTCCGGCGTGAAAAAGTGGCTCAAAAACATCAAGAAGGAAGAGGACTTTTTCGAGGTCATCAACTTTCCCTTCTCATCGGGTATGGCGCTTGTCCGCGTGCTGAAGGACGAAATCTGGAGGTACACGAAATCCTCGTGAAAACCATCAGCCTCATATTCGCAGCCGCCGTGTTGTGCGGCCTGCTGTATCTGTACTGGCGCCGCGTGTGGTTTTTCAGGAACCCACCGCGAAGCATCCCCGGCGATGATGCCGGGATACTCAGCCCTGCCGACGGTACAGTGGTGTATGTGAAGGAAGTTCTGCCCGGGGAAGAGGTCATCACCATCAAACGCGGCGTCTCCGCCACCTTGAAGGACATAACCAAAGAGGACCTTTCCCGCCCGAAAGTCCTGATCGGGATCTTCATGAGCCCCTTCAACGTGCACTACAACCGCGCGCCGATCCCCGGCCGCATCGCCTTTATCCGCCATTATCCGGCAATGACGAAAAATCTCTACATGGCCGCAATGCACTTCCGTACGATCTTCAGGCAACTGCCGTTTTATCGGAACAGCATCCACATCGTCCAGAACGAGAGGACCGTCACCAGGATCGACGGTCAATACCGGGGCAATTCGCTTTCCTGCTACGTCGTGCAGATCGCGGCAAGGAGCGTGAGCGGAATAGACAGCTACGTCGCGCGGGGCGAAAGCGTGATGGCGGGACAGATCTTCGGAATGATCCGGATAGGCTCCCAGGTGGACCTGGTGTTTGCGCCGCAGCAGGGGATGAAAATACATGTCGGTCCGGGCGCCAAGGTCCGGGCCGGGGAAACGATCCTGGCAGAATAGGAAGGAAATCATGAAAGTCGATCTGCATCTGCATTCGAAATACTCCGTACGGCCATCACAATGGATTCTCCAGAAGCTCGGCTGCCCGGAGAGCTTCAGCGAACCGGAAGCGCTTTACCGCATCGCCAGGAACAAAGGAATGGACCTGGTAACCATTTCAGACCACAACACGATTGCCGGAGCGCTCGAAATCGCGCACCTGCCCGGGACCTTTGTCAGTGAGGAAATCACGACGTATTTCCCGGAAGACGGATGCAAGGCTCACGTGCTGGTTTATGACATCGACGAGGAAATCCACCGTGACGTGCAGAAAGTGCGCGAGAATATCTACGATCTCGTCCGCTACCTCGACGACGCCGGTCTCATCCACGTTCTCGCCCACCCTTTCTATGCGGTGAACGACAAGCTCACCCTCGAACATTTCGAGAAGTTCATCCTGCTTTTCAGGAATTTTGAACTGAACGGGGCAAGAGACGATTACCAGAACCGCGCCGTCAGGCTCATCCTGGAAAATCTCACACCCGAATGGATCGACAAACTCATCGAAAGACACGGAATCGTACCCGGATTCCCCGACCCCTGGCTCAAGAACCTCACCGGCGGCTCCGACGACCACAGCGCACTGAATGTGGCGCGCCACCACACGGAAGTCAAAGGGGCGCGGACCCTGGATGAGTTCCTGTTGGGCGTGGAAACGCATCAGGCAATCGTCTCGGGCGCCGGGAGCGATCCCCGGGTGATGTCCCACAACCTGTACGGGATTGCATACCAGTTCTATAAAAGAAAACTCGGCTTCGAAAAAAATGTCGGCCGGGACCCGGTCCTGCGCTTTCTCGACCGATGCCTCCAGGCAGACCCCGAAGAGGCCGGGCTTTTCAGCCGCCTCGTGTATTCCTGGAAACAGAAAAAGACGCCCAGGCAGGCCGAAGATTCACGAGTGGAAGACCAGCTCCGGTTCGAAGCCCACATGATCCTGAAAGACGACCCTGTTCTCATGGATATCATGAAAAACGGCAACGGAAAGTTCGAGAACAGGCCCGAGAGGTGGTTTCATTTCGTGAACCAGGTTTCCAACAAGGTCCTTCTGCATTTCTGGAATTCGCTCATAAGCCAGCTCTCGGGCGCCAACTTCTTCACCACGTTTCAATCCCTCGGATCGGCCGGTGCGCTTTCGACCGTCCTCGCCCCCTATTTTGTCACCTTTTCGGTCTTTTCCCGGGACCGGCTCTTTACCGATTCCGCCCTGGAACGCTTTTCCTCCGAGGGGCTCGATTACATCCTTCCCGAAACACCCTTCAAAATGGCGCATTTTACCGATACCTTCTATGAGGTGAACGGCGTGGCGCTGACGCTCCAGCACCAGGTCAAGCTGGCAAGAAGCAGCGGCAAAGACCTCACCGTGATCACCTGCGATGCCGAATCCCGGCCGGAGGTCGACGGCGTCAGGAATTTCACGCCCATCGGAAGCTACGAACTGCCCGAATACCCCGAGCAGAAGCTCTACCTTACGCCCTTCCTGCAAATGCTCGACTACTGCTATAAAAATCGGTTCAACCATATCCACACGGCAACTCCCGGCCCCCTCGGGCTGGCATCGCTCGCCATCGCAAGGATCATGAAAACGCCGCTGAGCGGGACGTACCACACCGCCGTGCCGGAATATGCGAGCAGGCTCACCGGGGACGGCGACATGGAAAGCCTTGCCTGGAAATACATCCTCTGGTTTTACGAACAGCTCGACTTCATCCTGGTCCCCTCCATGAGCACCGGAAACGACCTGGTTGCCAGGGGCATCAGTCCGGAGAAAATCCGCCTGTTTCCGAGAGGGGTCGATACCCGCAAATTCCATCCGTCCAAGCGTGATCCGGCATTCATGAAAAACCGCCTCGGGTCGGGTACGGGCCTGAAGATCCTGTATGCAGGCAGGATCTCGAAGGAGAAGGATTTGATGCTCCTGGGCCAGGCCTTCAAAGGTCTGAGGCAACGATTTCCGGAAGTTGAACTGGTGCTGGTGGGAGACGGACCGCAGCTCGATGAGCTGAAAGAGTTCATGCAGGGAACCCCCTGCATTTTCACCGGATACATGGAAGGCGAAGATCTATCGACTGTATATGCGAGTTGCGACATCTTCGCATTCCCCAGCGCCACCGACACTTTCGGAAACGTTGTTCTGGAAGCGCAGGCAGCGGGGCTTCCCGTGGTTGTCACCGATTCGGGAGGCCCGCGGGAGAACGTGGTTCCGAACAAGACCGGGTTTATCTTCCCCGCAGGGGATTCGAAGAGCCTCCGTTCCGCCCTGGAAACGCTTCTGTCCGATGCCGCACTGCGAAAGCAGATGGGCGCGGCGGCGCGGCGGTACATGGAAAGCCGGTCCTGCGAAAAGGCGTTTGAGGAAACATGGCGAATATATCAGGGGAACTCACCGCAGACAGGTTCGGCCTTCGGGCTCGAGGAATACTCGAAGAGAAAGGCGGCCTGAGAACGAAGCGACATAAGGAGGTTGGTGATGGACAGGGAGACATTGACCGCATTTCATGGGATTCTCATCGCGCAGCTTCAGCAGTTTCTGTCCGGTTTGCAGGATGGGGTCTTCGAGGTGGAATGCAGGAACTCGCTCAGACCGATGGACGAAGCGGACCTCGCAAGCGTGCGGTCGGAAAGCGAAATGCTTCTGGCTCTCCGCCAGCGCAGCAACCTGGCTGTGAGACAAATCCTCGAAGCGCTTCACCGGCTCAAAGCCGGCGAGTTCGGGCTGTGCGAAGAATGCGGGATGCAGATCGGCCTCATGCGGCTCCGGGCGCAGCCGACGGCTTCCGTGTGTATCGACTGCAAAAAGGAAATAGAAGCCGAAGAAAGGAAGATCATCTTCCAGAAAGCCAGTTAGCAGGACGCAAGGAGAAAGAACATGGCCCGAATTCTGGTCGTAGATGACGAAAGACATATCCGGGACTGGTATTCCCTCGAGTTTACCGAGATGGGGTATGAAGTCAGCGCCACCGGATCATGCCACAAGCTCATGAAGAGGATGGAAATCTTTCAGCCCGACCTCGTGATCCTGGATATTCGGCTCGTAGATTGCGACGGCCTGGAGATCCTTCAGGAAATCCGCAGCAGCAATCCCGACCTCCCCATCATCGTTTGCAGCGCCTACGACTCCTACCGCGACGATGCCAAAACCCTTGCCGCCGACTATTATGTTGTCAAGTCATTCGACCTTACCGGCCTGAAGGAGAAAGTCGAACGGGCGCTCGAAGCCGGGACATCGTTTCTGACCGACGCCGTTTGACTTCGTTCCCGCCGCCCACCTCCGGACGGTCATGTTCGAGGGAGGGGAAGAGGCGCCCGGGCCGATTCAATCACGGGGGGATTGGACCGACAATAGGCCGTCAGGCTGCCTCTTCCGCATAGGTCAAACTTTCTGCAGACATAATGCCCTTTCCTTGTGTCCTCCTGATGTCGGGATTGTGTATTTTCTGTGAACCAGGACACGATCCCGTACACGAAATCTCGCGACGCTCCCTCCACCTTTAGCCCGCAATATCAATTGCTTGTTCAACAATCAATAATGCTTACCATAAACAATACATATGTAGAACAGAAAATGCCTGGGGCACATTATGAAATCGAATTTTCAGTAAACGCATGGGGACATGCTTTTGTCCCCACAAGGAAGAGGAACCATGGATGCAGAACTCATTCTCGTAAACGGCCGTATCGCGACTCTTGACGAAAGCAGGCCGCATGTCTCCGCCGTCTCGATAAAAGACGGCCTTTTCCGGGCCGCCGGAACGGATGCGGAAGTGATGTCGAGAGCCCCAAACGCTCGTGTGATCGATCTTCACGGCCGGACGGTGATTCCCGGGTTGAACGACTCTCATATGCATATAATCCGGGAAGGACTGAACTATAATATGGAACTGAGATGGGACGGGGTCCCCTCGCTTCGGGACGCCCTGCGGATGCTGCGGGAACAGGCCCGGCGCACGCCTGTACCCCAGTGGGTGCGCGTGATCGGCGGCTGGTCCGAGTTCCAGTTTGCCGAGCGGCGCATGCCCACCCTGGAGGAAATCAACGAAGCGGCGCCGGAGACTCCCGTCTTTGTCCTGCACCTCTACGACCGGGCGTTTCTGAACGGCGCGGCCCTGCGGGCGCTCGGCTACACCCGGGCAACCCCGGACTTTCCGGGAGGCGAAATCCAGCGTGACCGGCACGGCAACCCCACCGGACTGCTCATTGCACGTCCGAACGCGACGGTGCTCTATGCAAGCCTGGCAAAAGGGCCGAAGCTCTCCTATGAGGACCAGGTCAATTCCACCCGCCACTTCATGAGAGAACTCAACCGCCTCGGCGTTACCAGCGCCATAGACGCGGGAGGCGGCTTCCAGAACTATCCGGGCGACTACCGGGTGATAGAACACCTGGCCGGCAACGGGGAACTCACCGTTCGCATCGCCTACAACCTGTTTACGCAAAGCGCGGGGGGAGAACTCGATGACTTCAGGAACTGGGTCGCCATGACCTCGCCGGGCCGCGGCGACGACTATTTCCGCATGAACGGCGCGGGAGAGATGCTCGTCTTTTCGGGTGCGGATTTCGAGGACTTCCTCCAGCCACAACCCCTCCTGCCTCCCCGCATGGAAAGCGAACTCGCTTCGGTGATACGCCTTCTGGTCGAAAACAAGTGGCCTTTCCGCCTTCACGCCACCTACGATGAATCCATTACCAGGTTTCTCGACGTTTTCGAGCAGGTAGACCGGGAGATTCCCTTCAACGGGCTGCGGTGGTTCCTGGATCATGCCGAAACCATCAGCGATCGCAACATCGAGCGGGTGTCGGCGCTGGGAGGCGGCATCGCGATTCAGGACCGCATGGCCTTCCAGGGAGAACATTTCATCGGGCGCTATGGGGCAGAGGCGGCATCCCGCACTCCTCCCATCTCGGCAATGCTCTCCATGGGGCTGCCGGTTGGCGCGGGAACGGACGCGACGCGCGTTGCAAGCTACAATCCCTGGACCAGCCTTTTCTGGCTCGTCACCGGGAAAACCGTGGGGAATACTACGCTTTACCCGGCCTCCAACCGTCTCGACAGGACGGTGGCCCTGAAACTCTATACCCTGGGCAGCGCGTGGTTTTCGGGAGAGGAACTGAAGAAGGGTTCCATCGAGGTGGGGAAGCTTGCCGACCTCACGGCCCTGTCCGAAGACTACTTCTCAGTGCCCGAAGACAGGATCAGGAATATCGAATCCGTCCTCACGATTGTAGGCGGCAAAGTGGTTCACGGCGCAGCGGAGTTTGCCGCTCTCGCACCTCCGCCGCTTCCCGTAAGTCCTGACTGGTCGCCTGCCGGGGCCGGCGGACATGCACCCGGAATTTACCGGCGCGCAGCATGATTACAGCTTGCGTTTTGGGTTACAGTCTTAGGAACAAGCCGCGAAGAAGAACCAACTGTAAAGAAATGCGGAATTCCAGTACTTGTGGGAGCGGCTTCCAGCCGCGATGCTTTGGCTTCGCAAGTGCGCATAGAGTTTTCACACTCAAAGACGCGAATACAGGGCAGATTTAAGCCGGTTGATTGTGAGAATGGGGCCGGCAGCTGCGATGCTTTGTCGTCGGGGAATGCCATGGATTTTTTCCCACGCGAAGCCGCGAAGCCGCGAAGAAGAGCAAAGCGTGTTATGATTTCAGGGCTCTCGCGGTGTCTTGTGGGAGCGGCTTTCAGCCGCGATGCTTTCGCTTCGCAAGTGCGCGTAGAGTTTGCACACTCAAAGACGCGAATACAGGGCAGATTTAAGTCGGTTGATTGTGAGAAATGGGTCCGGCAGCTGCGATGCTTTGTCGTCGGAGAATGCCATGGATTTTTCCCACGCGAAGCCGCGAAGCCGCGAAGAAGAGCAAAGAGTGTTATGATTTCAGGGCTCTCGCGGTGTCTTGTGGGAGCGGCTTTCAGCCGCGATGCTTTCGCTTCGCAAGTGCGCATAGAGTTTTCACACTCAAAGACGCGAGTACAGGGCAGATTTAAGTCGGTTGATTGTGAGAATGGGGCCGGCAGCTGCGATGCTTTGTCGTAGGAGAATGCCATGGATTTTTTCCCACGCGAAGCCGCGAAGCCGCGAAGAAGAGCAAAGAGTGTTATTATTTCAGGGACCTCGCGGTGTCTTGTGGGAGCGGCTTTCAGCCGCGATGCTTTGTCGTCGGAGATGCACATTGGATTTCTCCCCAGCCGCGAAGAAATGCCAGGGCGCCAAGTTGTTTTTCTCGTTCCCATTTGCTGTGAGGCCACAATTCTTGCCGAAAAACCATCATGTCAATTGTGGGAGAGGCTTCCAGCCTCCATCCTTTTGTGGAAAGCACACTTGGATCGACTGAAGCTTTTTTCGCATGAGACAAAGCCATCGCGCACCTTCTAAGGCCAAACATCGCGACTCGAGGCCGACTACCACAGGTTCTTACCTCTCCGAAGCAAATTGTCTTTCTTCGCGTGGTTCTTCTTCGCGGCTGGTTTGTTTTAGTCAAGTCTCTTTTTACGGTCCTCCAGGGCGCGGGTGGCTGGAGCCCACCACAGCTCAAAGCCGGCCGCGCCCTCCTGTTTCATTGGAAGGGGGCCAGCCTCACTGATTGGTCCAGTTCCCCAGTGCTGGATTCGCGTGGGTCGCGATTCAGCTGTATCTGAGAATCCACACGACGGACTTCACTGAGAGGGCGGATGCAAAGGCCTTTCTCTGCTTGACTCCCGCTTTAGTATGCGTTACATACTACGTAACATATTCCAAGGTGGGGGCTATGATCCGCTCGTTTCGCGATAAGGACACAGAGGCGCTGTACGAGGGCCGGAAGGTGCGAAAATTTCAGACCTTCCAGAAGCAAGCGGAACGACGAATGCAAATTCTGGATAGCGCTACTGCAATTGAGGACCTGATGCTCCTTCCGAGCAATCGCTTCGAAGCTCTTTCGGGAGATAGGAAGGGCCAACACGGCATCCGCATCAACCAGCAGTGGCGGATCTGTTTCGAGTGGCATGAAGATGGCCCGCACAATGTAGAGATCGTCGACCACCATTGAAGAAGGAGATCACCATGCCAAACGGCATGCGTCCCATTCATCCAGGTGAAATTTTGAAACAAGAGCTCAATGAATTGGGGCTTTCCGCAAACGCATTTGGCCGCGCCCTTGGCGTGCCTCCGAACAGAATCACAGACATCTTGAATGAACGGCGTTCTATTACTGCCGACACGGCTTTGCGCCTGGCCCGATATTTTGGAACGACGCCGGACTTTTGGATGAACCTTCAGACTGCCTACGATATCAGGCGAACTCAGATTGCGAGTGGAGAAGCGATTAAACGGGAAGTGCAACCAAGAACTGCTTGAAGGTAAATGTGCATTGAGCCCCCTGGCTTGAGTGAGTGTCAGCAGTAATGCAAAATTAACCCTCTACGGTAAATGAAAATTTACCCCCCGTGAAAGGGGGGCAAAAATGTCGACAGAAAGGACCGGGTTCCTTCGCCCCCGCACCCCCTGCGTCACGCGTACTGAGTGACTTACGTGGCGCTTGTGCGGCGCCCCGTTTGTCAGCGGGGCATGCGTCCCGAACGCGGGACTCGGCCGGAGACATACTCCTCCGCTGGAAAATTGTGCGGCCGGCCGAACCGGGCACAGTGAGCCAACGCCCTAACCGTCAACTTGGAATCCGGCTGAATGGCAGGTTGAACCGGCGAACTGCCGCCAAGCAATTTTTTCTCAGGCTCTTCTTCGCTCCCGCGTTTCGCGGGATTCGCGTGGGACAAAGCCATCGCGCACCTTTGAAGGCCGCGCATCGCGGCTGCAAGCCGCTCCCACAGATTCTTCCTCTCCGAAGCAACCCTTTCATTATTGTCTTCTTCGCGTCGTTCTTCTTCGCGGCTTCGCGCGAGAAAAGAAAAAATTCATGACCATCCTAATTCAATGTGCTCCGCATGAGCCCGGTCCCGCCCGGCCGGGACCGCTCCAACAAGCACTGGAATTATCACGTATTTCTTTCATTTGGCCCTTCTTCGCGGCTTATTCCCTTTGCATGTTACCGTGGAGCCAACCCCGGCAAAGAGAAACACGAGTATTCATTTTTCAAAGAGAATCGGGATCGGGCAAGGCTTCAAACGATCAGGCCGCCCATCCCTGCCGGTAAACCGGGAAATCACACCAACGCGCTAATCGCCAAGGAAGGACGAGAACGGGAAGGAACGAGGGCAGACCGTATGCCCTGCGACTTGCCTGTTGTCTCTTCTCGGCGTCCTCTGCGTCTCTGCGGTAAATATTTTTTGTCCTTATTTCATTTTCCGCCGGATCATTGCTGCAGGCCGAACTAACCACCTTTTCCCGCACTTTTGCTGCACTTTTGCCGCACTCTTATTGCACCGTTATTGCACCGATTCGGTCGCTTTCATGCAGATTCGATTCAGTTTCCGGTCGGGACAGCCTCGGTCCGTGTCATTGCGCTGCAATTCCATTCCTGTTGGATTTTGGCCTTCCTCCGCGTTCTCTGTGCCTCGGCGGTCGACTGTCCTTTCGGCACCGTTAACATGCGGCTTTTTCATGTACGGATAATTTTTCTGACGACGCACGGAAAACAAATCCGCACTTTCAAATCCCGAGTATGCAGGACCAGGAAAGGATGCTCTTGCCCGCTAACAACCGTATGCCTCATAAGGCATGCCGGTGCAGGAATGTCTAATACCGGGAAACGAACCTGCCGGGCTATAACCGGCAGAATCGATAACCGGCTGTCGTAATTCCCTTCATATTCGGCAACTCAGGATATCGGGGACATTTCTGAAGACATTTGGACTTCAAGGCACTGGCATGATACCTTGAGTTTGTGTGCGATTCGACATATTATCGCTTCGATCAGGACAAAATTATTCGCAACACGCATTAAGTGGGCCATTCCCAGGCCCCCAAAGCAGCGTTTTTAGCCGATGAATGACGGTTATATACAGCGTTATGTTTAATGCCCGGCAAGTTTCGACAGAGGCCCATCTTGAATCATGGCGGAGACTTTAACATGCAAACACACCTCGCGATGCGGACACTGAAAGGAAATCAAAAACCAGACAGGGACGTTCAAGTTTTGCTTGCTGTGCACCCAAACCGCAAAGCCCTCCTTTTCATTCACGGCTTTAATGGCAATGCGATAAGAACGTGGTCTGATTTTCATGAACTTTTGCCTAAATGCTCCACCTGTAGTGGACATGACGTTTTTTTCTATGGATATGATGGCCTTCGGGCCGAGATGAATGCGAGCGCCGCGATTTTTCGAGTGTTTTTGCACCGGTTTTTTGAGGAGACCCAGAGCCTCCTCACGAACAATCTGCCTGAGTCGGCACAGCGGGAAGATGACTTCCAATACGATGAATTGGTGGTTGTTGCTCACTCATTGGGGGCTGTTATTGCACGCCGCGCCCTCCTTGATGCTACGAGAGAGGATTCGGATTGGGTGGCAAAAACTAAGCTGGTACTGTATTCACCTGCACATAAAGGAGCCAGGGTTGCTGATCTTGCACTGGAGGCTGCCAGTTCGTTCCGCTTCTTGAAATTCTTTGCGCTCGGTGCGCTGTTCAAGTCACCTTTGGTTGAGGAATTAAGGCAGGATTCACCGTGGCTCAGGAAGCTGCTGGAAGATACAGAGGTTGCGACAAAGGATCGCGCGAACCGGCATTTGATCGCAAAAAGGGTAATTATTGCCGAGTATGAAAAAATTGTTGTGAACGAAATATTCGGAGACGATCCACCTCCACATACGATTCCGGATACCACACATACAACAGTGTGTAAGCCGACTGAAGACTTTCAACAGCCTTTGATCCATTTGGAAGCGTGCCTATGAACCTCCAACTAGCGAATTTTCAGGATCTCTTGGCGACTTATTATTATGGCACAGCTGCTCACGAAGCGGCGAAATGCCTGGACGACTTGATTAAGGGCCAACAGGACTTAGGACTCGGCACTCTTCTCCGAGACTATCGTGAGAAAGGGATCACATCAACAGATGAAATTAGACTGCGGTCAGCGATTGATCGGCTGATGAATTGTTGCTCCGTGATGGAAATCGCTTCTTTAGCGGGTTTTGTTCAAGGGCTTCAGCGAACTGATTTCGGGATCCAAATGCGTTCTATATTGGAAAATAGACATGTCCGGCAATATTACGAGGAGTTTTACCCGATTAAGCTCCCGCAACTGTTTAGATACCGACTGAAGGGTACTAATCAGTCAATAGAGATGGCAGATCCCTCTGAATCACATGCAAGGATTTTGTCATTCTTGAATCTGGATCGTCATTTTTCGGAAAACATTGAAGATCGCTACTTCCTGAGAATGCTGGACTCTTTCACAATCGAAGGGTATCGGTTCGGCGATATTGTGGATGTTATTGGCCATCGAGAGGAATTCATCAGATACCTATTATTAGCTCCAGAGGACCGAGATCCACTTTCATCGGCTCTTTACGAATTTAGCCTATTTATGGAGTTCTGCTTTGATTTGGAGCGGCTTTTATCAAATGCAGAATCCCGGTCTCTACTTCAATCTGCAATGTGGAACCATTATGGCTATTGGTTTGATATCCTTGGAAACGAACTGAATGAGCGGCTCGGCTCGGCGTTGTCACAGTTTTTAGAGTGGAAACCTAAGAAAGGCGATGTACATGGCACCAGTGAGATCCAGACCTATGTGAGTAAAGCGCGCGCTATGCTTGATACTCTTACGTGTCGAAGATTCACCGAACCAGTGGATGCGCTCCTAGTGGCCGTCTCCAGGTGTGAGCGAGAGATTCGTGAGCATGAAACAGATATGAATGCAGAAATCCCTTTTTCTTCCGGCGATTGGGTCGTTGACAGGAGCAATCCCTCACACATTGGTCAGTACACTGGCGTTTGGCGTAGCGCAGGGCCTCATATCATGGTGCAACTGTCCTATCCTGGAGGTGGGACTAGTTTTCGTCCTTTAGCTTCATTAGAGGCTATGCGGAGAAGTACACAAAGGACGATCAATGAACGTTTACTCGATGGGCATTTCGGAAGGGTGAGAGATCTACAGCGACTGATCACTTACGAAAAGCTCAAAGGTACCCTTCACGAAGTGATCTACTCCATGGAAGCAGCTCAGATCGATTTTTACCCCTACCAGTTCAAACCCGTCCTCAAATTCATCAACTCTCCGACAGAAAGGCTTATCATTGCCGATGAGGTCGGTCTTGGAAAGACTATCGAGTCTGCCCTGATTTGGATGGAGCTGCAGGCAAGACGCCAGGCGCAAAGGCTGTTGGTAGTCTGCCCTAATGCCCTCGCCGTAAAGTGGCGCGAAGAACTCCGCAGCAAATTCCTCATGGATGCTAGGGTCGTAGGATTCTCCGATCTGGAAAGAGAGATCGCGGAAATGAAAAGGCTTGGGCCTGTCCAGCCTTTCGTTTTGATTTCAACCTATACAGGGTTACGTCCGCCAAAAGCTGAATTGGCGCTCTTGGATGAGCCACCAGATGTAGAACCGTCTGGATCTCCAAAAACTCTCTTACTGCGCGAGCTTCGTAATTGGTCATTGGGGTATGAACCCTTCGACATGGTGATATTTGACGAAGCTCATTACATGCGAAATCCTGCAACAACAACGTTTCATCTAGGTGAGTGCCTAGCCGCGAGCGCCGGAGCTGTCCTGTGCGTATCAGCAACACCAGTGAACAACAGCAACACAGATCTTCACAGCCTGCTTCGTTTAATCGACGAGAGCTTCTTTGAGACTCAAGGAATGTTCGAAGACCTGCTTGAAGCTAATCGCCCGGCGGTCCAAGCTGGGAACGCCTTGGCTCGGATTCCTGTTGATATGCCGTTGCTGACGACATCCACCGAAGGTATGGGAAAAAGCCGCTTCATCAGCCAATCCCCACTATTCAAGCAGTTTCTGGAAAAGCTGGAAAATCTAGACCTGTCTAACAAGGCTCAAATTGCGAAGTGCCAGGATCTTGCCGAGAAGCTGAACCTCCTCGGCAGTTATATAAATCGAACACGAAGGGTACAGGTAAAGGAAAATCGGCCTATACGAGATCCAATCGTTCTGACGGTCGAGTATTCTGCTGAGGAAATGCTGCTTTACAAGACAATTCTCGATATGGTGCGTCGCCGGTGCACACTTGATGGCAGACCTTTCCATGTCTTTCAATCTATTGGACTGCAGCTTAGGTCTGCAAGCTGTCTTCCTGTCATGGCCCAAGAAATCCAAGATGGGCGATTAGGAGATCCCCAAGAACTTTATGACGAGGCAATGGGGGAAGAGGTTTTTGACGATCTTCTGTACGATAAGTTCGATGAGGAAATCGGAGTTTCGCCCATCGCAAAGCTGCTATCCTATGATTTTGAAGAAAATGACAGCAAATATAAAGAACTACGGCGGATGCTCTTAGAGATCGTTCCGGAGGATAAAGTTGTTATCTTTGCATACTATCGCCCCACATTGGCCTATTTGAGACGCCGTCTCCTAGCTGATGGCGTGAGCGTGACGATGATTCATGGCGGCGTCAAAAGCGAACAGCGGTGGGTAGAGTTAGATCGATTCAAGGACCCCAACGGCCCTCGCGTACTGCTGTCCTCGGAGGTTGGCAGCGAGGGTATCGATCTTCAGTTTTGTCGAGTTGTCGTCAATTACGATCTGCCTTGGAATCCGATGCGAGTGGAGCAGCGAATCGGACGTATTGACCGGGTCGGTCAACTGGCAAAGAGACTGTCCATCGTCAACTTCAAGGTAAAGAACACTATCGAGGAGCGGCTCTACGAACGGTTGCATTCGAAACTTGAGCGATTCGCCAATAGTCTTGGTGATTTGGAATCAGTCATCGGGAAAGAGGTGCAGCAGCTCACAGTTGAATTGCTTAGCAAGCAGCTCACGCCGGAAGAAGAAGCATGGTTGATGGATCAATCTGAGAAAGTGATTGAGGATCGATTGATCCTGATTCAAGCGCTGGAAGAATCTAGCGATGCTTTGATCGCTCTGTCGGATTACGTTCAACGTAAGATCGAGGAGGACCGAGCAAAGGGGCGATACATAAAGCCGGAAGAACTTGAAGATTACTTGACCGATTTTTTCGAACGCGAATTTAAGGGCTGTGAGCTGATCTACAACACTCCATTGGATGGTTGTATTCAAGTTAAACTGTCGTTTGAGGCGCAATCTTCCCTCTCAAATTTCATTCGGGATGACCACTCGGCAATCGCTCGCCCGCTGAAGCAAAGGGAATTTAACATCACGTTCAGGAGGGAAGTCACCCAGCGTCTTTCGACCAACCTACGTCGAGCAGTTCATTTCATTAACCATCTTTCGCCTCTCATAAGATGGATTACACAGATAAATCGAGAGAGATCACACAGCTTCTACGACATATCAGCCCTTCAAATTGCTCATCCCGATCTCCAACCGGGGGATTACTGTTATCGTATCGAGCGGTGGAAATTTAGTGGTTTGTCAACTCGCGAAGGGCTCGCCTACGGTATCAGATCTCTGTCGGATGGGAGGAGCCATTCAGGAGATCAGTCAGAAGACGTTATTCAGCATCTTCTCCGAAACGGAAGGGATTGGGATTATGTGGACTGTGATAGGGCGGCACTCCTTGATGCCTATCGGGATCTGGAAATGGATTTTACAGAACGATTCTCTACCGCTGTTACAGATTTTGAAGCTGAAAACACCACTGCCTATCAAATCAAGATGCAGCGTGTTCAAGGTTTTTTCGACCGTCGTATTGGGCAGGATGAGCAGCGCTTACGTACTTTGCGTCAAGCAGGAAGAGATCCCCGTGTAATCCGCGCGAGTGAAGGCAGGCTTCGGACAGCCATTGCGAACAAGGACCAGCGACTGTCAGAACTGAAGATGAAGGCCAGAATCGATATGGAACAGGCACAAGTGGCGGCTGGGATTTTCCGAGTTACAGGACAGTGACACGGCAAAGGGGAATCCGATGGGCAATTTCTCGAAGTTCATCCGGAATATCAGGGAGAAACTCTTTGGTGTGGAGCAAGAGCATTCCGTAATTGATACCGAACCAACATCTTCGATAGACACGAAATCGACGATTGAGCCTTTACGTCCAGCGAGACTCAGTTCGAAAAGACACCAACCATATTTCATCCAGATCGGCTTCGATTTCGGCACTTCATTTTCCAAGTGTGTTTGCCGAGACGTGATGACAGATAAAGCTTGGGTCTATATCCCGTCAAAGTTTACGGGGCACGAACTTCCTTTCCTGGTCCCGAGCGCTTTCTTATTTTCAGACGGAAGACTTCAAAATGTTGAGGAACAGGATATCAACTATCCTGAGCGCGGCCTTTATCACCTAAAACATGCACTCGTCAAGGTTGCCTTAGGCCAGCTGGATGACCCCGTACTGAAACCCTACCGACGTGCCTGTGAACAGTCTAATGTTAAGTTGTCTAGATTCATAGAATCATGCGCAGTCTACTTCCTGGCGGATGCGCTTGGTGGGGTCCGGAAGCAGATTAGACAGAGAATGCAGGACTTCGGTTCACTCCCAGACGATTACATGGCTGTGAATCTCGCCGTTCCTGTAGCGAACGCAGAACAAAGCGCGGTCGAAAAAATGTATACCAGGATTCTCAGTGAGGCCTGGAGATTAGCCGATGAAATCTCTGGACATTCACCAATGAATTTTGGAGAGCTTGAATTGTTGCGTCAGAAAATTCAGGCGCTAAACGATCAATCTTCCAACGAAGCATGCTCTATCTACCCCGAGGTAAGTGCTAATGTTCAAGGCTTCGTGCGTTCACGCGTATCCAGTCCAGGGATGTATCTATTCTCCGATACCGGTGCCGGGACTGTCGACCAGAGCACATTTATTTTCTTTCGTAGGGCCGACAATACAGACCATCTTACTTACCTACACGGCAACGTGCTACCATGCGGATCAAGCTATATCGAGTTTCACGCTGCTGAGATTGACGGAGGCACAAGGTCTCAGGTTTTGGAGTTGTGGCGGGAAAGGAAAGAAAGAGGGGGCGTGGAGCATGAGCTGCTAATGGCAAGGAACAAGGTCGCAGAGCAATTGAGGCAGGGAACCACATCCACTATAGGGACTACAAAGAGAAAATTGTACCTTCCTGATGGGATCAACGAAATGCGAGTAATTTTTGGAGGTGGAGGTCATTGTGAACATCCTTACAAAACCTCAGTAGTAAAGCCCTTCTCTGGTTGTCTTTTTAAACAGCCTATTCGACCGTCCATTGTAGGTTTGCCGATTCCAGCCGATCTGGCCCTTGGTGATCAGCAAGGGCGATGGATGAGGCGATTAGCCGTGGCGTATGGGTTATCTTTCCCCAAAAGTGATCTTGTTGGTTTCACGTACCCCAGAGATGTCGAACCGCCTGAACCAGATCAGGTCTGGCCGCAGCGTATGGGCCTTCCCGATTTCGTGAGCAAAGATCAATGCTGAGGTGCCCGTGGCATTGAAAATTGCCTCGCTACTGTAACTCAAGTGAACGACAGATCCCTGAGTGTGGCTTTGATTTAAACTCTGCAAGGGGCTGAAGTTGTTTTGCCCCTTTAGGAGGCAAAAGGGAGTTGTCCTCAAGTTGATAGCCGCTAATATTGTGGCCTTTCCGCTGCTCTTGCTTTATTTCTTGGTACTTTATGCCCGTGCGAATCATTTCTGTGTCACGGCCCACTGTGTCAACACAGTATTCCCTTGCCCGGATGTGATTGCCCCAAGGGCTTTTTATTTCAGTTTGCGCCGTCCTCCCTTTGATTGTTCCTACAAAGCCCGATATGGAAACTCTGGGCGGAACCATGGACAAGAAGATGCACGTGGTCCACTTGAATGTTCATCTCAAGGATTTCGCATCCGAGTTGATCAGAAAATATCCGGACACACGTGCACATCACTTCTTTTGCGATGACTCCCCTTAACACCCTGGATCTGTATTTTTGCATACATATGATATGGGTATTGGCAGTGCCAAATAGTTTGTGATAGCTTGCGAAATCGGCTCATCTGCTACTCTAGGAAATCCACTCAATTGTTGTCCCGCGTATTGATGAATTTTATGTCGGGCCAATCTTCCATATCGCAACTCAGGCGCCACATATTGGGAGCAAGGTAGGCCAGGCGGCCTTCCGAATCGTGAGCCAGGCTGGAAAGGTGCTTCCTCTCGAATTCCTCGAACTTCTTTTTGTCGTCATAATCGATCCAGCGGGCAACGGAAAAGCCGGCCGGCGCGTAATCGGCATCCACGCCGTATTCGGCCTTGAGCCTGGCCACGGTCACATCGAACTGCAGGGCGCCGATGGCGCCGAGGATATAGTCAGAGCCCACGAGAGGGCGGAAGTACTGTACGGCGCCTTCCTCGGCCAACTGGGTCAACCCCTTCTGGAGCTGTTTTACCTTCAATGGGTTCTTGAGGATCACCCGCCGGAAATGCTCCGGGGCAAAACTGGGGATTCCGGTGAAGCGCAGCGGTTCTTTGTCCGTGAAAGTATCCCCGATCTTGATGGTTCCGTGATTGTACATGCCGATTATGTCGCCCGCGTAGGCTTCTTCGACATTGGTCCTGTCCTGGGCCATAAAGGTGGTGGCATTGGACAGGGTGATTTCCTTCCCGAGCCGTTGATTGATAAGTTTCATTCCCCGGGTGAACTTCCCGGAGCAGATGCGCAGGAATGCAATCCGGTCCCTGTGAGCGGGGTCCATATTTGCCTGAATCTTGAAAACAAATCCTGAAAAGGGTTCTTCGAAGGGAGAGACTTCCCTGGTCACCGTGGGCCTGCCGCCCGGCGCGGGGGCCATCTCGACGATGGCGTCGAGCAATTCCGAGACCCCAAAATTGTTGATTGCGCTGCCGAAGAACACCGGCGTCTGGTTGCCCCTGAGATAATGGTCCATCTCGAACGGGTTGGCAGCCCCTTCGAGCAGCTCCACGTCCGCACGCAGGTCGTCGGCCTGCCGTCCCAGCAATTCATCCAGCTTGGGGTCGGCCAGGTTCTTGATTACGATCCCCTGCTGTTTCAGGGTTTCCTGGCTGGGTGTAAAAAGGTTGAGTTCCCCGCGGTAGAGATTGTAGACCCCTTTGAAGCTCTTGCCCATGCCGATGGGCCAGGAAAGCGGCGTACACTCGATCTGGAGCTTGTCTTCGATCTCGCTCAGGATTTCCAGCGGCTCCATGCCTTCCCGGTCCAGCTTGTTTATGAAGGTGATGATGGGAGTGTTGCGCATTCGGCAGACCTCCATCAGCTTCTCCGTCTGCGATTCGACGCCTTTCCCGCTGTCGATGACCATGAGAGCGCTGTCCACCGCGGTGAGGACCCTGTAGGTATCTTCCGAGAAATCCTGGTGCCCGGGCGTATCGAGAAGGTTCATCTCGAACCCCCTGTGGGAGAATCTCATCACCGAGGTGGTAACGGAGATACCGCGCTCCCTCTCGATCGACATCCAGTCGCTGGCCGCGTGCCGGGCGGCCTTGCGTGCCTTGACGGCCCCGGCTATTTGAATGGCTCCCCCGAACAGGAGCAGTTTTTCCGTTAAAGTTGTCTTGCCGGCGTCGGGATGGCTGATGATCCCGAAGGTCCTGCGCCGTTCGATTTCTTTGTGATTGGGTTGAAGCATTTGTTCTCTTTCCTGAAACGTCTGATATTCGGCAGCTAAGAGCGATCCGCAGAGGAAACCTTTTATAGTGGTCCTCGTTTCTCCAGACGCCGTAATAATTCCGCAAAATCTTGTTCGGCGCCGGAACAAGATTTTTTATCCACAGATTTCGCAGATTTTCTTGTCTTTCTCGTTCGCCAGCCCATGACCGTCAATTTTACTCGCGATTCAGTAGAATCGGCCGGTTTAACCGGCGGATCGACACCGAGCATGAACTTCTGTGGGAGAGGCTTTCAGCCTCGATTCGCGTTCTTCTTCGCTCCCGCGCTTCCGCGGGATTCGCGTCTTCGCGTGGGATAAAAAGAACATGGTCCCACCTGCCTCAGGTGTGCTCCGTCTGCATTGATCGCGATACCGCCCTGGCGGCATCGCTCCCACAATAAATGACGCTCGCTTTTGAATCCTCTAATTCGCTCTTCTTCGCGACTTAATGCCTTTCTTAAGTTGACTGCCATGTGCCTCGCGGGGAAGACGGCCGCAGTGGTTTCCCCGCACGCCTCCTCGATCCATTCGGGCGCTCGGGCGCCGGATTGTCGATCTTCGGGCCTGTCTGGGAGTTTCTTCTACCCGATCCGGCTTTTCGACCCGCACCGGGATTGGCGCCATTCGTGCTGCTCCGGAATTTGCCGGGCGCATGATTGCCTCCCTGGCGCCGATTCGGACCGTTTCCACCCAGGAAAATCGGTTCGGCCTTTATCGACGGGTCGGGCTCGAATCCCTCGATTATTTCCCGGGGGACAGTGCGATTTATCAGGCGTTCTATGCCCCTCAACATGTCGTGTTCATCGATGCAGACGAGCGATATCGCGATTCCCGCGCGCTCGGCGCGTCCGGTACGGCCGATGCGGTGCACGTAATCTTCTGGCACGTTGGGCAAATCGAAATTCACCACGTGCGGCAAGTCTTCGATGTCGAGTCCCCGCGCCGCAATATCGGTGGCCACCAGCACCCGGACGTCGCCGTGCTTGAAGTCCGCCAGGGCCCGCGTCCGGTTTGCCTGGCTCTTGTTGCCGTGTATGGCCGCCGCGCTGATTCCGTCCTGCCCGAGTTGCTTCGTCAGTTTGTTCGCGCCATGCTTGGTGCGGGTGAATACAAGCACCTGCCGCCATTTTTGAGACCTGATGAGAAAGGAGAGCAGCTCGCGCTTACGGGTGCGATCCACGGGATGGATCACTTGTTCGATCGTCTCCGATGCGGTGTTCCGGTTGGAAACCTCGATCAGCTCCGGAGATTGCAGCAAGTCGTCGGCCAGTTTTTTGATATCGTTGGAAAAGGTGGCAAAGAACAGCAGGTTTTGCCGCCGAACGGGCAAGAGAGTCAGTATCCTGCGGATATCCTTTATAAATCCCATGTCCAGCATACGGTCCGCTTCGTCGAGGACCAATATCTCGACTTTCGAAAGATCCAGGGTCCGCTGGTGCACATGGTCGAGTAAGCGCCCGGGGGTAGCCACCAGAACGTCGACGCCCCGCCGGAGCCGGCCTATCTGCGGATTGATCCCGACCCCGCCGAAGACAACCGCGGACTTCAGAGGCAGATATTTGCCGTAGGCGGCCACATTCTCTTCGACCTGGGCGGCAAGTTCACGCGTCGGGGTAAGTATCAGGGCGCGGATGCTGTTCCTTGATTTTATGACGGTACGCCTGCTCAAGAGCTGCAAAAGAGGGAGAGCGAAACCGGCTGTTTTGCCCGTTCCGGTTTGAGCACCGGCAAGGACGTCTTTTCCTGAAAGAATGATCGGGATTGCCCGGCTTTGAACGGGTGTCGGCTTGCTGTAGCCCTGGTCGGCAACGGCACGGAGTAAGTCGGCTGAAAGGCCGAGTTTTGTAAATGACATACTTGAGGGTTGCTCCTGGTAACCCGCACTTCCGGTGCGGGATCATTGCTGAAAATTTAGTACGAAATTGCGTCCAAGGTGCATCAAATACGGACCTGATCAAATCTACCGCAGAGACGCGGAGGAAAACAAAAACATGGCCTTGGCGCGATAGAGTTTCACGTGGCCGGCGAAATCCCCGATTTTGGAGAAACCGTTTTGGCTGTTTCTCGGCGCCCTCTGCGTCTCCGCGGTGATAGCTTTTGTTTTGCTACGATGCCGGCCGATCGTCGCCCTGAGGCGTTTTTCCCGCCGGACGCGTCGCGATCCAGATGGTGTGACGGGCCCCTCCGCGGGTGCCGCGCGCCCGCACATGAAGCTCCTCCACCTGGAAGCGGGTCTTTCGCATACTATCGCTGAATGCCTGATCGGGTCCCGCCGACCATACGGCCAGTACGCCACCGGGCCGCAGCGCGGCGAAGGCCGCTTTCAGGCCTGCCCGGCCGTAGAGCCAGTCATTTCCTTGCCTGGTCAATGCTTTGGGACCGTTGTCGACGTCGAGCAGGACGGCATCCCAGGCACGCTGCTCCGCACGCAAAATCTCGACGACGTCGGCCTCGCGAACGGTTACCCGGTGGTCCCTCAGCGGATGACCGGCAAGGTCTCCCAGGGGACCGCGGTTCCACGCCACCACTTCCGGTATCAACTCGGCCACGACCACCACGGCTTCAGCGTCCAGCGCCTGCAGAGCGGCCCCGAGAGTGTGCCCCATACCCAGTCCGCCGATGAGAACCCGTGGTCGCGGACGATCCGCGAGCCGCGCACAGGCAAGCGCCCCAAGGGCTTCTTCCGACCCGTGCACACGGCTGTTCATGAGTTCGCGGCCGCCGATCCGGATCGAGAATTCAGCGTCCCGGCGGTATAGCCTGAGTTCTCCGGCATCGCCGGGCCCCGGCGCAATGTCGACCAATAACCAGGGTTTCATGAGCACCCGCGCGAAGGAATCCGCAGAGAAAACCTTTTTATAGTGGCCCTCGCTTCTCCAGACGCTGCAATTGCTCCGCAAAAACCTTGTTCGGTGCGGGAAAAAGACTTTCTATCCACAGATTTCGCAGATTTACGCAGATTATCGCAGATTTTTATCAAATTTTTGTCTTTCTCTTCCCTCGCCAGTTCACAGTTGTCAACTTAAAGGACCAAGCCGCGAAGAAGAACCAACCAAGTATTTTGAGATCAGTTCCGGTGATCCGTGGGAGCGGTCCCGCCAAGGCGGGATCGCGATTATTCGGAGCACATTGAAAAGGCTGGTCATCAGTTTTGGTTTTCTCTCGCGAAGCCGCGAAGCCGCGAAGAAAACCCCAATTGATCCAGTCATGTTTTCCCCAAAAGCATTCACAACTCGGCGGGAATGAAGGCTGTTCCCACATCAGTACCTGATTTCTCGGTTGCGATCACATCATGCGCTGCTAAGTTGACGCGTCTGCGCGAAGCATGGGAACGAGAAAATCGTTCAATCGCGGCTGCAAGCCGCTCCCACAAAAACCCCATAACTCCTAATGGTTCGCTCTTCTTCGCGGCTTCGCGCCTTCGCGTGGGAAAGAATCAACGCGCACCTCCGATGACAACGCATTGCGGCTGGAAGGCGCTCCCGCAGCAACACTGCCTAAGGAAAATCTTTTCCTTCGCGGCCTTACCTCAACATAGCAAGATTCGCTCCCGCGTTTCGCGGGATTCGCGCGAAATATAAGAATCCATGATCCAGCCTGTTTCGATGGCTCCGACTCTCTCATCGCGGCTGCAAGCCGCTCCCACAGAAGAATGGGGTACCTCAAAAACCTTTAGTTCGTCTTTCTTCGCGGCTTCCTGTCCTTAAATCGACGCACCTACGCGGGGGTGACGTCACGAACACCCTCACAGGGCGAGGGCGTAATTGCCGTTGCACAGCTCGTTCCTGTATCCGGCGACATCCTCATTGTTCATGTATTCTTCAAATCCCATCACTCGATCGATAATTCCGCCGGGAGTAATTTCGACGATCCTGTTCGCGACCGTGTCGATGAATTCATGGTCCTGGGAGGTAAACAGCACCACCTCCGGAAAGGCGGTCAATCCGTTGTTCAGGGCGGTAATGGATTCCAGGTCCAGGTGATTGGTGGGCTCATCCATGATCAGGGCATTGGCGCCGGTCAGCATCATTTTGGAGAGCATGCACCGGACGCGCTCCCCTCCCGAAAGAACATTGGCCTTCTTCATGGCTTCATCCCCGGAAAAGAGCATCCTGCCGAGAAACCCTCTGGCGAAGTGCTCTCCTTCGGTGGGGGGAGAAAACTGCCCCAGCCACTCGACCAGGTTCAGTTCGTTATCGAAATAGGCGCTGTTTTCCCTGGGGAAATAGGAAGTGGTGATGGTGACGCCCCATCGGAAACTGCCGCTGTCCGGCTCGAGTTCTCCCGCCAGAATCTGGAACAGTGTCGTCTTGGCCAGGCTGTTGCCGCCAACGAAAGCAATCTTGTCCCCCTTTTGCACGGTAAGGGTAAGATCGTTCAGCACGGGCATTCCATCCACGGCTTTGGATAGGCCGGTCATCTCCAGGATAACGTCGCCGCAGGGCCGCTCGGGCTTGAAGACGACATGCGGATACTTTCTCGAAGAGACGGGCATATCGTCCAGCGTCAGCTTTTCCAGCAGTTTCTTGCGTGAAGTGGCTTGCTTCGCCTTGGAGGCATTGGAACTGAAACGCTGGATGAATTCCTTCAACTGGTTGGCTTTGTCGGTGATCTTACGGGCTTCGTCCTGCTTTTGTTTGAAATGCATCTGGCTCGCCTGGTACCAGAAATCGTAGTTGCCGACGTAAAGCTGTATCTTTCCAAAATCGATGTCCGCCACATGAGTGCAGACCTGGTTGAGAAAATGCCGGTCGTGTGAAACAACGATAACGGTGTTGGGAAAGCGGAAGAGATACTCCTCGAGCCAGGTTATCGACTTCAGATCGAGGTGGTTCGTCGGCTCATCGAGCAACAACACATCCGGGTTGCCGAACAGTGCCTGGGCGAGCAGCACCCGCACCTTTTCGCCGGCCTCCAGTTCCTTCATCTTTTTAGAGCGCAACTCCTCGGGTATCCCGAGGCCATTGAGAAGCACCCCCGCCTCGGACTCCGCCTCATAGCCGTTCATTTCGGCGAACTCACACTCCAGTTCCGCCGAGCGAATGCCATCCTCCTCGGAAAAATCGGCCTTCGCGTAGATCGCTTCCCGTTCGGCCATTAATTTGTACAGGCGTGCATGCCCCATTATGACCGTATTGAAAACCGTTTCCTCATCGAATGCGAACTGATCCTGGCTGAGAACCGCCACGCGCTCCCTGGGGCCGACGATGATTTCACCCTTATCGGGTTCCATCTCGCCGGAAAGGATTTTGAGAAAGGTGGATTTGCCGGAGCCGTTTGCGCCGATGAGCCCATAGCAGTTGCCCGGTGTGAATTTTATATTGACGTCTTTGAAAATGACCCTCTTGCCGAACGAGAGGGCCACGTTTGATGCGCTGATCATGCCTGATTGACTCCCTGTGAAAAATAAAAAAACCGCAGGACAAATTACCTGCGGTTTTAGGTAATCCTTAAAAATAGATGATTATGCGCTGAATAGCAATTCAAAACTGGGTTCCGGCTTTCGCCGGAATGACGATTACGATGATTTAGAGTTTGTCATCCATCTGCTAGTGTAGCATTCCATAAAAAAAGTAAATGCTGTGACCATGTGCTCGTCACCCCGGCGAAAGAGGCTGTGTCACAATTAATTGCAGCTTCGGAGATTCCCGCTCTCGCAACTCGGCAAATAACAATGACGTCACCCTGGCGACAGACTGTATCATAATTGACCGCGGCTTTAAAAATTCCCACTTTCAAAGCCAAAATTAGCCGACCAACAGCGACGTCATCCCGGCGAAGGCCCATTGCCGTCAACTTAACAGAAACTTAACGGGAACAAGCCGCTAAGAAGTACCGACCATCAAGAAATACGGAATAATTTCAACACTTGCGGGAGCGGTCCTGCCTGGGCGGGACCGCGATCATGCGGAGCACATTGAATTAGGACAGCCATGAATTTTTCTTTTCCCTCGCGAAGCCGCGAAGACGCGAAGAAAAGCCTGGGGAAAATGAGTTCAGGTTGCCTGAAAAGTTTCTAAAGGATCGAGACTGGAAGCCTTTCCCACAACAGTTCAGACCGAGTGGTGGTTACGACTCCTAAAGTTG
>JAEZXS010000174.1 GCA_023442755.1 Pseudomonadota bacterium | reverse complement strand
GCGCCTATCTCGGCGCAAGTGTCGCCCACCTGTTGCATGAAGGGACGCTGCGGGTAATCTTCGCCCTGGTGCTTGCATGGACCGGCATCCGCTATCTCAGGGCTTCCGCGCCAATGCATTGAAAACGACCGGATGAAGCAAAAACCATCATTTGCAGGTTATCGTTTCACTTTGATGCCTGATCAGACAATCAGTGCCGCATCGACGGACGGAAATATCCCGTCGCAAACCGGCTCCAGGCAAGGGCTTGCACGCAGCCGGTGATAAAACTGTCCTCACATTCCCCGACTTTTCGCCTTCATTGAGCCAATCCGGACATCACGCCATTCCAACACATCGAAATAACGTCATTTTTTCAAGTAGCTACCGATGGCACGCAAATTGCTCAAATTTCTCCCCAGGGAAAATAAAGACTGGAAGAGCATCCGAGAGTTTGCAGAAAAACCCGGCAATGAAACAAATTACATCATTTTGAATCCAATTTCACGTGGCGCTGACAGGCGGCCAAAGCCGAGCGGGATCGGCCGGTCGAAAATACTAGACCGGGGAATCAATCCCCGTACGGAAAGGATACTGCCATGGCAACCGAACTACTCAATACACTCATGCAAAAGATACAGGCACACCGTGCAGCCCTGACACCCAAGGGCAGAATGCTGAGCGAGCAGATCATCGCCAATCCGCGGAAGGTCGTTTTCATGAGCATACGGGACTTCGCGGAGTATTGCGGGGTAAGCGAGGCGACGGTGGTTCGCTTCGTGGGGCAGCTCGGTTTCAAAGGCTACAACGATTTTCAGCAGGCATTGCGGGAGGTCGTGGATGTGGAACTCACTCTGCTCGAGCGCCTGGATTTTACCGACATCAATGCCCCGGGGGGAGAACTGTTCAACAGGCTGGTACACGAGGAGATAGAAAACCTGAAGCGGTTGCACGAGACCATGGACTTAAACGCGGCAGACCGAGTCGTGAACATGCTCTGGCAAAAGCGCGACGTCTACGTAATCGGTTCCAGGCTTTCCTACACTTTTGCCTATTAACTGGGCTGGTCGCTCGGCAAGGTGCGCCCCGGCGTCCAGATACTGAGAGGAAGCGACACGACGACCATCGACCAGCTGACGATTGCTCCTCCCGGGCTCCTCGCGGTACTCCTCGCAACCACCCGCTACCCCAACGATCTGCTGCGGCTTGCAAAAGTGGTCCGGCGACTCGATCACACGCTTGTTGTCATCGCCGACGGCTCGAACTGCCCACTTATCCAGTTTGCCCACGAATCGCTCGTCGTCCCGCCGTCGAATATTCCCTTCATCAGCAACCCTTCGGCACTCTCCTGCCTCATCAACTTCCTCGTCCAGCAGCTTGCGAGCATGCTGCAGGGCGACGAACTCACCGCGCACCAGTCGAAACTGGAGCACTGCTTCCTGGAAAACGATCTGCTCTTCAACCTGACGATAGAAAACGATACGAAAAAACTGACCCGCATAGCTACCGGGTAACGGCCGGTGACTGGCTGCGACGGAAGGGCCTTACCCCGCTAGTGCCGCGAGGTAATGACGGAAAGGGCGAGAAGCGCCCAGGCGGCGAGAAATGCCAGGCCCCCGACGGGGGTGATGGCGCCGAAGAGCTTTATTCCACTGAGGCTGAGAACGTAGAGGCTTCCGGAAAACAGCACTATTCCGGCAACCATCATCCAGCCGGCCAGCCGGATGAGCAGGAAATCTCCCAGGATGTTTGCCGCAAACGCCACGATGAACAGCCCGGCGGTGTGGTAGAAATGGTATTGGACTGCCGTCTGGTAAACGGCGAACATTTCAGGGGGGATTTTGCCCTTCAGCACGTGGGCGCCGAATGCCCCGAGCGCCACAGCCAGAAAACCGCTTACGCTTCCGAGGAACAGGAATGTCTTCAGCAAAGTTTGCCTCCCTGCGGCAAGACAATCTCAGGGGGTATTTCCGAAAACCAACACGGCATTTTGTCCGCCAAATCCGAACGAATTGGAGATCGCGGCTTTCAGGTTTGCATCCCTTGCCGTATTGGCGACGATGTTCAAATCGCATTCCGGGTCCGGAGTTTTGTAGTTGATGGTCGGCGGAACGACGCCATTATGAATGGCAAGCACAGTGGCGGCGGCTTCAATTGCGCCTGCAGCCCCCAAAGTGTGGCCGATCATCGATTTGGTCGAACTTGTCAGGATCCTGTTTGCATGTTCGCCAAAGGCAAGCTTTATAGCACCGGTTTCGACCTTATCGTTCACCTTGGTGGATGTCCCGTGGGCATTGATATGTCCAATTTGTTCACCATTCAGCCCTGCGTCGGCAAGCGCACACCTGATCGCGGCCGCGGCCGACTTTCCGTTCGGTTCCGGGATGGCAATGCTGTATGCGTCGCATGTCATGCCGAAGCCCCTGAGGAACGCAAGCGGCTCGGCCCCGCGTCTCCTGGCATGCTCCAGGGTTTCCAGAACAAGGATGCCTGCACCCTCCCCAATGACAAACCCGTCCCTCTCGGCTTCAAAGGGACGGCTCGCCGCTTCCGGCTGATCGTTCCGTTGGGACAGGACGCCCATGCATGAATATCCGTCAACGACGAAGGGAGTAATTGTCGATTCCGCCCCCCCGGCCAGAACGACATCGGCTTGTCCCTGCTGGAGTACTGTCCGCGCAAGGCCAATGGCATGAGCGCCCGTCGCGCAGGCGGTGGAGACCCCGAAATTCGGACCGGTTATAGACAGGTGGAGCGCAACATTGCAGGCAGGCATATTCGGTATGACTTTTGGAATAGTCAGCGCATTAACAAAGCCGGGCCCTTTTTCGTTGAACCTGGTGAACTGTTCTTCGAGGTTATAATAGTCACCGGCAGCCGAACCCACGATACAGCCAACCCGCGAAGGGTCTTCGTTTGAAAGATCCAAACCGGCATCCCTCAAAGATTCAATAGCCGCACATGTCGCCAGCTGCGATACCCTTGCCATCCTGCGGGCTTCTTTGCGAGGGATGAAATCCTCAGGGGAAAAAGATTTAACCTCAGACGCTATGCGAGTTTTATGGGAACCGGCGTCGAAGAGAGATATAGGCGCGACACCGGATTTCCCCAGCATCAGGGAATCCCAGAAATCTTTCCGGCTGCAGCCGATTGATGTGAATACGCCAATACCAGTGACAACAACACTTCTGTTTAATTCAGTCATCAATATGATCCCAAATTTGCCCTTCTATACCACGGAATAAAAGAGCAGATTAGAAATTTAAAGTTAAAGGAAGCAAAGCGATCATTTCGATCCCATTGATTCTTTTCCAGCCGGATTATTTTTGGATTTTTACCATATTTGAAATTGGCGCTTTTTTCAAAGGGGAAAAAAACCTCGTCATATCCTTCGGACGCCGGGTTCAGCGTCTTTGCGGCCCTGGTAGTTTTCCTATACATACTATGACGCTGTGTATAAATCCTTCCGCCCTATCCCCCCTTACGGCCTCCGGAACACGGCCTTGTGCAGAAGGAGCTGTTCCAGCTTCGTGTCGTCGTAGCCGAGAAGGCCTCTCAGGACAGATTCCGTGTGTTCGCCCAGAAGAGGCGGCGAGGAATATTCCTGTTTGCCGCCGGACATGCGTACGGGATTGCCGGTTGCCTTGAATTTGAAGCCGACGCCCTGGTGTTCGATGTCGACGACCATGCCGAGCGCCAGGGCGGCCGGGTCGGTGAGAGCCGCTTTGAGGTCGTTAATGGGAGCGCACGGGACCCCGTTTGCTTCCAGGGCTTCCAGCCACGCCGCGCTGGTCCTGGTGGAGAAAATCCCGTTCAGCATCTCCAGCAGCTCGGCGCGGTTTTCGTTCCTGGCTTCGAGGGTATGGAATTTCGGATCGTTTTCGAGCCCCTTCACCTGCAGCGTCCGGCACAGGGCCGACCAGAATTTCGGTAGATGGGCGTCCACGACGATGTGGCCGTCTTCGGTCGTGAAGGCGTTGTAGGGGATGAGCGACCGGTGTCCGGAGCCGACCGGTCCGGGGACTTCTCCTGAATACAGGTGGAAGGCCGCCTCGTAGCTCAGAAGAGACAGCATCGTGCTGAAAAGCGGGACCTCGATCTTACGGCCGGCGCCGGTCTGCGCCCGAGCGTGGAGCGCGGCCAGGATGCCGGTAACGGCGTAGGTCCCGGCGACGTGGTCGGATATGGAAACGCCCATCCGCAGCGGCGGCCCTCCCGGCTCGCCGGTGAGGCTCATGCCGCCTCCCCGCGCCTGGACCATCAGGTCGAACGAGGGCTTGGAACGGTCGGGCGTATCGGAGCCGTACCCCGTGATGGAGCACGATATAATCCGGGGATTGTGCTTTCGCAGGGCCTCGTGGTTGATTTTCAGTTTTTGGAGCACGCCGGGCCTCAAATTATCCAGAACGACGTCGGATTTTTTCACCAGGTCGTAGAAGACGCGCCGCCCCTCCGGTTTTACCAGGTCGATCACGACGCTTTTTTTGTTCCGGTTGAGGGCCATGAAGTAGATGCTCTCCCCCTTGTAGAAGTGGGGAGGGGTGCGTCGCGCGCTGTCGCCGTCGGGAGATTCCACCTTGATGACTTCCGCCCCGAAATCGCCCAGGATCATGCCGGCATAAGGGGCCGCGAGCACCTGCCCCAGCTCCAGCACCCGTATGTCGGATAGGCACTGTTCCATATTCCCGCCTCGATTCTTTTCAGTATATGAAAGTTAGGGATATCTAAGTCGAGTCAGTACATAGCATCGATTCAGGGAAGAGGGAACTGCCAGCCGCAAGGATTTATTCGAAAGCCCATCGAATCGGCATAAAATGGCGGGAGCGGCTTGCAGCCGCGATTCGGTTGTCTTTGCGGCTGGAAAGGTCCGGTCTGCATTCCCACGGAAGACCGTGGGAACGAGGCAAGGTCCGGGCTGCATTCTCTGCACCTGGTTGTGATTCCATACGGGGCAAGTTCCCGTTTGAATTTCCACCCCTCCGGGACTATGATGCAAGGCATCAAAATACCGCCATAAAAACTGAAATCATGTACTCCGGTCACCGGCATCGAGGCAAGGAGCGGTCGAATGATCATGCACGAAATACTGGTCGTGGGGGGAGGGCTGGCAGGGCTCATGGCTGCGCTCAGCGCATCGGAGCAGGCCGATGTCGCCGTCCTGAGCAAACTCTACCCTACCCGTTCGCACAGCGGCGCAGCGCAGGGGGGATTCAATGCGGCAATGGGCGAAAGCGACAGCATCGAGGCCCACGCCTTCGACACCGTCAAGGGAAGCGATTATCTGGGGGACCAGGACGCGATAGAGGTACTCTGTTCGGACGGGCCACAGGTCATTTTCGAACTCGAAAAAATGGGAGTTCCCTGGACCCGTTGCGAAGACGGAACGATCGCCCAGCGCGCCCTCGGCGGGGCGGGTTTTCCGCGCGCGTGCTTCGCAGCGGATTTTTCCGGCCACGTCGTCCTGCACACCCTGTACGAACAGGCGCTTAAGCGCAACGTCCGGATTTACTCCGAATGGCACCTCCTGGACCTCATCGTCGAGGCAGGGCGCGTTGTCGGGGCTATCGTATACGACCTTGCCCGCGCCCGGCTCGAAATAATCCGCGCAAAGCAAGTGATCCTGGCAACGGGCGGCTACGGCCGCGCATTCGCCAAGACGACCAATGCTCATGCCAACACGGGAGACGGCATGGCGATCGCCTACCGGGCGGGGGCGGTGCTCTCCGATATGGAGTTCGTGCAGTTCCACCCCACGACGCTCTACGGGACCAACATTCTCATCTCGGAGGCGGCACGCGGCGAAGGCGGATTTCTGAGAAACAGCGAAGGTGAACGCTTCATGGCTCGCTATGCGCCGGCGAAGATGGAACTGGCGCCGAGGGACGTGGTCTCAAGAGCCATTTTCAAGGAAATAAAGGAAGGCCGGGGCCTTCAGGGCCACTATATCGCACTCGACCTTACACACCTTGGCGAGGCCCTTATATCGGATCGGCTGCCCCAGGTACGGGACCTCTCGATGCGCTACGGCGGGGTCGATCCCGCAAAGGAGCCCATGCCGATAGAACCCGCGCAGCATTACAGCATGGGTGGAGTGAGGACCGACATCTGGGGATCGACGACAGTTCCGGGGCTCCTTGCGGCTGGGGAGACCGCAAATGTCAGCGTCCACGGAGCAAACCGGCTGGGGGGCAACTCCCTTCTCGAAACCGTCGTATTCGGCAGGCGGGCGGGCATGAAGGCCGCGGAGCTTGCACGGCGGGAATCTTACTATGAGCTTCCCCGCAGCGTCGCTGACCGCGTCCTTGCCGGCTGGAAAACGACTTTGTCGCCGCGGCAAAAGGCCTTGAACGGGGACAGCATTTTTGACGTCCGCTGCGAGATGGCGGCGCTCATGACCGCCCAGGTGGGCGTTTTCCGAGTGGGTGAAGAACTGGAAGACGCCGTGGCAAAACTCGAAAAACTACAGGAGCGCTATCGCAGACTGTCGCCGCCGGGAGCGACCCAGCCGTTCGATTATTCGCTCATGGACTACCTCGAAGCCGGCCATCTCCTGGAACTTTCCGAAATCATAGCCCGCGGGGCGCTTGCCCGCACCGAGAGCCGGGGCGCGCACTACCGCCTGGACTTCCCGCAGCGAAACGATGCGGACTGGCTGCACCACACCTTCGCGCACCAGGGCGAAAACGGCCCGGAATTCAGCAAAGGTCCCGTCAACATCACCCGCTACACACCGCAGGAAAGAGGCTATTGAGATGGAAATAGCACTCAGAATATGTCGATTCGACCCGGAAAAGGACTCCGCCCCCCGGTTCGACCGGGTTGCAGTGGAGATGGAAGCACACCAGACCGTCCTGGACGCTTTGCTGCTCGCATGGCGGAAAATCCCGGAGCTTTCCTTCCGCCGCTCGTGCCGGAGCGCGATCTGCGGTTCATGCGCGATCCGGATAAACGGCAAACCTGCCCTCGCCTGCCAGACTCTGATCCGGACGGTTACAGCCGACGGAAATGAAATCACCCTGGAGCCGCTCCCCCATTTCCGGCAGTTGAAGGACCTTGTCGTAGACCTGGAGCCCTTTTTCGAATCGCTCAAAGCCTCCGTGCCGTGGCTCGTCCCGAGGGACAACTACAACGGCCTGATGGAGCCGGAAGTGGTTCGCGAAATCGAAGACCCGGCCACCTGCATCCTGTGCGGCATCTGCCAGGGGGATATGGACGCACCGGGACAGGTAAAGCCCGCCGGGGTGGTGAAAGCCCTGCGCTTTGCGAAAGACCCGCGCGACGCGCTCAGCCTGCACCGCATCCGGCTTCTGCAGGTGCCGCCGGACGTTTTGAAACTCTTTCTCAACCAGCTTCCCCGGCACTGCCCGAAGGGGATAGAGATAAAGTGACTAGTGCGTTCAAATCACTAATGTTCGCCCAAAATCTTTTTCAATGGGCCATGGTTGGTTCATGAGTTCTTATTTTCTAATTGAACTGGGAGCTGTATAAATGACTCCTGTCGTGCTGAGGGCCGGACCGTACCGCTTCTATTTTTACAGCCATGAGTCAGATGAGCCGCCTCACGTCCACGGTGACAGGAATGACCAGTCGGCAAAGTTTTGGTTTTCACCTGTAAGTCTGACATACAATCTCGGGTTCAGCCCAAAAGAACTTCGAAAGATCGAAGCCATAACCAATGAGAATGAACAACAGCTTTTGGAGGCTTGGCATGTCTTCTTCCGAACCCAAAGCCGGTGAACGTGTCAAAGACGTCCATTTTTCAGAGGACACCATCAGCGTCGACCTGATTGACGGACGCACCATCACTGCCCCTCTGGCGTGGTACCCGCGCCTTCTGCATGCTACCGTCGATCAGAGGAATAATTGGCGCATTGCCGGTGGCGGCTACGGAATCCATTGGCCCGATATCGATGAGGATTTGAGCACCCAGGGGCTGCTCCGAGGAGCGCCCGCTCCGGGGGCTTCCCGATCAGCAGCGGCTTAAAGCAATTCTGTATATCTCGGAGTACCTTATGCTGAGCAAAAGGCTTGCCGAATTCATCGAGGCGGCGGATTTCGAAGACTTTCCGCAAAATACCATACACATGGCCAAGCTGGCCTTCCTGGACTGGCTCGGGTCGGCCGCGCGCGGCTCTCGCGAAAAGCCCGCGCAAATGGCTCTCTCCGTCCTGAAGGCCCAGGGGGGATCGCCGCAGGCAACCCTTATTCCTTCGGGGGAGAGGACTTCCGCCCTGAACGCAGCCCTGGGAAACGGCATCGCCTCCCACATCATGGAACTCGACGACGTGCACCGGGGCTCGATCGTCCACGCCGCAGCGGCGGTCATTCCCGCTGCCCTGGCCGCGGCCGAGCTGACGCACGCCGACGGGAAAAAGCTCATCGAATCGATCACGGTGGGCTACGAGGCGGCGATCCGGATCGGGGAGGCAGTAACCCCGTCCCACTACTATTACTTCCACAACACCGGCACCTGCGGCACATTTGGAGCCTGTGCGGCCGCGGCGAAACTTCTCGGACTGAGCGTCGAACAGACGATCTGGGCCATCGGCAACGCGGGGACCCAGGCGGCAGGACTCTGGGAATTTTTGAGCAGCGGGGCGATGTCCAAGCACCTCCATCCCGGCAAAGCGGCTTATAACGGGCTCCTTGCGGCGCTTCTGGCTAAAGAGGGATTTACCGGGGCCCCGGCCATAATCGAGGGCGAGAAGGGCTTCTGCCGGGCAATGGCCCCCGATTGCAACCTGGGCAGGGTCACGGACGGTCTGGGCGATCCGCCTTACAAGGTGGAGGAAAATTCGTTCAAAATCCATTCATCCTGCCGCCACACCCACCCGGCGGTCGATCTGACGCTGGAGCTTGCCGGCCGCAACGGAATCGGCCTGGAAGACGTTATGGGGGTCACCGTGCGCACCTACCGCACGGCCCTGGAAATAACCCGGAATCCCGCGCCGGAATCCGTTTACGCAGCAAAATTCAGCCTGCCGTTCTGCGTCTCGCTGGCCCTTGCCCGCGGAAGCTGCGGGCTTGATGATTTTTCCGAAGAAACCCTGTGGGACCCGGATATTCGGAGTATCATGGCCCGGGTCCGCCTCGAAATCGACGACGCCATCGAAGCCGCGCATCCCGCCAAGTGGGGCGGAGGAGTCGAAATCACGACCTTGTCCGGCCGGACTTATACCGCAACGACGGAATACCCCCGCGGCGATCCCGAAAACCCTGCGGGAGATGAAGAACTGATCGCCAAGTTCGGCTGCCTGGCGCGCGACGCCTGGGGAGAAGAGAAGGTCAATGCCCTGGTGCATGCCGTCATGAACCTGGAAAACCTGGAAGACACGGCGATGCTGCTTTAGCCGCAGGCAAAGATATAGCAGTTGCTACTTTACAGTAATGTGTGGGGGCGCAAGGCAGTATCATCCACAGATTTCCACAGAGTTACGCAGATCTCGAAATAATTTTGATGTCTTCATTTTCTTAATCTGCGCGAATCTGCGAAATCTGCGGATATTTAACGTTTTTGACTCACATCCCGCACGGGCACGCCTCGATATCGCAGCGTCGGCAGTATGTGCCTTTTAGGTCTCATCTGCTGAAAGTTAAGCCATTCCCGGAGGCGAACTGAAATACTCATACTCTGCCGGCAGGTTCATTGTTGTGTGGTCGATCAAGGCCTATTATCCGCAGATTTCGCCGATTTTCGCAGATTTTCGAAATAATTAATCCGCAGATATTTAACGTTTTTGACTCATATCCCGCACGGGAACGCCTCGATATCGGAGCGTCGGCGGTATGTGCCTCTTAGGTCTCATCTGCAGAAAATTAAGCCAATTCCCGGAGGCGAACTGAAACACTCATGTTGTATGCGGAAGAAGGGCATATATCCGCAGATTTCGCCGATTTCCACAGATTTTCTAAATAATTAAGAGTTTTCAGGTTTTTCAATCTGCGGATATTTAACGTACCCTTTCGAGCGGCATTACATCCAGCTCCGGCGCATCGCCGGGTCCGAGTTGCCGGTTTCTCTCGAAAAACTTCTCCAGCCCCGGTGCGGACTGGATGTGCAGAGTGGTCTGCGGGAACGCGATTTCGATTCCGTTTTCGTTGAAAATATGGTTGATCGCGGAACGGATGTCGGAAAGCACCCGGTTGTCGTTGTCGACATCGTCTATCCAGAACCGCAGCATGAAGTCCAGCGTGCTCGCCCCGAAGTCCGCAAAGATCACGTCCGGCATCGGCGACGAAAGCACCGACGGCAGGGACACGGCCGCCTTGTACAAAAGGCGCTTCACCTTTTCCGGATCCGTTCCGTAAGCCACGCCGACGTTTACCTTCAGCCTGACCCTCTTGTCCCGGTGGCTCCAGTTGATCAGCTTGTTCGTGATAAGGTCCGAGTTGGGCACGAAGAGGGTTGCGTTATCCCTCGTTTGGACGATCGTGTTGCGTATGGTCACCTTGCGCACCATGCCGAGCGTTTCCCCGATCTGGATGGTGTCCCCCGACTGCAGCGACCGGCCGAACAGCAGGATCAGCCCGCTCAGCAGGTTGTTTACGATATGCTGCAGGCCGAAGCCGATACCAACGCTGAGTCCTCCCGCAACGACCGTCAGGCTCATGAGGTTGAAACCCAGAAGCGCCAGGACGCCCAGGGCGAAAAAACCCCACAGGAGGTATTTTGCCGCCGTCTGGAGCGCTTCCAGCACCGCCGCATCCATCCCCTCCCTGCATCGCGCGATGAAGAACTCGCCAATGAATGCCATGGATTTCGTTATATAGAACCCGATGATTATCAGGGCGAATTTCTTGACGTTGATGTGGTAGTCCTCCCACCTCAGTTCGAAGGACAGAATATCTTCGAGTATCCTGTCGCCGCCCACGTGCAGGGACAAAAGCCACAGGTTCAGGTAGGCGAGGCTGAGGATGATCGCGGGGGAGCCGAGGCCGGAAATGACGCCGACCGGAAGAGCATGCGATTCCTTTTCCTTCGCCCCTTTTTCCATCGCCTTGAGGCGCCGGGTCAGGTTCAGCCCGATTCCCGCGGTCACCAGAGCATAAAATACGACCGAGACGACCAGGTGCGTCGCAGGCATGAAGCCGAAGATCGAGAGCGCGGCAAGAACGGGCATCAGGTAATTGACGGCGGTAAAGCCGTGCCGGTTGGATTTTTCGTCGTTGGAGACCTTTTTCCCGAACAGGTACAGGGAGCAGATGACGAGCGCCAAAAGCCAGGCAAGAAGAAACATGCCGTACGAACTGACCAGGGTTCGCAGGATCAGGCTCACGAAAAGAATAAATATGAGCGGGTAAACGGCAGAGAGCCGCCCTTGCCCGCTTTGCCCCGCATTTCGGTGGAAAAACCGGTAAAGACAGACGAAACTCGAAGCCAGGAGCATCTCACCCGCACAGAACAGCAGCGGGATGAAGACAAACGAGGCATCACGGCCGAACCAGGCAACCGCAGCCCAAGCCCAGAACAGGACCCAGCCCGGAAGAAGCCCGGTAAGACCGGCACCCGGCAGAAACCGGGATTCGGCTTTCTTAACGACCAGCAAACCGGCAATTCCCATCACGAGCACCAGGAGCAGGCTTTTCAGCACCAGTTCCCGGAACCGGCCGGCTTCCTCCTGCCCGGTCAGGGCGCTCCACCACAACCGGTACTCGCCGCGATCCTCATCCATGTTCCTCGCCAGGTCTTTCCAGGTATCGCCGGAAAACAGGGTCGGCAGCTGCTTGAGATAGAATATCGTCCAGTAGGAGGCCGTTTTGCGGTTGGCGGATTTTTCCGCTTCATCCAGGTGCGAGAGGAAGGTGGCATACGCTTCCCCCGATTTTTGAATGGCCAGCTTTATCCGTTCGAGGTGGTTCTTCAAAGCGCTGACGCCCGCCAGGTTTTTGTTCAGCACCTCGTTATCCGGGGCCCCGATGCTCTGGCTCCTTACCTCGGCTTCGAGTTCTTCCGCCTTGTTCGTGTAATCGGCTATCTCGCGCTCCGCGGTTGCAAACCAGGCGAACTGGCTTTCCGCCTGCCTTCGCAACCCGTGCAGTCCCTCCAGCAGGCACCGCAGATTGTCCGGGCTGAACGATCCGCCGAACCACAGAGTCATCTGGCCTTTGTTCTTTTCCAGCCTGGCAAGCTGTGCGGCAAACTCCCGGGAATGCTTTTCCAGCTTTGCTTCGAACCGCTGCAGTCCCTCTTCCGAGGAACGGAACAACCCCTGGAAATGTTGCAAAATGTTCTGCCAGTTCGCATCCTCCAGGGCCGGCGCGACGCCGCGCAGCATGAAAAAGCACAGGACGACAGCAATAAATACGATCAGGCCGGAACTGCGCTTTCCATTACTCCGTTTCATACCCGGGTTCCTTTTCGAGCCATACCGAATGTTTTCCCATCCTCAGACACTCTTCCCAAAATGATTGCCTTTTCCAGCCGTTTACCTATATTCGACAGAAACTTTTCTCCGCATGCGGAAAATTTGCGCGGAAAGCAGGAATAAAATGCGAAACTCCAAAAGGCATACCGGAAATGCGGCGGGGGAAACTCGCCGATGAAGCCTCCAAGCCCGCTCGCTGTGGAAAAGGTACTCTGCGTAAACGACCTGCGTAAGGAATACGGCGATAAGGTCGCCGTTGACGGCGTCTCGTTCGATGTCGGCCCGAACGAGATCGTCGGCCTCCTGGGGCCGAACGGGGCGGGAAAGACCACGACGATCAATATGGTGCTCGGCGTTCTCGAACCTACGTCGGGAACCATCCGGATAGAAGGCCTGGACATTGCAAAAGACCGCAGCCGCGCGGTCGAAAAGACCAATTTTGCAGCCGTTTACGCCCCGCTTCCCGGAAACCTGACCGTGTACCAGAACCTGAGGATATTCGGACTCCTATACGGGGTTAAAAACCTGTCCGGGCGCATCGGGACGCTGCTTGAACAGTTCGACCTCACCGCTTTCCGGGACATGAAATGCGGCGTACTCTCCTCCGGCGAACAGACCCGCGCAGGGCTGGCCAAAGCCATGCTCAATTCCCCGCGCCTCCTGCTCCTGGACGAACCTACCGCATCCCTCGACCCCGCCACGGCGCAGGATATCCGGACCAAAATCCGCACCTTCGCCACGCAGGGGACAGGCGGCATCCTGTGGACGTCGCACAACATGTACGAAGTCGAAGCCGTTTGCGACCGGGTGCTCTTCCTGTCCCGCGGGAAGATTCTTCTCGAAGGAAACCCCAAAACCCTGCCGCGCGAATACGGCAAGAACACGCTGGAAGAACTCTTTATCTCGGTCGCGCGCGAACCGCTCACCTTCGAGGGGGCCTGAACCATGCACCTCGGTCGCACCTGCGCCATCGTCCTGCGCCAGTTCTACCTCATGCGCGGAAGCCCCGCACGCGTGCTGCCCCTGTTCGTATGGATCACCATCGATATGGTCCTGTGGGGCTTCATCACCCGGTACCTCAACAGCGTTGCTTCCAGCGGCTTCAACTTCGTCCCGGCACTCCTCGGGGCAGTCGTCTTCTACGACTTTTTCATCCGGGTCATGCAGGGCGTGACGCTGACGTTTTTCGAAGACGTCTGGTCGAGAAACTTTCTCAACATCTTCGCAACACCCATCTCGATTTCAGAATATATTGGGGGCCTGGTTCTTTCGAGTATCATCACCAGCGCCGTCGGGCTGGCCGTAATGCTCGTCCTGGCAACCGCGGCCTTCGGGCTCTCCTTCAGCATCTACGGCATCATGATCGTCCCGTTCCTTTTCGTGCTCTTCATCTTCGGAATCGCACTGGGCGTTTTCGGCTGTGCCCTGGTGCTCCGGCTCGGTCCGGCCTCCGAGTGGCTGATCTGGCCCATCCCCGGCATCATCTCCCCTTTCGTCGGCGTCTTCTATCCCCTCTCCACCCTCCCGGCCTGGATGCACTACCTCGCATACCTGCTACCGCCCTCTTACGTCTTCGAAAGCCTGCGGACGATCCTCGCCGGCGGCACCGTCTCCTGGACCTCGCTCCTGGCAGGAGGATGCCTCGCCGTAATCGACCTCCTGCTCGCATGCCGGTTCTTCACCCGCATATATAGACACGCTGTGCGCACCGGACTCATCGCCCGCTACAGCGCGGAGAGCGTGACATAAGGCGGGTGATCGGGGCGGAGAAAGGCAAAATCAAAGCGCGGGGACCTCGGCCCCCGCACCCCCTGCGCACCGTCCCGCCCGGGACGGCGCTTACGACCGGCTTCAGCGCAGGGCGAAACGCCCGCGCTGAACCCTGAGCGCGCGGCTATGCCCGCATAGCCGCAACAGAGCATGGGACCGGAACCCTGCATGACTTTGTCCGGCAATGTGCCTATCATAAATTCTGATCCATTGCGCAGTGCACTAGCCATGAAGGATTTCGAATATGAAAAAGATCGCACCGATAGTGTTCCTTATCGCTCTCACGAGCCTGATGCTTATTTCTCCGGCCCTGGCCGCCGCGGCCATTCCACCGGGAGAGGCCGAAGCGAAGGCCGCCCTGGAAAAATCCCCCCGCCACCACGAATGGGTCCATATCGCCGTCCCGGGAACCGAAACGAAGCTCAATACCTTCGTTGCCTATCCCGAACGAAAGGACAAGGCCCCGGTAGTCATCGTCATTCAGGAAGTATTCGGCCTGACCGAATGGATCCGCTCCGTTGCCGACCGGCTTGCGGCTGACGGCTTCATCGCAATCGCCCCGGACCTGCTCTCGGGCAGGGGGCCGGGTGGAGGCGGGACCGAGTCCTATGCGAGCCGGGATGACGTCGTGAAGGCCGTGCGGGAACTTTCACCACCCCAGGTGCTCGCAATGCTCAATGCCGTGAAAGACTACGGCGCGAGCCTGCCCGCGGCGACAAAGAAGTTTGCGACCGTGGGTTTCTGCTGGGGAGGCGCCCAGAGCTTCTACTACGCAACTGCACAACCCCAACTCGGCGCGGCGGTGGTATACTACGGCACGTCGCCCGAACTCGATTCGCTGAGTTCCGTCAAGGCGCCGGTCCTGGGCTTCTATGGCGAGGACGACGCCCGCGTCACCACCACGGTGCCCCCGGCCGAGGAGAGAATGAAGCAACTGGGGAAGGTGTTCGTCGCACACATATTCAAGGGCGCGGGACACGGTTTTCTCCGTGATCAGGGCGAGCGGAACGGAGCGAACCTCGAAGCCGCAAAGCAGGCCTGGCCCGCAACGATCGAATTTCTAAAGAAGAACCTGGAGTAGAGCCGTTTTCAAAAGGGAGGGGAGATTACGATGAAAGCCGGATCGATGATTCTTACAATCAGCCTCATTCTGATATTTACCACCGCCTGCCTCCAGTCCGGCCATGCGGCCAAATCGGATTCCATCCAGCTTCCACCCCCGCAGATGCAGGGCGGAAAACCCCTCATGCAGGCGCTGAAAGAACGCATGAGCATTCGGAGCTTCTCCGATGAGAAACTCCCCACGCAAACCCTTTCCAACCTGCTCTGGGCCGGATTCGGCATCAGCCGCCCCGACGGCAGGCGAACGGCGCCCTCCGCGAGGAACTGGCAGGAAATCGATATCTACGTCGCGGCCCCCGACGGACTCTTCCTGTGGGATGCGCACAAAAATACGCTCAACCGGATCCTGAGCAAGGACATCCGCGCCCTGACAGGAACTCAGGCCTACGTCCGGGAAGCCGCGGTCAATCTCGTCTATGTCGCAGATTATTCGAAACTGACCGGCCAGGATGAAGGAAGGGATGTCTGGGTGGGCGCCGATGCCGGCTTCATCAGCGAAAACGTCTATCTCTACTGCGCCTCTGAAGGCCTCGCCACTGTGGTCCGGGCGCTGATAGACAGGACCACCCTGGCAAAAGAAATGCAGCTCAAACCCGACCAGAAGATCCTGTTCGCCCAGTCGGTCGGGTTTCCGAAAAAATAACGGCGGGTGCAATAATGACTTCTTAATGAGCGGGGCCATTCCCCCGCTCATTTTATTTCACACGTAGCCGTGGTCAATGCACCCAGGAATGTTGAAAGGCCTGCGTCGGCTGCGTGGCATGACAGACGGTGCATTTGCGCAGTGTGCCGGAATAGCCCTGCAGCGCGATGAACTTGATCGCATCGTTGCTCTGGCGGCTGAGAGCGATCGCGTGCGGGCTGTCGTGGCAGCCTGCACAGAAGGTGCCCCCGTGCCCCCTGGAATTCTGGTAAAGCGGCTGATCCGGAGCGTACCCGGCCCCATGGCAGCCCGTGGTGCTGCACGTGGGTTCCTGGTTCCAGGGATCGCGTCCCGCGGCAATGGAGGACGCCACACCGTAGTCGCCCGAGGCGCCGGGCGGTGTCGCCGGGAGCACCATGTTCCCATGGCAGGTCGTGCAGTTCAGGGCATAGTGCTGGGACATGGTACACCTGAGGCACTGGGTCCTGGGACCGGGATGGCAATTGTAGCACCCTGAAGTTGTATTGAGGGCGATGTCCGGGATGCAGTTGGGGTTCGTCGAACAGTCGTTGTTGTGATGATTGTGCATCGCGAAGGAAAGGCTCCCAACGCCCTGTACGCCTTCCGTTCCAAGAGCGTTGTCGGCGTGGCACTTTGCGCAGAGCACCGGTTGGGAACTCAGCAGCGGCGGCTGGGCCAGGGGATTGCCCTGATTCAGGTAATCGTGAAGGGACAGGATATTGGTTTCCACCTTGCCTGTCGGCTTGATCGGGTAACGTGTGGTGGCATCTCCTGTGTCCGAGTGGCAATTGATGCAATTCAATTCAGAGGATACGGGAGCGACGGCTTCGGTTTTTGCCACGACATTTCCCGAGCTGTTCAGCACAGAGACCAGGGCCAGCTGGTAGGGATAAGGAGAGCGGAGATTCCTGTCGATGTCAAAATACTGTGTGAGGGGAATGCCTTTCGCCTCAAAGCGAGTCGTCCCCGGGATCGGGTCTAGCGTGCCCTTGAGACCTTTGCCCGCCAGGCCGATGTTTGGCGGAAGCGGAGTGCTCAGATTGAAAAGCTTGGTGGCGTATTTCCAAAAGTTGGTTTTACCGGAGGAGAATGTGTTGCCTTGGAACTGGTACTGGATGGTGACGCCCTCCGTCACGAATGTAGGTGGATCCCCGACTTTGATCACCTGCGCCTGGAGCGTGTTGTACGGCGGCAATATGGCGAGGTTGCTGAAATCAGGGCTAAAGCAGTGCATGCCAAGGTTGTTCCAGGCAAGCACAACATATTTGGTTGGCTTGCACCCCCACCCGCTTGCAGACGACACCATCACCAGTACAACCCCTGTCAGAAGCACAAAGGGCAGGATCCATCCAAGTCTGAAAAGACGTTTTCTCCTGTTCATCACCTTTCCTCCCTCGCCCCAGAATTCTTTTGACAAGCCCCATCGTGCATTTCGTTACGCCAAGCCAAACCTTGGCCCTGCTGCCCGTCCGGCAGCCCTCTCGTTGGAAAACACTTCAGCCATGCAAGAAAAACTCTTGTCCATCCTCGCGGTTCTGATTTTCCAAACCGTTTGAATAAGAGGGACCGTTGCATGAAAAAGTCGAAAAACGGATTCCGGAATCTATCCGGATTCAGATGGAGAATGATCCTGGAGCGATGGGCAGAAACCTGCCGAACGATACACGCTTTATTTCTTGGGTCTAAAGCTGGTTTCGCCGATGCTCCGAAGATGATCTCGGAGAAATGAAATTGCTATCTGGCCCTATTAGTAATCAGGTATTCAGGTTACGTCAATGGGAGTAAATATGTAATCCGGAGTTGATGTTCAAATATGGAAGGCGGTACGACAATGGATATCGTTGGCAGCGATTATGACCTCATAGAGCGAAAGTGTTTCCTCCTGTCTCACATTAATGCCGGCGTATATTCCGGAAGAGGCTTCCAGTCCCGGCGGGACTGAAAACCTATCCTCTCTCATCCGATGTTCGCCGGAATATCTACTGCAGTCTAATCGAACCTCAATAGGTCAAAGCCTGTGTCGGGGTCTTTTTTCCGCGTGCCGTTCATTCCGGCAATCTCCAGGAGGATGACCTCCCCGACCAGCCAGACGTCCACGCCGGCGCGCGTGCAGCCTGCCGTCGCCTTGCCCTCTCTTCCCGCCGCCGCGTGCATGTGGAGCACCGGGTTTCCATCCTCGTCCGGAAAGAGCGTCCCAACGCCGACGACTTCGTGGATCCCGCCCAGCGTGTGAATCAGCGGAATGACGGCATCCTGTCTCGTCTGATCGGGGCCCACTACAAACTTGCTCTCCGCTCCCGCTCCCCCGACGTATATAGCCATCGCGTTCCGGACCGAATGCTCGCGCGCGAACTCCTCTACCGCATCCGGAAGGCGGTCCCCCGATTCCAGCCTCAAGGCGAAGATTCGCCCGATCTTTCCCTCATCGTATTGCATCTACTTACCACCCCTCATGGATTCCGGCCTGTGAGACTGTGTCAAAATCTAAACGACGAGAAAGAATGCAGGCAAAAGTGGGAATAAAACCTGGCTCCCGGCCTTCGCCGGGATGACGTCGTTGTTGTTAGCCGAGTTTTGACTGCGAGAGTGGGAATCTCCAAAGCCGCCATTAGTTATGACACAGTCTCCTGTGCCGGAATGACACACTGTTGCATTATCAAGGAGCAGAGTGCGCACAGGCAGGGTGCCATTTCCGTTCTTCCTCCGCGATCTCTGCGTCTCTGCGGTGACGCTTTTAGTTGAAGCAGTCGAACAGTTCACGGAAAGCCAGCCCGCCGAACTTCTCATCCCGGTACTTTTCGTAGATCAGGTCCCTGCCGTGCTCCAGATGGTAGGACTTGATGCCGTGTTTGATGGAAAGCGACGCTTCGATGAAGGCGGCGAGCTTGTCGCACACACGGATGAGTTCCCCGTCGATTGGCGAATACCGGTCTTCGTTATACCGCTGCATCATCTCCGGTTCGGGAATGCCTTTTCTGATCGTCCCGTCCGCCTCCCGAATCCTGTTCGAAAATTCATCCTCTATGAAGTAAATAACCTCATCGCGCATGCACGAAGGGATCAGGGGGAACATGCGCTCCTCGAACAGCACCTTTTCGTATTCCTTGATGATCTGGTCAAGCCCCACGACGGAAGTCTTTACCGGCGACACGATATCGCGCGTGAGCACCTCGGGCAGGTCGTGGAAGAGGCCGGCAAAAAAATCGTTGTAGACGCGCTGGGGACAGGCTTCTATTTCCCTTGCGCAGAAATAGGACATGATGGCGACGATCAGCATGTGCCCGAGGACAGATGTTTTCGGCACGCGCGGGGAATGCGCCCAGCGCTGCTGAAACCTGAGCTGGGCGCACAGGTCCTGGAAACCGAACGATTTCTTGCGAAGCGATATCTTCTGTACGCCTATCAGGTCGTAGTGATCTTCTATCTGGTTTTCGATTTCCTCTTTCGTCTTGTCGATTCCGTAGACGAACGGGGCCGTGTTGTAGATGATCTGGAATTCCCAGTTTGTCGCAAGGTAATGAGCTGCCTTGAGGATTCTTTTTTCGAAGCGCGCGTAGCCGGGATCGAATAGATATTTCCGGTAATTTTCCGCAAAGCCTCCCTTGGTGTCGCGGATATCCGCATCGACTTCGTTCAGGACGAGCGTGTTTATTTCCCGCCCCTTTTCGCGCATGAGCTTATGGAATACCGGAGCTTTGATGTCGGTCAGGATGACCCGTGGGAAGAATTCGTAGATTCCGCCCTCGATGAGCTTCAGCCAGTCGATCTCGGCCTGGCGTTCGGATTCTTCCAGTTTTCCCAGCACGTAGGCCAGGATCATCTTATGGGCCTGCTTGTCGAGTTCGGTAAATTCGACCGGCCGCACGTGATCGTTCCACCGCTGAATACTGGCCGCTTCGAACAGCTTGTCCAGCAACCCCTTTGTCATCATGTCGGATGTCCTTGGAAGCGAGACGGATCGGAACCTACAGGACCTCAAGTCCGAGCAGGCTTATGTCGTCGGCGGGCGCGGCGCCCTGCCCGAAGTCCATGACAAAGCCGAGCAGGAGGGATATCGATGTGGAAAGCGACTGTCCGCGCACCTTGTCGATCGCACCGAAAAGCCCTTCGATTCCCAGGAATTCGCCGTTCCGGTTTCGCCGTTCGATGAGGCCGTCGGTATAGAGGTAAATCCTATCCCCCGCTCCGATTTCCTTCCGCGCATCGTGGAAAGGAAGAAGCCCGCCGAGGCCTATGATCGGCCCACCTGCGCGCAGGACTTCCTTCTCGCCGTTCGGCCGCACCAGGACGGCGGGCGGGTGTCCTGCGTTGCACCAGGAAAGAATGCGCTTTCCGGGATCGAGCACCATATATAGCATCGAAAAGAAACTATTGAAACGGTTCAGAGGGAAACGCCGGTCGAGTTCTTTGCAGACTTCAGAGGGAGAGGCCAGCGGCAGGCGGCTGCACGCGGGCTGAAGGAGCTGCGATACGGATACTGCAACGAGCGCTGAGTGCACGCCATGCCCGCTTGCATCCATCATGAAGCACCCCGTGCGGCCGCCGCCGAGCGGGAACAGGTTGAAGATGTCGCCGCCTATCCTGGAGCAGGGGATGAATTTCCAGGAGGCCAGGAGACCGTCGAGATCGGGGGCGGCCGCCGGAAGCAGACTGCTCTGGATTCCTGCGGCCGCTTTCAAATCAAGGTCGAGCTGCTTCTGCTTCCGGACGAGTTCCAGGCGCCGCACTTCCTGTTCGGTGATATCCTCGATGATCACCAGGGCCAACTCCTGCCCGTTGAAGCGGATTTGCCTGATCGAATATGCAAGATGCTTCTGCACCGGAACTCCCCCCGAGACGAACTGGCGGGAGAACTTCTTGCGCCTTACGGAGCCCTTTTTCCGGAAAGCGGCCAGGATGGAGTTTCGAAGCAGGCACTTGTCGCACTGGGACGTATCGCCGCAGGGTGCGTTCTCGAAAACGGCGAAGGCGCAGCCGAGGGCTTCGCCGCACCTTCTCCCCTGCATCTCGTCGGGTTCCCTTCCGAAGAGTTTTCCCAGGCTGCCGTTGAACTGCCGGATCCGGTAATCCCGGTCAACAATGACCACTGCCGAACTGACGCTATCCAGCAGAATGTTCAGAAACTGGTTTGATTCTTTGAGGTCGTTCGGATCGAATTGCATAGTTATTTCCGGTCTACTATTTGTGGAGGGGTGATGCCGTATTCCTGTCCGGGATTTAATTGCACACCCGGACTTTGTCCATCCGGCAAGTACGGTAAATTAGGTTGAGAATGCGACCTATTTGTCCGATGATGTAATGGGGAATTATTTCAAGTTGTTGCCGGCAGGGTAAGTCTTTCGCTTTCCTCTGTGCTGTCGAAGCCTTAAATTTTCCGGTTATTACGTATGATGTCGGGCGGACCGGCGAAAAGATCGTCTCATTTCGAATTCAGGAGCCGTAATTGAAAACCAGACGAAGCGGAATTCTTCTGCACGTGACATCCCTTCCCTCCGAGTTCGGCATCGGGGACATGGGCAAAGGAGCGTACCTTTTTGCAGACTTTCTGGCCGATTCGGGACAGGCACTCTGGCAGGTTCTGCCGTTCAACCCTTCGTCGCCGGCGTGCGGCAATTCTCCCTACTGCAGCTATTCCGCATTTGCGGGCAATCCCCTGCTGGTCGCCCCCGACCTGCTCGTCGAGGACGGATACCTTACCGAGGCGGACCTCAAGACCGCCCCCCCCTTCCAGAACGGTCGCGTCGACTACGACCGCACCGCTGCGTTCAAATTCGGCCTGCTCAAGCGGGCGTACGAGAGATTCCGGCTGCTGCCCGACATAGAATGCCGGTACGCCAATTTCGTTAACGAGAACGCATACTGGCTGGACGATTATGCCTTTTTCATGGCGCTCAAGGAACATTTCGGCGGGGTTTCCTGGCACGAATGGCCGAGCGATATCCGGGACAGATCGGAATCCGCCATGAGGGAGTGGGGTCTTAAGCTGGCCTACACGATAAACCGGGAAAAGTTCTACCAGTTTCTCTTCTTCCGCCAGTGGGCGGCTCTGAAGAACTATTGCAACCGAAAAAATATCAAGATATTCGGCGACATGCCCATTTATGTGAGCTACGACAGCGCGGACGTCTGGTCGAATCCGCAGAATTTCAAGCTCGACGAAAACAAGACCCCCCGGTTCGTAGCGGGTGTCCCGCCCGACTATTTCAGCGAAACCGGACAGCTTTGGGGCAATCCGGTCTACGAGTGGGACAGGCTGAAAGAGGATGGCTTTGCCTGGTGGATAAGCAGGATGGACCACAACCTGGTCAACTTAGACATCATGCGGCTGGACCATTTCAGGGGTTTTGTCGCCTACTGGGAGGTACCCGCGTCGGAGAAGACCGCAGTCAACGGGAAATGGGTGGAGGCTCCGGTACGGGAGTTTTTCGACGCCCTTCTCAAGCGCTTTACGCACCTTCCGATCATAGCCGAAGACCTCGGAATCATCACCCCTGATGTGCGTGAAATCATGCAGGAATACGACTTTCCCGGCATGAAGATACTTCTTTTCGCCTTCGGGGGCGACTGCTCGGAAAACCCCTACATCCCGCACAACCATATCGAAAAGTGCGTCGTCTACACCGGAACGCACGACAACAACACGGTAAAGGGCTGGTTTCGGCACGACGCCACGCAGCAGGAAAAGGAAAACCTTCTTACATACCTGGGCAGTGAAATCAACGAGGACAATGCGAGTACGGAGATGGTCCGTTTTGCCATGATGTCGGTAGCGGGCACCGCCATCATCCCGCTGCAGGATTTTCTGAACCTGGGGACGGAAGCGAGGATGAACACCCCGTCTGTTGCCTTCGGCAACTGGGAATGGCGTGTCACCGCCGAACAGCTGTCCCCGGAGGCCGCCGCAAGAATTGCCGCTGTGACGAAGCTTTACGGAAGGGCATAAAACCGACACCATGCCTCGCTCCGACAAGACCAAAAGCATTTCCAACCGCAGATGAACCCGCAGGGGATCCCCATACCGGCCAAGTGCACCGTGTACCAGGGTGGGAGAGGCTTTAGCGTCGGCGATGTTTATTCTTTGCTCGTTTATTCATTCAAAAAAACCCACTGTTTAGCAGTGGACGTGGTAGTGTAAAATTTTTTGTGTAAATTCGGAGAGGGTAGAAAAAAAGGCGCTTTTCCTTTAAACGTGGGTTCGGCCAAGAAGCCACCCAAGAAAGGAAAAACGCCATGAGAATCGAAATCACTGTACCCGAGGTTGTCTCCGTTTTCAAAGAGATTCAGGCCCAGAGATTCAGGCCCAGCCGGAGAAGGTCTTTGAAATGATCCGGCTCGATGTCCGGGAGGCGGTGGGAAAATACCTCAGCGAAATGATGAATGCCGAAATGACCCACTTTCTCGGAAGAGAGCGATACGAGAGGCAGGAGAAGGAACCTGATTACCGCAACGGCTCCTATTCCAGGCACTTTGCCATTAAGGGCATAGGCGAGGTTTCGGTCAGAGTGCCGCGGGACAGGGACGGCAAGTATGAAACTCAGGTAATCCCCCACAGCAAACAATACGAAGATGAAATTCGTCGTGATCTTTGCCTTATGTTCCTGAGCGGGGTGAGCACTCGCACCCTTGCCATCATGTCAAACCGCCTCATCGGCCGCAAAATCTCTCACACGGAAATCAGCCAGGCCAACAACGAGCTGATTGACTCCGTGGAAAGATGGAGAAACCGGGATTTGTCCCATGAGCAAATAAAGTATCTTTTTCTGGACGGAGTCAATTTCGATATGCGTGTCGGGGACTCCATCGAGAAAACACCTGTTCTGGTGGCAATAGGCATTACCGAAACCGGCCAACGGCTCGTCCTCGGCTTACAGGCCGGCGCCAAGGAATCCTCCTCCAGTTGGAGAGAGTTCTTTAAGGATTTAAAAAGAAGGGGGCTGGATAGCAAAAAGATCATTATGGGCGTCATGGACGGTCTGCCCGGTCTGGAGAAGGTTTTCGCAGACGAGTTTCCGGCAGCGAAAGTCCAGCGCTGCCAGGTTCATGTAGCCCGCAATGTCCTGGCTAAAGTCCCGCAGAAATTCAAAGAGTCCGTTGCCGACGGGATGCGCTCGATCTTCTATGCATCTTCCAGGGAAAAGGCGAGAGAGTTTTTCTCTGAATTCAAAGCCAAGTGGAAAGCACAGATCCCTTCTGCAGTGAAATGCCTGGAGAAGTCCCTCGATGCCTGCCTCACCTTCTTTAATTGCCCAGAGGAGGAGTGGATTTCTTTGAGAACACCAACATCATCGAACGGCTCAATAAGGAATTCAAACGAAGAACCAAGCCCATGGAGATCGTGGCCGGGGAGAGATCATGTTATACGCTCCTCGCCTTCATTGCTCTTAAGATAGAGTTACATTGGAGGTCGAATCCAATAGGGAAAGTGCGGAAGAACCTACCTCTCTGGAAGATTTTGGAGCAGTAAGAAATTTACACAATTTTTTGACTCTACCGTGGGCGTAGCCAAATCTATGCATGATTCACGCGCTAACTGAACCTACTTGCCTTCCTTCTTCTCTGGGATAGTAACATCAAGTGCATTGGTACTAATTATTCTCCGTTTTTTGGGGGTCGGTTCCGCGGCTGAAAGGTTAGCCTTTTCTTTCCCTTTTTGCCTTGCAGCGAGCATCTTTGTGCACTCCTCAAGATTTGGCAGAAAGAGGATATCCTCAAGTTCCGCGCCCTTACCTCTGATTATCACACAAAAAGACTTTTGTTCTCTCCGATAAAGCTTCGCAATTTTAAGCGAAGCCTCTTTATGATCATCGTCTTCATAGATCGTGTAGACCGGCACCTCATACGGATATTGCCCCGCCATGCGACGGAAAAATGGGTTTGTAAAAGTGATCCCCATCAGTGCAAGCATAGCGTTGTTTCGATTATGCTCGGCCAAGGTTATCATCAGCAGTCACCTCAATATAAAGTTAGAGCGGCACTTACCTGCTTGAGCGCCCAACCCAAAGGCCAGATGAAGTATTGACCTCGAATCGGCGCGCTGCCCATTGTCGCCAGATGCCACCCACAGGATAGCCGCTTCAGTTTGTTGGTCGCCTCAGAGGTATCTTTAATGTTCTTCCCCTGCAAAAACTGCTTGGCAAGGTCCGGAAGATTCTCCAAGAAGTCCTCTGGCAACATGAACTCGGACTCCTCGCCTTGCCCCCTACGTTCAACGATAGCCATTCCCTGCTGTTCGGTCATCATCGTACTTTGGCCGGCTAATTTCAACCTTTCGAAATCCGCAAAACTAGCCTCATCTTCAGAATCGATTACCAACATACAACTCAGACTTTGGTAGGGGTATGAGCCGATCAGGCCCACAGCCATGTACGACTGTATTTGCCTCTTCTTTTCTCCCAAAGATTGATAGATTGCATCGTCGATGACACCGAAAGCCTGTTTGAAGAATTCTCTCAACTCGGCATCATTCTTCAAAACTTGAGGGGGAACGGTCCCGACTTGAATTGCATCGGTCAATCCCTCGAGATTTTCACCTTTCCAGGCCTTTGCCCAAGCTTTGCCCGGTATTCCCTGATTCATGGTAAAAAATGCATTGCCAAAGTGCTCAGGCCCCTTACCCGCAACAAGTCTGTCAAAGGGTTGAAGCTTTTTTCTATCAGAGCTAAGCACGAACAACGTTGCCCGGCAGGTTCCTTCCCAGCCGTAAAAGTCCATCAAAAAGTTTAGAACGTGAGTAACCAATTCCCGCTTGAGGCTCGCCTCAACCAATTGCCCCCTCGCAAGCATGAACTCCTTTACGAAATTGAGTCCTGCCAGGATAGCCACCAGAATGGAAATCGTTCTTTGGGAGACAGTGATGATGGTGGCAACCGCTCCACCCTTCAGGAGGTCTGGGTGAAAAAGCTGGATTATGGAGGTCACCAGCCATTCAAAGTAGAAAGGCAAAAATACCAATGCCAGTGAAACAAGGAGGTGAACGGCTGTCAATACCCTTAGCCCCCTGTATGGGCCATAGTATTGAAGCTTAATCAGCCTTTTGATGTTTGTCATCGCATGGGCCAATTTCAGTTTTCAAATTCCAAAATTCGGGGAAACAGCAAAGTCAGGCTTCTGTGAGCCACAATTGTGACAATTTTCCCAATACTATCGTTTCACCCCATTCAATTTTAAGCTTCATAAATATTGAATCGATTACCAGAAGTCAATTAAATTATCGGCATTGCGAAGAAAATGAACCAGAAAAACAAGCAATACTCGGCGGAATTGCACCAGTGCTCGATTTCACAATAAATGGAACTGTGCCCGCCTGAGTCTTTGGGCGCTTTGACGAAGCGAGACCTTGGTAGGTCCAGGTACCATAGACCGGACGAATGCATGCAGCCTTATGCAAAGCTATTCAGCCAAGGGATTGAAGGGGCCCGCGCTTTTGAATTTTCCGTTTTTTACGCGTGCCTATTAAACCGCCTGCCGGCCGTTATTTTCCCGCCTGCAGTATTCCCACCGGCTTCCGGTCGGGGTATCGACAACGCGGATTCCACACCGGAGAAGCTCATCCCTGATCCGGTCGGCTTCGGCCCAGTTCTTTTCCTTCCTTGCGGCCTCGCGCTCCCGGATGAGGCATTCTTCTTTCTGCCCGAGAGGCTGCCGTCCCAGGTCGAATACCCCGAGGATCTCGTCCATCTTCGTAAAGACTTCGAGAATCTGGCGCTTCTTGTCCTGCCCGGCGCCGCTCTGATCCAGAACCGGGTTGGCCTGCCGGATAAAGCGGAATACGGCCGCAAGGGCGTGTGGCACGTTCAAATCGTCGGCCAGGGCATCCAGGAACTCCTGCTCCAGGGAATAGGCCATTTCGAACAGCTTGGTTTCGGCCGGGCTGTCCATTTCGTCCGCGTCTCGGGCTGCCTTCACCTTGGCCAGGAATTCGTCGATCCTCCTGAGGCCCGCGGCGGCATTGTCGAGGTTTTCGGACGTGGCGTGTATCGGCTTGCGATAATATGTGCTCAGCAGCCAGTACCGGACTTCTCGCGCGGAATACCCCTTCTCGAAAAGGTTCCGGATAGGCAGGCTCTCGTCGATCGGGTGCTGCTCCTTGTCTTTCCGGGCCGACCAGACCCGTTCCGCGATCATCCAGGTATTGGCGAAGGGTCTTCCGGTGAGGGCCTCACCGATTTCGCGGACGTTTTCCAGGTGCGGGAAGAGAAAATCCATGCCGCTTACAATGATATCGATCTGGGGACCCAGGTCGTGGATGGCGGCGGATGCTGCCGATATGTGCCAAGTCGGGATCACGTTTCCCCAGTCGGTCTTGACGCACGCCCCCCGTTTGAGTTCCGAAAGGGTTGCCCGCTTTAGCAGGGCGAAATCCCTCGGGTTGAGCTTTTCGTAGGCGTTGAGATCGACCGTTTTCCCCAAGCGGATCTTTTTCAGGTTGATCCGGGAAAGCTTTCCGTAATTCTTGCTCTTCGCCAGGTTGAAATAGACCGACCGAAGCTTGTCGTAGGCCAGGCCTTTTTCGATCAGGCTCTTCGTGAAATCGACGATGGTGTCCAGGTGCTCCGTCGTGCGCGGGTACCGGTACGCCCGGTTGATCCCGAGCGAATCCAGGTCGCCCAGGAAGGACTCGAACCGCTGCTGGGTGTACGGGCCCAGGCACATGCCGGCGGCAATCGAACTGTTGATCGTGCGACTGTCGAAATCCGGGATGAGGACCACTTCATTTACCGAAAACCTCTTGGCCTGCAGGAAGCGCGAGAGGAGGTCGGCAAGCAGGAAGCGCCGCGAGTCCTGGATCGAGAGGGGCTGATCGAGAGGAGGTCCGGTTACGCAGATGCGCGCCTTTCCTTCTTTCACCGGCTTGAAATCGGCTTTTTCCCGCTCCAGCAGGTTATAGAACCGAAAATCCGGCTCGAGCATCGTATTGAACAGGTTCGTGCTGAGGTACCGGTCTCCGCCGTCCGGCAAAACCGCCACCAGGATGCCGGATTCCATCTCCGTGGCCACCTGCATGGCCGTTGCCATGGCAGCCCCCGAACTCATCCCGGCAAAAATCCCTTCCTCGCGCGCAAGCCTCCGGGCCGCCTCGAATGCATCCTCGTCCCTGATGTGCCTGACCTCGTCCAGGGCATGCCGGTCGAACAGGCCGGGAACGTAGGACTCTTTCATGTTCTTCAGGCCCTGCACCTTGTGCCCCGGATAGGGCTCCACCGCCACTACCTTTATCGCCGGGTTCCGCTCCTTGATCGCCTTGAGGATTCCCATGGCGGTTCCGGTGGTTCCGAGAGTGGCGACGATGGCGTTGACCTTCCCGTCCGTCTGGTCGTAGATTTCGGGGCCGGTGCCGTAGTAGTGCGCCGCCGCGTTGGCCGGGTTGTTAAACTGGTCGGTCATGAAGTAACGGTCGGGATTTTCCCTGACCAGGTTGTACACTTCCTCTATGGCGCCATCCGTGCCGAGAGAGCCCGGCGTCAGCAGAAGCTCCGCCCCCAGCGCCTTCAGGATCTTCTGGCGCTCCAGGCTGGCCGTTTCCGGCATAGCCAGCAGGACCCGATAGCCCTTCACCGCCGCGACCATCGTCAGGCCGATCCCGGTATTGCCGCTCGTCGCCTCGATGATGATCTTGCCCGGTTTGAGCTGCCCTTCCCGTTCCGCAGCCTCTACCATGGAGAGCGCCGCGCGGTCCTTGATAGACCCGGCAGGGTTCTTGGCCTCGAACTTGACGTAGAAAGTCACGTTCGGGTTGGGGTTCATCCGGTTGATTCGAATCAGGGGAGTGTTTCCGATGCATTCCAAGACGTTGGAGAAGACGTTTTTGCAGTTCACTTTGGTATCCTGGACCAGGTTTGTCTCGCAGATAAGTTAGCGACTTTGAACACGGAAAGTTTTATTATATAGCCCCTAATCGTGTTTAAAGCTAGTTACTCTTTCAACTGTCCGGCAACAATTCCCTTTTTAAAACGGGGGGATAATTGTCAGCGGGAGCGGTCGCGGCCCGCGTTCACGCACGGGAGGCGCAACGGACGGGTATATGCAGGAATTGCCGCCGGGAAATACAGCTCGAATACATAGGGGGTTGGATAATCCGCGCGTGCTCGCGTGGGCCTGTGCAGCGGTCTGGCTCGTGCCCCTTCTGGTAATAGCCGTGCTCACGGCTCTCGATCCCGTGAAGCATTCGGTCACCCCCGTCTATCACGTGGCTTCCGAAAACTGGTGGGCAGGGAAAAACCTCTTCGGCTGGGAACTCAGGAGGTTCCACTACCTTCCGGTTTTTGCCGTTCTGTTTTCCCCCCTTCACCTTCTGCCGCAGCCGGCGGGCGACATTCTATGGCGTTTCCTGTCGACGGGCCTTCTGGCAGCGGGCATCTGGCGGCTCCTGCGACAGCAAACCGGTACGGCTGCCGGGCGCGCGTTCTTCTTGACTTCACTCCTGATCCTGCCCCTCTGCCTCGGAGCCATGCGAAACGGGCAGGCAAACACGATTTTTGCCGGCCTGCTCCTGCATGGGTTCGCGTGCATTCCGGAGCGGCGCTGGTGGCTTTCGGCCGCATTCCTGGCCGCGGGCGTCGCGGTTAAGCCACTCGGGATGGTCCCGGTGCTGCTTGCCGCATGCGTCTACGCGCCTCTTCGATGGCGCTGCCTCGTTGCCCTTGCCGCGCTTGCCCTGCTCCCTTTTCTGTTCGCAACACCCAAATACGTCGTCGCGCAGCACGGCGCCTTTCTGAAAAGCCTGCAGGCCGCCGACTCCGTGATAACGGAACACCGGTTCGCCGATATCAACGGCATCATTCGCACCTTCGGAGCGGAACTGCCCGAAAGCGCATCCAAGCTGGTCCGGGTCCTTGCCGGCGGCAGCACGCTCATCCTGTGCCTTGCGGGAACCCGCCGGCTCCGCGAACCCCTTCGCGCCCTGTGGGTTTTGACGCTCGCGGCCGGCTACCTGATGCTGTTCAATCCCATGACCGAATCCAACAGCTACGTGATTTTCGCACCCATGCTGGGAATATGGGCCATCCTGGCATCAAACCGGGAGAAGGGCCGCATCCCGGCATGCGGGATCATTATCGCCACGCTTTCAATGGGATTTTTGCCGACCCTGCTTCGCCCCCTCTTCGGCAATTTGTTTTCGCTTTTCTGGTACCCCCTGATGACCGCAGTATTTCTCTGTGCGCTGGTTTACTTTCTGCTCGGAGCCGACGGTCCGTTTTCCGATCGGCCCGAATCCGAATCGCAAGATCCGGCCGGACGGATATCATGACAAACAGCGAATTCCACTCCAGGCTGCTCGACCTCCTGGATGCCGGGTACGTTGTCCTGGCTGAATCGGAAAGGCTCGTGCACCAGGTCCAGCGCTCCTATCGCCTGAAAATGGTCGTATCCGGCGCCACAGGCTGGGAAGCCCCCGCGATCCAAACGCTCAACCGCTGGATGGACTCTTTCTGGACGGCGAACTGGCCCGAACAGTGGCCGGCATCCACCTTCGTGCGCTGGCGAATCCTAAGGGACTGCATCCGAAGCGCGCCTCCTCCCGAACCGCTGAGCAGCGACATCAGCATGGTTCACCTGCTGGACGAGAGTTTCGAGCAGTGCCTGCGCTACGGGGTCGATCCAGGCGAAGGCGAAGCCGCAAACGGACTGGTGGAATGGCGGCGCGGGGTCTGGCGCCTTTTCAGCGAAGTCCTGGCGCAGTCCGGCCTGTTTCATCCGGCAGAGCTTCCGGCAAAGATCGTTCCGCTCCTGGACCACTCGTCCCTCTTGCCTCGGAAAATCGCCTTTGCCGGTTTCGAATTCGCCGGGCAGTGGGAAAAGCGGCTGTTGAAGGAGCTGCACACACGCAGCGGCCCCGACGGGTTATACTGCCCTCTGCCGCAAGGCGACTGCCACCCGGAGTCCCTTGTCTATACCGATCCCGGCCAGGAAGTCGCAGGCCTTATGGAGAACCTGCTCGCTTCGGCATCACAGTGCGCCCCGCACGAAATCGCCGTCATCGTGCTCGATTCCGAACTCTACAGCCCGATCGTCTCCAAAAGCCTGGAAGACCTGCTCGGTCCGCCCGTCTACGGCGATTCGGCCGCCTATAACCTCCCTCCCGACCGCAACCTCGCCGGAAACCCTTTGTTCTCGGCCGGCATGCTCCCCATAGCCCTCGCCGTCGGCGGGGAAATGCGCAGGGACGTCTTCGCCCTCCTCAGGTCTTCCCATTACGGCTCGTTTTCGCGCTGGAGCCGCAGTTTCAGCCTCTGGGACCGTACCTGGCGGAAGGAGAGCATCGAGAGCGGCATCGACGCGCTTCTCGAAGCCGTTCGCGGGATTGCCGGAGAAATCTTTCCAGAACAGGGTGTTGAACTCGGCGCTGCCCTGGCGCCACTGCTCCAGAACGGCAGGAAACCGGTTTCACACTGGACGGGAGCCCTGCGCAGGCTGTGGAATGCATTCCAGTTTCCGGTGATCGCAAACGAACTGGACCAGATCGCGTGGGAAGACATGGAGGCCATGCTCTCCCAGTTCGAACGGGATTTTTCCGACAGCCCCGTCTCAGCGTCCGAATTCCACGAGATCGTCAAAGCGACCGCCTCGCGCACCCCGGTCCAGCGAAGTGGTGTCGAAGATGCCGGAATCCAGGTGCTTAACAGGCTCGATGCGCGCGGGCTGACCTTCAAAAAGATTTTCCTTCCCGGCCTTGTGTCGGGCGCCCTCCCGCAGCCGGTCCGCTCCCTTCCCCTGCTTTCCTCTTCCGAACGCAAGAAGGTGCTCGGAGGCACCATAGAGAGCCAGTACGAATTTGCCCGCTACCTTTACGGAAATCTGCTTGCCGCGGCGGAGGAAATCGTGGTGAGCCGGCCCGCCATGGGACGGGACGGCGAAGTCTGCCTGCCCTCGCCTTTCTGGGCGGCAGGAGACGAGAAGAAAGTCGATCCGGTGATCCCCTGGAAAGACCCGGTGCCGGCAATGCAGAGGGCGCGATGGGTCCAGCAGAGCATCTCCGGGATCATGTCCGCGGGACCTGACAAAGAAGCCTTGCTCTTTCCCGAAAATGCATTCCCGGCAGAACGAGAGGAAGATTTCCGCACGACGCCGCTCCACCTGGCCGAACCGGTGGCCGTCAGCCGGCTCAAACCCGCCCTGCTCTGTCCGGCGCTCTTTTTCTTCCAGCACGTTCTCGAACTGGAGGAGATGGAGGAATTCGAGGCGGGCATCCCGCCGGCGGAAAGAGGGCAGGTCGTCCATTCGATCCTGGCGACCTTCGTTTCCCGCGCAATCCCCGCGCTCAAGGCGGGCGATGCGACCTTCGAGGACCTCCGCGAGCTTCTCGAAAAGACGATTCGGGAAAAGCTCGCGCCGATGATTTCCCGGGCGTCGTGGCAGGTCGAACTGGAACGGCTCGTCGGAGAACCCCGGTACCCGGGCCTGCTCGCCAGGTGGCTGGAAGAGGAATGGAAACGGCTCGACTCCGGCTGGTCCTGGACTGCGGTGGAGTCAGGCTTCACCAGCATGGGAATCGACGGCTGCCCAGCCACCCTCAAGGGACGGCTCGACCGCATCGATACCCATCCGGAACTCGGCGCCATCTGCTGGGATTACAAAACCGGAAGCGTCCCGAAGAAGAAGGACGTCCGGGAAGAAATCGTGGAACCCCAACTCCCCGCCTACCTCCTCGCCCTCAACCGGGGGCTGATCGAGCCGCTTGCAGCAGGCAGCGTAAAAAGCGGGGCGGGATATATCGAACTGAGTTCGCCCGGCAACATGAAACACCACCTCCTTTTCGATCCCGCGGAAGACAGCGAAGCGGAACTCGCGGCCTGGGAAAGCCGCGTCTCGGCCTCGCTCAACCGAATCCTCGCGGGCGATGTCTCCCCCTTCTGGCTCAGGGAAAACCAGCCGTGCAAGGAAACCTGCGCTTTCCGGACCCTCTGCGGCGCTCCTTGAACAAGAAACGCTAAAAACGTGGGGAGCCGGCCCTGCACGCCGAAGCGCGCCCGTCCGAATTGAATCGTCCGATCAGGCCTGCGCCTGTGCCTTTCTTCGCGTGCGGCCGAAAGCTGCATCCTTATATTCAAGGGTATACCGCAGAGCGGGAAGGAGGCTATCATGGAAAAGGCAGTGTTCCTGTTTCCGGCAGTTATGCTTTTCTGGATCGTGTTTTTCGGGGCGGCAAGTGCTGCGGGCGCCCTGGAGCTGATGTCCCCGGCATTCAAGGATGGAGGCGACATGCCGGCAAAGCATGCCCGCCCGGCAGCCGGAGGGCAGAACGTCTCGATTCCCCTTCAGTGGAGTGGTGTTCCCGAAGGCGCAAAGTCCTTCGCCCTGTCCATCATAGATATCCACCCCGTCGCGAACAACTGGGTTCACTGGCTGGTGGCAAATATCCCCGCCGGCGTGACGTCCCTTCCCGAAGGGGCATCCGGGAAGAATATGCCTCCGGGAGCGGTAGAGGCGAAGAATTCGTTCGGCACAACGGGCTACGGCGGCCCCCAGCCCCCCAAAGGGACGGGCTCCCATTCCTACGTCGTCACCCTTTATGCGCTGAACGTCGATAAAATCGACCTCCCGGCCTCGGCATCCCGTTCCGATTTTCAGAACGCGATCAAGGGGAAGATCATTCAGCAGGCCACGATAACGGGGCACTACAAGCAGTAGTGCCGGCTGTATCGTCATTCCGGCGGAATGAGACTGTGTCATAATCCAAACAACGAGGAAAAATGCAAGCAAATGTGGGATAAAGCCTGGCTCCCGGCCTTCGCCGGGACGACGTCGTTGTTATTAGCCGTTTTTTTGACTACGAGAGTGGGGAACTCCAAAACCGCCATCGATTGTGGCACAGTCTCGAAAGCCGAGATCCATATTCTTTTTAATTCTTTTTCACGGCTTGCGGTAATGGGCGCACGCAGGCGCCGAGGCCGGATCGGGCAGGATGTTACCGCCTAGAGCATTTTTTCGATCGACTGCAGCAGCTTATCCCAGCTCAGCGGCTTTGCAAGCATCAGGTCCACGCCGCGGCTGCTCAGGTCTTCTTCTTCGTACTGGCCGCCCCACCCGGTTATCATCACAACGGGCGTTTTCCGGCTCTTGGTTTTGACCCGCTTCGCTATTTCCCAGCCGCTCACCACGGGCATCCCCAGGTCGGTCAGCACAAGGTCGAAATTGGAGTTGTCTATCAGGTCCAGCGCCTTCGTACCGTCGCTCGTCGCCACCACCCGGTGGCCCTTCAGCCTCAGCATATCGCGCAGGATATTCAGAATTTCCGGATCGTCCTCGACCAGCAGCAGGCGGTAGGAACTGGTATCCTCGCCCGTCCGGGCTGCAGGCTGCGACTTTGCGGCTTCGGCCCTTGCGAGCTTGATTATGAAAGTCGTTCCCTTGCCGGGCTTGCTTTTTACCTGCACTTCCCCGCCATACCGCGCCAGCAGGCTCCATGAGACGCTCAGGCCCAGCCCCGAGTTCCCGACGCCCTTAGTCGTAAAGAACGGATCGAAGATCTTTTCGGCAATGTCCTTGCTCATCCCGATACCGGTGTCGGAGACCTGCAGAACGACGTGTTCCCCGCTGCACCGCGTGGTGAAGGTGAGGGTTCCGCCGTTCGGCATGGCGTCAATGGCGTTGAGCAGAAGGTTCGTGAGCACCTCACGCAGATCGGATGCATTGATGGCAGCAAGGCAGTTCGGCACCAGGTCGCATTGGATATTGATCTTGTGCCCGGACCTCTCCATGAAATTCTTCCACCGCGGACGGGTCAGATCGACCACATCCCTTACCGCTTCCCCGATATCGACCGTGGAAGCCATCGCCTTGGGATCGCGGTCCCGCTCGGTGAATCTTTGCAGCCTGCGCACGGTATTGGAGCCGTCGTAGACGGCCTTTTCGATGTTTTGCAGCCTGCGCTGGATTTCCTCGTTTTCAATCTGGGGGAGGATGAGCTGAATATGGCCCAAAATCGCCATCAGCAGGTTATTGAAATCATGCGAAACGCCGCCCGCCATCGTCCCCAGGGCCGCGAGTTTTTCCGACTGGACGATCTTTTCGGAAAAAGCTTTCTTTTTCGTGACATCTTCGATGACAAGCAGATACCCGCCGGAGTCTTTCGGGAGCCGCACCAGGTTGATGTCCGCAAGGAAAGTCTCACCGGACGTACTCATCAGGTGCACGTCCGTTTTTTCGACCTGTCCGGACTCGGAGTCCGCAACCCTGCCCAGGAGTTTTTCGAAAACGCTCGGGTCCTGGAACAAAAGCGCGGGAGAGCGCCCGATTATCTCCCCGGGAAGCCTGTCCCCCTGCATTTTCCGAATGCTGCTGTTGAGCTGGATGATATTGCCGTCGTCGTCCAGGATGCAAATCCCCTGCGGCATACGGTCCAGAACCACCTCGGAGATCGGAACGGATAATTCCCGGGGGGGACTCGAAAATGATCCTGCTGCGGGTGCGGCTTTCATGTCCTGCCCGGATGCTTCATCCAGCTGTTCCTCGGTGGCATATTGAAGGCCGACTATAAAGTATGCCACGATGTTTCCCAGTATCTCCCAGTTGCGCCGGGTATGATGCGGGAAAGACTGCGGGTGGTAGGCGCTCACGTTCAGCACACCCAGGTGCATGAGCGGTATGGAAGCCAGGCAAACGGGCGTGATTACCGAATCTTTCAAATCCGGAATCGGGTCCGTCGCGGTGTCTTCGATAAAGACAGCTTTGCGCGAACTGAAAACCCGGCCGGCAATACCTTCACCGAACGAAAAGCGCAGATTCTGCCTGTACCTGCGGCCGGCACCGGCCCCGAGCTGGTCTTCCAGGCCATAGGCGGAGACGAGGGACAGGTTGTGCCTGTCATGATCCCAAAAGAGTATGGAACAGTTCTCGAAGCTTGTTTCCTCGATAATGATCTGGACGAAACGCGCGCACACCTGAACCGGATCGGAACTCTGGGACAGGGTCTGTGCAAAACGCTGAATCATTGCCAGAAAGCGCGTTACTTCCTCGTGCTGGCTTTCCGCGCCCAGTATGCTGATTTTTAAAGCTTCTTTAACCAGGTGGTCCATCCTCTTCCCTCTTTAGCTGAGCAGATTCCAAAGCTGTTCCACTTCAGGCCAGATTAACTTGAGGCCGTCCTGGTATTCCTCCCATTCTTCCTCGGAGATGTAAAGGTCTCTGCAATATGCGAGGGTAGCCTCGTCATTCAGCAGTTCCGGAAATTCCCGGGAATTAGCCAAAATATTGGCAAGGTAAATCAGCTTTGTCTCGACTTGAAAGGACTTGCACTTATCGGGTGAATGGTGAAATTCGATGACGTTCTGAAATACTTCCGGTAAAGCCCAGCGGGCGGCCAGGTACTTTCCGATCTCGGTATGGGAAAGCCCGGTCTGCATCTCGACACACCACAGCGGGTTTTTCCGCTGATCGGCAAGCTCCACGATGTACTCGAACTGCTCGCGGAAATGCATCGCCATCACCACGTGGCCTATGTCGTGCATCAACCCGAGAATGGCAGCCTCCTTCAGTTTCATCCAGGGCCGCTTTTTAGCGATCTCGGCAGCGATCCTGGAGGAGGCGAAAGAATGTTTCCAAAGGCGCTCACGATGGGCGGGGTCGAGTTTCCTGCCATTGGTGAGCAGGCTGTTGAGCAGCGTGAACAGGCATATCGATCTTGCCTGCGTCAGCCCGATAGTCAGAATGGCCCCGGCAAGGGTCCTTATCTTCTTGCGATATCCATAATAGGTCGAATTTGCGATCCGCAGCATCTTGGCCGTGAGGGCCTGGTCGTAGCTGATGATACTCTCCAGTTCTTCGGCCGATTCTACCTCATCGTTGATGATCTCGATGAGCCTGTGCACGGATTGCGGCAAGGATGGTATCTCTTTGATCTGTGAAATCTGGTAGCGGATTTCCTGTGCGTTTAAAGAACTGGGAGTCATGGTGTGTTCCTTTAAACTTTCCGCCCGCAAGTTATTATTTCCAGATAAAAACCCCGCTGGGATAGGCCTTATACCACGAACGGATAATGCATGTAATTAACAATAAGAATTTGCCGAAGGCAAAAAAACGGTCGAATCGATTTGCGCCAGGGCTCATCCCGCCGGGCAGTGAAATCACCTGGCGCAAAAAACACCCCTTTTCAGAATACAGTAAACGGCAACTTTGTGTAAATAATTGAGGACTTTTCGAAAACGGGAAAAGTGAACGGGACGGAGGGGCTGTTTGTCCGGGTATTGACGGTCTGCGCTATCCTGCATAACGTCAAGTAGATAAACCTGTACATAACGGAGGATTCACCGATGGAAGGAACCCATGAACACACACATGAACACGAACACCCCCACGTTCACATCCATACACACGAGCACCGGCATGGAGATATGACGCACGTGCACGAACACGCGCATCAGCATGCACATGAACATGAGCATGTACACGAACACGAGCATGAGCACAGGGGTGGATCTCAAACGCATGAACACCGGCATGAGGGAGAGCACGGGGAGCATCGCCACCATCATCCGGACCGGACATTCGAGCATGATGCACACGACCATGCCCACTGAATAATATCCGTTCGCGTTTCATACTTTTTATGATAATACCATTAGGGACAATCCCGAATCCTGTTCTGATGCGGGAGTGCAGCTGAGACTCGTGCAGTTCGAGTCGATCGGGTATCTTTTGGAGGCATTATGCACAATCGTTTTGTTCCGGAGGGAAACATGGTAGTTATTGACGAGAAAACCGGCCTGATGTGGCAGCGCGGCGCATCTTCGGAGAGGATGGTCTGGAAGGCCGGCTTCGAATATATCGAAAAACTCAATGCACAAAGTTTCGCAGGGTTTGACGACTGGCGCTATCCAACCCGGGAGGAGCTGGCAACGCTCATCCTGCCCGAAGAGGACCGGCGAAGCGGGCTGTTTATTGACCCGGCGTTCGAAAATCAGAGAAACTGCTGGTCGTCCACCCAAGCCGAGGGGCACCAGGCGTGCTACGCCGATTTTTATTACGGCGATATGTACCTGGTCGAGGAGAATTATGCTAACCTCTTTGTCCGGGCCGTCCGGACAAACGACAGCAAATGATCCGCGTTGTGCCGCGAGTCGATGGATTTTGACGTGAGCATGAGTGAGCACACTCGCAACCCTGTATCCGTTGTCCTCTATCAGCCGGAAATACCGCAGAACACCGGGAATATAGCAAGAACCTGCGCGGGGACCAGGACTCCTCTCTACCTGGTCGAGCCGCTCGGTTTTCGCATTACCGATAAATATCTCAAACGTGCGGGGCTCGACTACTGGCCCTACGTGCGAATGAAATTGTTCCCGGACTTCGAAACGGCCCGGGCCGGCATACCGCACAAAAGGCTTGTTTATTTTTCGGCCCATGCCGGCCGGCTCTACTATGATTTCGACTTTCAACCCGGGGATTGCCTGGTGTTCGGTCCCGAGACCCGCGGCCTGCCCCAGGAACTTCTTGCAAATTTCCCCGGAAATGTGCTAAAAATACCAATCGACAGGGCCAGAGTTCGAAGCCTCAATTTAGCGACTTCTGTCGGGGTTGCTCTCTTCGAAGCTTTACGCCAGCTCCGCCTGTAAATGCGCAAAGTCGTCGTGCCGGCTGTCATTCGGCACCGTTCCAGTTCACATGTTCGTTGTCTTTTCAACCTGCGGCTCATCATACTTTCTGCGGAAAGACATATGCGATCTGAAGGACTCGAGTCGAAGTTGTACGAGCTTTGCCCCGAAATGGAGAGATTGGGGATACACCCGGTGGTTTTGAAAAAGGGGCGCCATTACTGAGTGCTCCTCTTTGAAAGCAGGGCCTGCTCGAAAAAAGATCCTCCTCTTAGTTCATTTCGTGTCGATCAGAGTGACGACACTTTCCCGGTCGCCTCTTTGTGGGAACCGGATTTGCACCGTGCGCTTCTGACGGCAAAGCGGAAGATGCGCAGCGTGCTGATATACAAAAATCATCTTGCAAGCAAGATTTCCGGAGCGGAAGAACGTGGCGGGTATCAAATGGAAGGATGCCAGGTGGGAAGGGGCCCTCGATAGCCGTTCAATTCCGGAATTACTTACTATATTGAAGGGTTACGGGCAGACTGAGATCGTCCGGTTTGAAAAATCGGGCTGTTCCCGGGGAGAATTGAGCCTGTGCCTTACGGAAAGCGGGGCTAAGGAGGTCACCCTGTACTGCCTTGAGGTCGCGGGCAAGAAGCGCCAGGGCAAGGGCCGCGCCACTCTCAAGTGGCTGAGGAACGTCTTCAAGGGTCCGATATACCTGGAGTTTCCGGACCTTCCCGCTCCCGAACCGGCGTGCCGTCCCAGCCTGCCATTCTGGCTCCAGATGTACCGGGAAGGACTTATAGACGTCCTTGACTGCGAGATCTTTTATCTCGGCTCCGACGCCGCCCAGGACGAAATCCAGGCGGCTGAGGAAGTCATGTGGGAAGCAATGAAGGCGGAAGCGACGAGTAAAACGGCTTGAGGGCACTTCAGAAAATCAAAACCCTTGCGGAACTGAGACCGCTTTGTGATGCCGTCCGAAATCGGGACGGCAAAGTTGTTTTTACCAACGGATGCTTCGATCTGCTGCACATCGGACACGTCCGCTACCTGGAGGAGGCGCGCAGTCTTGGCGATGCTCTGGTCGTGGCGGTGAACACGGATGCTTCGATCAGGCAGATCAAGGGACCGGACCGGCCTGTCGTTCCGGAGATGGAGCGGGCGGAAATGGTCGCATCCCTCCATTGCGTCGACTACGTCACCCTGTTCGACACCC
>JAEZXS010000214.1 GCA_023442755.1 Pseudomonadota bacterium | reverse complement strand
GGTTTTCGTAATCCATGGGCACGTCAAAGTGCGAAAAGGGGATACAACCGCCCGACGGGCCACCGGTTTGAGCGGCCTTGAACTTCCGCTTGTTGGGAATGCCGCCGCCGATATCCTCGATGATTTCACGCAGCGGCGTACCCATCGGAATTTCCACCAGGCCGCTATAGGATATCTTTCCGGCAAGCGCAAAAACTTTGGTTCCCTTGCTCTTCTCAGTCCCTACCGATGCGAACCATTCCCCTCCCTTGGTCATTATGACGGCAATGTTCGCGAAGGTTTCGACATTGTTGATATTGGTAGGCTTGCCGAAAAGACCCTTGACTGCCGGGAAAGGAGGCCTCGGATTCGGCATTCCGCGCCGTCCTTCGATGGAAGCCATGAGCGCCGTTTCTTCACCGCAGACAAACGCTCCGGCGCCGAGCTTCACCTTTACGTCGAAATCGAAATTCGATCCGAATATGTTCTTCCCCAGGAACCCGCGCTGCCTTGCCTGATCCAGGGCAATAAGGGTCCGCTCGTAGGCCATCGGGTATTCCGCCCGCACGTATACGTACGCTTTGGTCGCCCCGATCGCATACCCGCCGATCATCATGCCCTCGAGGACACTGTGCGGATCGCCTTCGAGGACCGCACGGTCCATGAATGCCCCGGGATCACCTTCATCGGCGTTGCAGATGATGTATTTCTGATCCGCGACCGACCTGTTGCAGAACTCCCATTTCATGCCAGTGGGGAAACCGCCGCCGCCCCTGCCTCTGAGGCCGGAGCGCTTCATTTCGTCAATGACCTCCTGCTGAGTCATCGTCAGCGCTTTCTTGATCCCCTGGTAACCGCCGGTCTGGAGATAGTCTTCTATGTCTTCAGGATTGATGAACCCGCAATTTCGCAGGACAATCCGGCGCTGCGGGTTGAAATACTTCATATCCCGGAAACTTAGGACGCGGTCCTTGGTCTTCGGGTCGAGGAAAAGCAGCCTCTCGACAGGCTCGCCTTTCTGCAGGTCTTCTTCCACAATTTCGGACACATCATCAGGTGTCACATTGCAGTAGAAGGTACCCGCCGGCATGACCATCACCGTCGGTCCCTGCTGGCAAAAACCATGGCATCCGGTGAACTTGACTTCAACCGTGCCGCTGAGGCCGGCCTTGTCCAATTCTTTCTGCAGGTTGGTGTATATGAGGTTGGCTTTCTGAGATTCACAGCCGGTGCCCCGACAGACGAGCACCTGACGCTCCTTTCCTGGTTCTATCCTAATTGCCGGCTCCATTCAGAATCTCCGCTATTTTCTCGGGTTTCATTCGACCGTGGGTATCCTTGTTGACAAACATCGCAGGCGCCAGCGCGCAGGCGCCGATGCAGGCGACGGTCTCCAAAGTGAACTTGCCGTCTTTTGTCGTCTGGCCGGGCTTGACGCCGAGCTGGTTCATCACTTCCTCGAGGATGCGTGCACCGCCCATGACGTGGCATGCAGTTCCCTGACAGACCATGATGCTGTTTTTCCCCACAGGGTCGAACTTGAACTGTGCGTAGAATGTCGCCACCCCGTACACCTCAACCGGTGAGATATGGCAAAACCTTGCTGCAGCATCCATGGCCGCGGGCGGTAGGTAGCCGTACTCGCCCTGGATGTCCTGCAGTATCGGAATCAGGGCATCCCGCGTACCGTGATGACGCGAACAAATCTCCTGTACTTTCTGTTTCATGATCATCTCCCTCGTCAGAATTTCAGGGCGGGCCGGCATGTTCCGTCGGAACCCGTCCACTTGCCCGAAGTCCTAAATCGGGTTCACAAAAATGCTCCGCGACAAACGTCTGTGCGACCGAGCGTCGATCGCGGGGTTTCCCGGAACCGTTTTGCTCTGAATTACCCCGATGCAGGCGCGCAACACCGGGGCGGATTTCAGGAAAATGGAGTGAAGAGGCAGGCAGATTTACGAAGTGCAGCTGTGCGGCTCGGCGAAATTGCCGTTGAGTGATTTTGGGATTTTTCGATACAAACACCGTATAAAGAACAGGAATAGCACGCAAGATGCACTCTATTGCACAATGGATCTCATGTCAAGCGAAACTAATCACAATCAAATGTGAAAAATTATCCAGTTTAGTCAGACTCAGGCGGAAAACCTTTTCCGTCAATTTATGATATCGATCCGAAAGTCGGTTGCTCCCCCCGCAAAGCCGCATAAACATTGCAAAGAGCCATCGAGAAGTCTATTGTGGTTCCGTTTAGCCCCGCCCCCCAACGGAGGGCCGGCGGGGCACTATTCCCTAACCCGAGTAGAGGTGGTTGACATGCAATTCGTGACGGCACTTCAGCTTAAGGAAAGCGTGAAAACGGACGCCGAGTTTGCCCTGCTGGATGTAAGGGAACGCAATCCCTATTCCAAAGGCCATCTGCTCCTCTCTACCTGTGTCCCGCTCGGACAGATCGAACTGCTCATCGGCGATCTCGTCCCCCGGCCGGCAACCCGAATCGTGCTCGTGGACGACGGACCTTCGGACCCCTGCGGTCTGGCTGAAAGGGCATATGCCCGTCTGCTCGAACTCGGTTACAGCAATGTCGCCGTTCTACAGGGCGGCGTTCCCGCCTGGAAAGAGGCCGGTTTAGAGCTGTTCACCGGCAACGGTTCGTACAGCAAGGCATTCGGGGAGTGGGTAGCTGAGAAATACAACACCCCGTTCATAACTCCGGAAGATGAGCATAAGATACTCGTCAATCGCGAAAGGCAGGTCATCCTCGACAGCAGGCCTCAAAACGAATACCACCGCATGACGATCCCGGGCAGCGTGGACGCCCCCGGTGCGGAACTGGCCTACAGGGTACACGACATGGCGCCTGCCCCCGAGACCATGGTGCTGGTCCATTGCGCGGGCCGCACGCGGAGCATCATCGGAACACAATCGCTCGTAAACGCAGGCATTCCCAACAGGATCGCCGCCCTGAGAAACGGAACAATGGGCTGGCAGCTCGCGGGATTCGAACTGGAATACGGACAAACCCGGTCGGCGCCCCCACCATCTTCCGAAGGACTTGCCAGGGCCAGGAAGTGCGCTGCTTCGGTTGCAAAACGTTTCGGCGTCAGAAAAGTATCCTACGATACCCTGAAGCAGTGGATGGCCGAGGGTGTCAGAACGACATATGTTTTTGACGTGCGACTGCCGGACGAATACAAGGCCGGGCACCTGGAAGGGTCGCGCAATGCGCAGGGAGGCCAGCTCGTCCAGGCAACCGACGAGTTTGTTAGCGTTTTCAACGCGCGAATGGTGCTCCTCGACGACACGGAAGTCCGTGCGATCATGACGGCATCATGGATGATCCAAATGGGCTGGCAAGACGTGTTTGTCCTGGAAAACGGAATCATGGGCCTGCCCTTGACCACCGATCCCTTCAAACCCCGCTTACCGGAGTTCGAGAAAGCCCCCGCAATAACGGCCGGGGAACTGTCGGCCGTTCTGCGCAATGCCGCCAATAGAGCGGCTGTGCTGGACGTAGGTTCCAGCGCATCATACAAAGCGAGCCACATCCCCGGAGCATGGTGGGCAATACGTTCGCGTCTTCCCGTTGACATCGCCAAACTGCCGTCTTTCGAGACGGTCGTCCTGACGTCGGAAAACGGCGATCTGGCCCATCTCGCAGCAAAGGATTTGAAGCAGGCCGGATTCAAACCCAGACTGCTCGTACTCGAAGGCGGTACAAAGGCATGGCTTGCGGCCGGGCTTACAACGGCGGAGGGGATGGAGCATCCCATCAGCGACGTAGACGATGCCTGGTATATGCCCTACATGCACCCGGACGCGCCTGTGGAGCTCAAACTGGCCTATTTCGAATGGGAATACGGCCTGGTCAAGCAGGTCGAACGGGACGGCACGGCCAGGTACCGCTTCTTCCCGGAGAAGTAACCCGCATTCCCAAGGGATATCAGCCTATGGGATTGGCCCCGCACAGAGCGATCTTTCCTGTCGCCGCATCGGCTTTTCTGATGGGCATGGCCGCCGCGATCGGACAGATCCAGGTGTTGCGGGAACTGCTCGTTCTCTTTTACGGAAACGAACTTTCAGCAGGCCTCATCCTCGCCTGCTGGCTCCTCTGTACCGCAGCCGGAAGCGGAGCGGCCGGCCGCTTTCGGCATAAAGGTGCGATTAGCGCAAAGACCCTCCTGTTCGGTTTTTGCCTGCTCTCCCTCGCCCTCCCGTTAACGATTGCATGGATCCGCGCGGCCCGGTTTGTCTGGTCCATTCCTCCGGGCTCCATGATATCGCCGGGCTCGATGATTCTCATCGCGCTTTCCTCCACCGCCCCTTTCTGCATGCTTTCGGGCGCCGTTTTCGCCATCGCATGGAACCTGGCATCGGATTTGTCCGTACAGGACGAAAACGGAGCCATGCCCATCTACTTGGCTGAAGCTGCGGGCTCGGGAGCGGGGGGCCTCATCTTCTACTTCCTGCTCCTCCCTCATTTTCCTGCACTTCATGGCAGCATCCTCCTGTGCCTTTTTCTCCTCTCGACCGCAGCCGTGGTCCTTATCGGCCGCACCGCCCCGGGCAGGATCGCCGCCTTCGGCCTCATACCGGTACTGCTCCTGGGCGCTGTCTTTTACGGCTATTCGGAAAAACTTGACCAAAGGACGAAGCTCCTTCAGTGGGGAAAACACTTTCTGGCGTCGCGCGACACCCCTTACCGGAACCTGGCTCTCTTGCAGAATGCCGATCAATTCTCGCTTTTTTCCAACGGGCTCTGGACGCATTCTGTCCCCGACCCTCAAACCGCGGAGCAGACCGCACAACTCCCACTTCTCGAACACCCCGCCCCCAAGAAGGTCCTGGCAATCGGCGATTTCTCGCCTGAGGTCCTTGCACAGCTTGAAAACAACGTGGGCCTGGAACGAATCGATTACGTACAGCCCGACCGAGAATTCGTCGCTTTCGAGGCGGAAGCCCTGCCTGCCGCTTTTACCAAATCCCTGAACGATCCACGGCTTCACCTCATTTACATGGATCCCAACCGGTTTTCGAAGACCGCCTCCCGCGATTATGACGTGATCATTCTGAGGGTCGGGGAACCGGTCAACGCAGCGACCAACCGTTTTTACACGGTGGAGTTCTTTACCCGGATAAAAGGCCTGCTGGCACCGGGCGGCATCCTTTCGTTCACTGCACCCGCTTCTCCCAACATCGTCGGTCCACGTGAGGCGGCCCTTCTCCAGTCGCTTCACCGGACGCTCAAGGCGGTTTTCCCATCCGTGCTGGTTTTTCCCGGGGATGCGGCCCATTTCTTTGCCTCGGACGGAAGCTGCCCCCTGACGAGCGACCCGGACGTCCTTTCCCGTCGAATAGCCGAAAGAGGGCTCGATCTTCATTACGTTCGAGATTTCTACCTGGCAGACTGCATGAACCCGTTTCGCCTGGCATACCTGGACTCCGTGCTCGGCGGCACGGGTAATTCCGGCATCAATCGCGATTTCGAACCCGTTTGCTACCTGTACGCCCTCGGTTTCTGGGGGGCGCAGGTCCACCCTACCCTGGGCAGGCTCTTCGCATACATTTCCGGAGCGGAGCGGAGCCTGCAGCTTGCAGGGTTCTTTCTGATCTTTTTCGCACTTCCCCTCCTGTTGAGAACCGGCTTGGGCTCAAACACCGCGGTCGTTTTCAATTCGGGCGTGTGCGGAGCGGCGCTTATTCTGCTGGAGATAATCCTTATAATTGTCTTCCAGGTGCTGAGCGGTTCAATGTACGAACAACTCGCGCTGATCATTTCCGTTGTCATGGCGGGACTTGCCGCCGGTGGGGCGCTCGGCCGAAAGGCTGAAGCCAGGGGCACAAACGCCCTTCCTGGCTTGTTCTTCGTCCAGACGGGATTCGCAGCTCTTGCGGGCTCCATCTTGGTGGTGCTGACCCTTTTCGAGAAATTCCCGGCGGCCGGCCTCGGAGCGGGACCGGTTCTGATCGTGTCGTTGATTCTTGCTTGTATGGCAGGAATGCTGGGAGGGATGCAGTTTTCCCTTGCGGTTTCCGCGACGACGAAAGATCCCGGCAACCGGTCGGCGGGGACACTTCTTTACGCGGCCGACCTGACCGGAGCGGCCCTCGGCGCGATATCGGGCTCTCTTTTCCTGATACCCGCTCTAGGTATACCCCGGACACTCCTGGTATTGGCGGCAGGATGCCTGGCAAGCTCACTCGCACTGCTCGGAAGGAGAAAAGAGGGCCGTTTTTGACCCGATCAGGCAATTCCCCATATCCCGGGAATGCTGCGGCCGCATTTCGGGCATTTTCCATCCTTCAGTGAAACGGCTTTGACGCTGAATCCGATCCGGGTGATAACCGTTTCCCCGCACTGCGGGCATTTCGTATTTTCGGCCGGGTGTCCAGGGATATTGCCTATGTAGA
>JAEZXS010000209.1 GCA_023442755.1 Pseudomonadota bacterium | reverse complement strand
GGTGGAGGGACCGCTGCATCGAATGGTGCTACGGACGCCCCGAAAACGGCAAATTCGCCGACCAGGGCTATCTGAACGACTGGCCGACCCGCTTTCGGGGTGTCAGGGTCCTCCGGAACATCGGCGCAGGCGTCGCCCCCTGGAACCATCAGCCGTACCGGTTCGCCCTCGACCCGGATGGCCGGGTGCTCGTCGATGGTCACCCCCTGGTCTTCTACCACTTCCATTCGCTCCTGTTCGACAGTCCGGATGTGGTAATCCCGGCAAAATACCCTGCCTACGCACTACCGGAAGATGCGCTGCGCCTGTGCTACATCCCCTACCTGAAAAGGCTCGACCGGAACTTGCTCCGGGTCAGATCGCTTCTGCCGGATTTTTCATTCGGGCTTTTCGACAAGGGCGTCCTTGCCCGGGATCACACCTTTTTTGCGAGAAGCAGTCTGCGCCCCGGTTCGATCGCGCCAAGCTCTCATCTCTGCATCCCGATGGACGGAGAATGGAACTGCTACGCATCGCCGCAGATGATCCCCTCGAAGCCGCGCGAACAGGCCGAAAGCCGGCCGAAGCCCGTAGCTTCGGATGCTGACAGGCCCGTTACCTCCATTGTCTCGACGTTCAATTCCGAAAGATTCATGCGAGGGTGCCTGGAGGACCTCGAAGCGCAGACCATTGCGGACAAGGTGGAAATCATCGTTATCGACAGCGGCTCGGAGCAGAACGAGCGGGCTATTGTGGAAGAGTTTCAACGAAGATACGACAACATCCGGTACTACCGGACGGAGCGCGAGAGCCTGTATGCTTCCTGGAACCGGGCCATAAAGCTGGCCGGCGGCAAATATATCACGAACGCCAATACCGATGACCGCCACCGAAGGGACGCGCTCGCGATCCAGATGGAGACCCTGGAGAATAACCCCGATATCGACCTTGTCTATGGGGACATATATACCTCGATGATCCCCAACGAGAGCTTTGAGGAAAACAGGAAGCAGCAGCCGCTTGAATCCCCCGACTTCTTTGCGCCGGACGTCCTCTTCAAATTTCATTTCGGACCGCAGCCGATGTGGAGAAAAACGGTGCATGCGAAAGTGGGCTATTTTGACGATCAATATCGCGCAGCGGGCGATTACGACTTCAATATCCGCTTCGCATTCCACAAAAAAGCCATGCACATCCCTGAGTTTTTGGGGAGCTATCTGCATCATGAGGCTGCCCTGAGCTACAAGGATTCCACCTCGGAGGAGGAGAAGCGCCGGATCCTGGAGAAGTACCGGTCGCATGAAAACGTTGAACGGCTTTATGCTCAAGAAGGCGCGTTCTGCAATTCCGTCGAGGAGCGGTCCCGCATTCACCTCGATTTCGGTTCGAGAATACTGCTCTGCCATGTCCCGTGGCTGCACCTCAGGCAGTCCCTGCCCTGGCTTTACGGTGACTTTGCCCCCCACATCGCGTTTGCGCGAGAGAGTTTCATGCTGGCATCGCGGCTATGTCCCCGTTGGATTGCTCCGTACAACAACCTGGCTATAACGCTGTACCTTCTCGATATGCCGGACGAGGCGTGCAGACTGCTCGAAATGACGCACAAAACCGTTCCCGAACCGACCCTGCGGTTCAATTTCGACCTGATTCGGTCCGACAAGCCGGATGCGTCGAAGTACTCTCAACTGAAGTTGATGCTTTCGGGGATGTCCCTGCCCGAACACCGGGCGGAGCGCCGGAGCGAGGAGGTGTGCGTGGAGAATATGATGAATGCGGTCTGAAATATCTTCGGCGTCCCCACCGTGCAACACTGGAATCGGACTTGAAAGCGGCTACAGGAGTTGGGCGATCCGGGAGCCCGGAATCGGGTCGAGGCACTCTACAGTACAGCACCGGGTCTCTATATTTACTATCGATGCTCTGGGCGATGAAGTCTCCGAAATAATCCTGCCTTTTCCCGAAATGAAATGTGAGTCATCTCTATATCTTTTCAGAAAATATTCACAGTCGGCCTGAAGATAGCTTCCCAACATCTCACCCATGGGAACGTAGTCAAAAACAATGATCCAGGGACCTATCCCGACCAGTTCTCCGACAATGGTCATTCCTCTCTCACCACGACGTCCGGGCAGTTTGATAACAGCCTGGACTTTCCCTTTTTTTACATCGTTACATGCATCGCGCCTATTGGAAAACATAACACCTTCTCCGGAAATCCATATTCATTCAAATGCGAAACCTTCCATGAAGTAATCGGATAAAGGAATAGAACGATTGAGTCTTATTTCATGCGTCACAAATTCTTTGCTGTATGCTGAATTACACACACCGACAATTAAAACTGCACCCATTAAAGCACTAACATTTTGAGAAAAACCTTGAATCATGAATTGGAGTTTTGCCCGTAAATCCATCGCATTTCGTAGAGTGAATGAGTTTGGCTGACGGAGGAGGGCCGATCCTTTGAGGATAAATCGCAAATAAACACCGAAAATAACAAACGATCAATCAGTGGACCCAATCCTTCAGGGCTCGATTCCTGTCCTGATATCGACCCTATTCCCGGAACCGGGCGAAGTTGATTCATGACTTCAATACGCTGCGCGCACATGCCGAATGGCCGGGCATTCGAACGGTCCTGCGCTTCCAGGGAGCCGGAATCATGGAGTATGAAATCCTGCGAAAAGGCGCCCTCCCGCTTTCAATCCTAAAAAGCATAATTATTATAACGATATCTAATATTTGGAGTAACAATTATCGCTTTGTTCAACGCCTCGACGAAGCAGGAATTCAATGGAACAAACCGCCGATCAACTCATGGAACTTACCGCAGAACCGTGCCTGTCGACCGATCCTGTCGAGTCGGCGGAGATAGTCGGGCTGCATTACGTCACTGACGGCGAACCGGGAATAATCAGGGAGAAATCCGGTGAGGAATTCCTGTATATATCCCCGGATGGAAAACGCATCACCGACGAGAGGATTCTTCGCCGCATAAAGGCTCTCGTCATCCCCCCGGCCTGGAGGGATGTATGGATCTCTGCGCTTGAAACCGGCCATCTGCAGGCAACCGGGCGTGATGCAAAGGGCAGGAAACAGTACCGCTATCACAAATTGTGGGGAGAGATACGCGGCCAGACGAAGTTCAGCAGAATGGTCCTGTTCGGCGGAAACCTTCCGGCCATTCGGCAACGGACGGCAAGGGATCTCGCCAGGCACGGCCTGGCAAGGAACCGGGTGTTGGCAACGGTCGTAAGCCTGCTCGAAACGTCTCTCATACGAATCGGAAACGAGGAGTACGCCAGGGAAAACGAATCCTTTGGCCTCACTACGCTGCGCACGGATCACATCGAGGTTTCCGGATCGGCCATGCGCTTTCATTTTCGAGGTAAATCGGGCAAATACCACGCCCTGGAAATAAATGACCGCCGACTGACCCGCATAATTAGGCGATGCGCGGATCTGCCGGGACAGGAACTATTCCGGGTAAATGAAGACGGCGATATCCGCACTACGAAACGACGGGCGAGCATTTCACTGCCAAAGATTTCCGCACCTGGGGCGGGACAGTGCACACGGCGCGTATTCTGGTGGAAATGGGTGAATTCGAATCACCCGCCCGCGCAAAGAGGAAATCAAAAAGGTCTCATCCGTTCTGGGAAACAGGGAAGCCACCTGCAAAAAATACTATGTCCACCCGGCCATACTGGAATCTTATGCGGACGGAAGGTTGATTCACCAGTTTGTCCGGGCGCGCAACGGCGACGGCATCGCCCTGGAGGGGCTCAAACCGGATGAGACGGCCGTTCTCCAGATCCTGACCGAGTGGGACGCGGACCTGTTGAGCAAAGCATCATAGTGTTGCGCGCTTCAAGCTCATTTGATTATGCGCATATAGTATGATATGATCGTGCTTACGGTCAACCGAGAGGAATTACAATGCGTCTAACAGTCAGCATTCCGGATAAATTGAGCGATAATCTCAAGCGTGCAGCAGCAAACCGTCGCATCTCCGTCTCCAGCCTGGTCACCGAAGCCGTGGAACAGTACCTGATCGTGCAACGGAAACGTGCCTTGGGGAAGAAGGCCCTGGAACTTGCCGGTCATGTTCATGTCGCCCCGGACGTTTACGAAATAGTGGAAGAGGGACGAGCCGATGATCGGCCTTGATACGGGTTTTTTCGTCGAATTTCTACGTGGAAATGCCCAAGCGGTTTCCGTATGGAAGGCACTTTTCGAGGACGAACAGGAAGCCGTCGTCTCCTGCCTGACCCTTTTCGAATTAGAAAGGCTGTCCCTGAAAAGAAGAATTGAGGGTGCAGGAACTCTTATCGAGGCGATCCCCGCAGTCTGCACCGTTTCATGGATTCAGGATGGTGAAACGTTGTCAAAGGCAGCTGCGCTAAGCCACGGTCTCGGTATTCCTGCTGTGGATTCCCTGATGCTGGCCGGGTTTCTTGCTGAAAAAGTCCAAACCATCTACACCACCGACGTCCATTTCGAAACATACAGGAAAAAGGGAATCAAGGTCATCAATCTGAGGACTTAAACCGGAATTCAGCCGTTCCCGGCGCCCCCCCACCCTTCCCTTTCATTTCTCTCTGCGACCCTTTCCCGATCGGCCGGCAAAAGACCTGCCTCCCCTATCCACGCCATATCACAAACTGAATCGGAAGAATCGGGTAGGACCGAAATAGCCTGTTGCAGCAGTCGTTCAGGATGATTACTCGGTTCATTACATGTTAAACCGCACACAAGTGCCTTTCATTACCCCTCGAGAGAAAGCAAAACCCAAAGGAGATGCAGATGAAATTGAAATCGATAGCTGTCCTCGGCGCTCTTATTCTGGCCGCGAATGCCTGGGCAGAGGACGCACCGGCGCTCAAAACCCAGAAGGAAAAGGTGAGCTACAGCATTGGCATCGGAATCACAAGAGATTTCAAGCAACAAGGCGTGGAAGTCGATCAGGACACCTTTATCAGGGGCGTGGTCGATGGCTTGAACGCCAAGAAGCCCATTATGAGCGAGGAAGACC
>JAEZXS010000207.1 GCA_023442755.1 Pseudomonadota bacterium | reverse complement strand
TTCCCAGACAGAATGCCGCCGGGCAGGTCGTGAAATGTACCATGTGCATCGATCGGATAAGCAGCGGGCTCGTGCCCGCATGTGTCAAAAGCTGCCCGACTTCGGCTCTCAATTTCGGGGACCGGGACGAGATCCTGAAGATGGCGAACGAAAGGCTGGCAGCGCTCAAAGACAAATACCCGAAGGCGCAGCTTCTGGATGCCTCACAGGTCAGGGTGATTTATCTTGTTACCGATGACCCGAAAAAGTACCATAAGAATGCGGTTGCATCCGCACGGCCGCAGCCTGCTCCCAGCAGACTGGCGGCGCCGGCAAAGCAGATTCTTCAGAGAATTCTTGGCGCCTGATCTAATTGCAATATGTTGGTCCGCCCGGCCCGCGGGTGGACCAACATGTTTTCGCGAGAGGACATCCACTTGGAAAACGCTGCATCTCAAGAGAAAGATATGATTGAAAGGGCTGTCGCTCTGGCGAGAGTCGAAAAACCCAGCTATGCGCAACTGTATGACTTTCTCGAACCGTTGTTTCTTCTCCGGGCGGAGGTGAAAGAGGAAATCCGGCTCGACCCGCCGCCGGTTGCAGCACCAGGCACCCGTTGGGCGGAAGGATTCCCGCTTCTCAACCGCTGGGATTTTCCCATCGACATTCGGGCCGCCGAACGCATTCTGTCAATGACGGGACAGGTACTCCCCCCGGACAACCGGAACCTCGTCGACGCCTGCGATCTGTTGAAGCGCGCTTTTGCGGCTCACGCCGACGAAGCGGAGAGAATGTGGTCAAGCTTTCTGCACCACGAAATGGAACCATGGGAGGAATGGTTCGACGCCGGTTCGGTGGAACTGGCCTCCGTTCTCTTTCTTGCAAGAAACGCCATAAGGCCGTCCCTGGAAAAAGTGGCCGAGGAACTCCTGAAAAAGGATCCCGTCCCTGAATCCTGGCTCAAAGGTTTCTGCCCGGTCTGCGGCTCTCTCCCCTCACTGCTCTATCTCGTGGGAGACGGCCAGAGAAAGGCTTTCTGCTCCTGGTGCGGAACTCACTGGGACCTGCACAGGCTCCAGTGCCCGTACTGCGACAATCGCTATCATGACTCGCTCGGCTACCTCGCCATCGAGACTGAGCCTTTCAACCGCATCACCTGCTGCAATCTCTGCAAATTCTACTTCAAGCAGCTCGACACGCGTGATATGGCGTACCCTCCCTACCTGCCGCTCGAAGAATGGACAACACTGCATCTGGATTTCCTCGCCCAGAACAAGGGTTGGAAGCAGCCGCCCTCTCCTTCTCCAGCCGTATACGGCCCAGCATCCTAATTATCACTCCGCCGCCCTGTTCCGGTAAAACTCTGTACCCAGGCAGGTTGCCAAGCTCTAAAAGCCCACTCAACCGCTTATTTTCCTTTTTTTCTTGTTGCCCGGACCGGGGTCTGCCGTGATATTAAGAATGGTGATGCTGGCGCACGCCGGGCGCCAAGTCCCAAGACGGAGGATATTCGGTGTTATTTTTTCATAAAAAGAAAACGCTCACCAGTCTGGCGCGAACCTGCGGTTGAGCGGCCAAAATCGGTCCGACGGTGCTGTCGGACGTTTTGCAGGGCTTTTCCAAATCGCAGGACCCCAATCTGCTCGTCGGTTTTGAAACCGGCGACGACGCCGCAGTATACCGTCTTTCTCCGGAACTGGCCGTCATCTCCACCGTGGATTTTATTACACCTCCCGTGGACGACCCGGCCTGGTTTGGCAGAATTGCGGCAGCCAACTCCCTGTCCGATGTGTATGCCATGGGAGGACGGCCGATTACGGCACTGAGCCTGGTGATGTTTCCCTCAAAAAAGCTCGGAATAGAGGTGCTCCGCGAAATTCTCAAGGGCGGGCACGAAAAAGTCGTCGAATCCGGTGCGTCACTCGCAGGCGGACATTCTGTAGACGACCTGGAACCCAAGTACGGGCTCGCAGTTACGGGGGTAGTCGCACCCGATCGCATCCTAACCAATGTCGGGGTACGTCCGGGAGATGCACTGATCCTTACCAAACCTCTGGGTACGGGAGTCCTTTTCAACGCTGTCCGTTCGGGCAGGCTGCCGTGGCCGGAAATAGAGCATGTGCTCCCGAAGGTGGCCTTTCTAAACCGGACTGCGCTCGATGTTGCTCTAGCCTTCGATATTCACGCATGTACGGACATCACGGGGTTCGGCATTCTCGGCCATGTTCTCGAAATGGCACGGGGAAGCGGGGTCGGCGTCGAGCTTTTCTTCTCGAAGCTGGCCTTTTATCCGAATGCACTCGAAATGTACAGGAAGGGTGAAACAACCGGCAGTAATGCGCCCAATAGAAGCCTGGTGAAAGACCATCTTGAAATCGCTCTGCAGCTGTCCGCCGAGCAGCAGGAGATCCTCTTCGATCCGCAGACCTCCGGCGGGTTGCTCTTTGCCCTTCCCGAGGAGCAGGCCGGGCAGATGCTCGAGAAACTGGCCGGTGCCGGCATTTCCGATGCCCGACTCATCGGCAGAGCCGTCTCGACTGCGCAACCTTCCATCCGCGTCATATAAGCTTCCCCACACGCTCCGAAGCGCCATCGTCCCTGCCGGGAGTTCTCCCTGCAGGTCGCCAAAAGTTGAAAATTCCATTTCGCTTTTTATTTTTAAATTTGGTGCTTTACACAATTAACTAGGGAAATCGCTCGGTTATCCGGCTTTTCGGCATCCGGTGCCTGCGCGATTTGCCGGAGAGGTGTTTTCATGGAAACCAGCAGAGAACAGGGACAGCAGCGACCTGCCGTAAAACCCGACCTGAGCCTGATGGTGCATGCCGACAATATGGCTGAAATTCTTCATATCCTTGAAGAAGGGCTCGACCAGACCGGCGCGGTGGCAGCTTCCATCATAACGGGTGCCGTTACGAAGATCCGCGATGATTACGGTACCCGGGATTTCCGAATGTGGGCAGAGGAAGGGGAAAGGAGCAGGGACCTGTATAATCAGATTCTCTCGAAACTCCAGGAGGCCACCCGGTTCGGATACGAAGATGCCGCCTCGCTTCTCTCGGAATTGACCGGCACGAAACATTAGGAATGCGAGAGGATGAGGCTGCATGCGTGTTGAAGCCGCCGGCCGTTACTTTTGCAAGGAGCGGGTGCCACTCGGGGGTTCAGCCTTCAGGCTCGATCGCCTCGATGTGGCGCCGGCCCTACCATGTTTCATAAGTATTGTCTCTGGCCCGTCCAGGTGGGGGGTGTAATTCAAAAAGGGGTACTCGCCAAGGCATCTCATTTGAATAGATCTCACGCCGCAAAACGGAAGAGAGGGTGGGATGTCCCCACTTCCCTTCCCTCTCTTCACGTAAGGAGGTGACAATCTCCTGCCATTTATTATAACTGCTTCGCACAAGAAATCCTCGACAACAGCTCTCAATAATTATTCCGGCTTTCGCACGAATACCTCGGTGCATCGCCCCATGGAGGCAAACCAGCGGCCGCTTGTCCCGAATAAGCAAATGGAACAGGTTTATTAATCAGCAACACCGGTGGCCCCAGCGATATCATGATGAAGCTTTCCTTAAAATCCCCTCATCCATTCCGGCTTCAGGGCGGTCTGTCCGCGAAGAGCACTGTCTATGGCTGCAAGGGCTCGATTCTTGTCCGCGGGCATTTTCACCCGCAGGGGCAGGTAGTTGGATGCATGATTTGCGAAAAACAATCCGCGGGTCATATCCGTACTGGCAAGGATCTCCCGCAGTTCCTGCAGCATTTCAACTGGGGGCAGAAGTTCGAATCTGCCCGCATCGACCTCTTGGGCCAGCTCGGTACCGGGATGCACCATAAGGGTCAGCACTCCCACGTAGTTCGGGTCGATTGCGGTCAGAACCCAGCCCGTTGCACGGGCATGTTCGAGCGATCTCTCGCGACCGCCGAGACCGAGTATGACCATGACCGAAAGCTTCATTCCCGCCGCCCGCACCCTGCGGCCTGCCTCGATCATCCGTTCCGGTGAGTGGCCTTTCTTTATTTCTTCAAGAACCTGTTTGTCCCCGCTTTCGAGGCCGAAATAAACGATGCCGAGCCCGAGACTGCGCAAAACGGCCAGTTCTTCTTCCGTCTTCCGCAAGATCCCCCTGGCGTTGCCGTAGACCCCGACACGCTGCACCCACGGCATTTTCTCGCGGATTTGTGTGAGAATCCTCACGAGCCGAGGCTGGGGGATTATCAGCGCATCGCCGTCTATCAAAAAAACCCTGCGCATAAAGGAAAGATTCTTTGCGGCATACTCGATATCGTGATCGATCGTGACGTCATCCCGGATGGTAAACCGCTTGTCCTTGTATGTGCCGCAGAACGTGCACTTATTGTGGGAGCATCCCAGCGTAACCTGTAGTAGGATACTGTCCGCCTCGCTTGGCGGCCGTATGATCATCCCGTCGTAATGCATTCCATCCATATTTTCTCCCCGGGCTTTTTGGCTTACGTCAAATCAATATAGCCTCTTTTTCCAAAATAGAATACGATCGGCCGTCAAAAGTGTATCCACTTCAATGCGAACGGAACTGTCTATCATGCAAAATCCCGTCTGCGAACTGCCTCCTGGAGCAAAATGCAAGCGGTGCAAATCACGCGCTGAAATCCGGCTCCCCAGCCACAACACGATATTGTGCAGGGAATGTTTCGTTCACTACTGCCGGACTGCGGTCTCCCGGGCGATGGAGAAATTCGGAATATCACGGGATAGCGATCTCCTCATTGCGGTATCCGGAGGAAAAGACTCTCTCGCGGTCTGGGACCTGCTGACCAGCCTGGGTTATCGCACAAGGGGGCTTCATGTCTATCTTGGGATACCGGAATTCTCGGATGCCTCGGCTGAGGCGGTAAGACAATATGCATCCCCTCGGGGGCTTCCCTGGGTGCAATATTCACTCAAGGACATATTCGGATGGACCGTGGAAGAGGTTCGAGACAGGACGCGGCGCTCGATCTGCTCGATCTGCGGCTCCATGAAAAGACAATATCTTAACCGGCTCACCGTTCGCGAGGGATACCGGGCCATCGTATCCGGACACAACCTGGACGATGAGGCCGGCCGCCTTCTGGGAAACATTCTGCGCCACAGGTCCGAATACTTGGACAAGCAGTATCCCTACCTGCCTTCTCCACACCCCCTCATGCCGGCAAAAGTCAAACCGCTTTACCGGCTCGAGTCTCACGAACTCAGGACATACTGCCGCGTTGCCTCCATCCAGCCGCTCTCCTCCCCTTGTCCCTACTCGCACGGGGCAACCAGCCACGTGATCAAGGAAGCTCTCGATTTCATCGAGAACAGGATGCCTGGGTCGAAGAGGGACTTTCTCTATTCCTATCTCAGACATAAACAGCCGCCGGCAACCGACCCTTCCGGGATGAAGTTCTGCGAGAACTGTGGCGAACCTGCTTACTTCAAGGTATGCAGCGTGTGCAGCCTGAAGGAGCGACTGGAGGCTATCCGGCTAAAGGAAGAGGGCGAAAATGGGAAATAGCGTTCCTCTTTCCGTTGCGATCATTACCAAGAATGCGGAATCCAAACTGGCCGCCTGTCTCGGCAGCCTCTCGTTTGCTGACGAAATAGTCATAGTCGACTCCGGGAGTACGGACGGCACAGAAGCAATCGCCAGGCAATTCGGAGCAAAATGGTATGTCGAGCCATGGAAGGGCTATGGACCGCAGCGCAACAGCTGCCTTGCCAAATGCGCCAACGATTGGGTACTGGCAATCGACGCCGATGAAAGGGTTCCCGAACAGACTGCACGCACTATTTCCGATGTTCTTCACCGGGCGGATCATGCCGATGCATATGCGTTTCCCCGGAAGAATTTTTTCCACGGCAAGTGGATAAGATATGGCGATTGGTGGCCGGATTACTGTATCAGAATGATGCGAAGGAGCAGGGGCCGCTTCGAGCGACTTACGCACGAAAGCTGGGCCACTGACGGCAGGATAGAGAAGCTGGCCTGCCCGATAGAGCATTTCAGCTATGATTCCTATGCCGACATGTTTCGGATGCTCAACACCTACTCCACCCAGCTCGCGGAGCAATTGTATGCCGATGGAAAGACGGCCGGACCGGGCGATGCCTTACTGCGCGCATTCTGGATGTTTTTCAGGAACTACTTCATCAGGCTGGCTATCGTGGGCGGTTTCGACGGTTTCATGATCTCGCTGACAAAAGCACTCGGAACATTTTTGAAATACGCAAAACTCTACGAACTCAAAAGATCGGTGGGAGCCGGCTTATCCGGCCCGTCATGAGGGCCGGATAAGCCAGGCGGACTTACTCCTGAATCTCTTCAACCGATTTCACTTCGATCACGTCGCCTTTTGGACTCTCGGTGATGACTCCGGTAACTTCTACCATCTTCCCTACCATTTTGGTCAGATCCTTGCCCTTGACGATATAGTCTCCGTCATCGGCCTCGATAACAAACCCCTTGGAGCCTTTGACGACAGTTCCGACAATCGTCTCTTCCTGGGCGGCGGAAAACGCATATGGGATGACGGCTGTTGAAAGGAATGCGAAAAGAACTGCAGAAAGAAAAATTCTCATAAAAAGCTTGGCCATGAAAGTCTCCTTCATGATCTACTGAACCGGCGCATCGCGGCTCTTCCCTGAAGTGCCGGTGATTTTTCGGGCATCTTGATACCAGAATAGTCATTTAAAGTATATTAAAAAGGGTCCAGTTGATTATACGACATTTCACAATTCATGGGTCCGGTTTGTGCTTTCTACAGCTCCTTCCAGGCTGTGCATGCGGGAAAACCGCCGCCGCACCGCAGTCGCACCGAGAAATTGCGGCGATCTTTGCGCTACATAGCTCATTGTTGAATTTTCAGCTTTATTCCAGTATTTGTTTAGGTCTATATTTGATTCGCTTGTCTCTGCCATCAGAGTTCAATTGCTGTGTTCGTGTGCTTTGCAGAATGGGAAGCAAGTGAAGTTCGGCACGAAAGCATACCGGACTTTTTTCATTCACCATTTGCGTCAGCTAATGCCGGCCGGCCGCCGGCACCGGGAGTGATCCATGGAAAGCCGTTTTCACTCAGACCTCGAACAGCTCAAGATGATCATCATCCAGATGGCCACACTCACCGAGAAAGCCCTCGAAAAAGCCGTAAAAGCATTGGTGACCAGGAATGATGAACTTGTCAAACAGGTGGTGGCAGGCGACCAGGAAATCAATCTCCTGGAAGTGGAAGTGGATCGCCTCTGTTTGCGCCTGCTTGCTCTCGATCAGCCGATGGCGCGCGACCTTCGTTTTATTATCGGCAGCATGCGCATATCCGTTGACCTTGAACGCATTGCCGACCAGGCCGTCAATATTGCGCAAAGGGCTCGCTTCCTCATCAATCGTCCCCCGTTGCGCCCGAACAAGGAAATCCAGGAACTGGCGGACACCGCAGTCGACATGCTGCGGTCTGTCATTTCCTCTTTTGTCAACGAGAACGCAGAGCTTGCAATGGACGTGTGCAAGATGGACGATATCGCCGACGATCTCAATTATCGCATCCTGAAAGACATGCTGGCATACATGTCTACAGAAGCGCCCGCGGTCGAAAGGTCCGTGCAGACCATCATTGCCGCCAGGTGTCTCGAACGCGCCGCCGATCAGACTACCAATATAGCCGAGAGTGTGATTTTTATCGTCAAAGGGGTCAACATCAAGCACCACTGTCAGCAATAAGAAGACTCCTGCGCCTACTGCCTGGTGCATGCCGATGGATATGGTTCTCCCCGTCCCGGGTGTTCCAGCCGCTACTGCTCGGCCTTTTCCGATCCGATCAACTCGGGAGCGGGCTTTTCTCTTCTCTGTCCCGCACCCAGATAAAGCGCCGCATTGATGAGGCCTATGTGGCTGAAGGCCTGTGGATAATTCCCCGACTGCAGGCATGAATGCGCATCGACCTCTTCGGAGAAAAGACCGAGGGGGCTTTTGTATTTCAGGATGCGCAGGAACTCCTTTTCCGCCCTCTTCGTATCCCCTGCCAGGACAAGCGCCTGCACGAGCCAGAAAGAACATATGACGAATACACCTTCCCTGCCCGGCAATCCGTCGTCCCCCTCGTAGCGGCGCAGCAATCCTTCTTCCGAAAGATGCCTGCTCACAGCATCTATGGTCCCGAGGACCCGCGGATCGTCCGCGGGCAGGAACCCCATGATCGGAATCAATAAGCCGGTCGAATCGAGTACTTCGTAATCGAATGCCTGGACGAAGCTGTTCAGTTTCCCGCTGAATCCCTTTTCCAGTATCGCGCGGCGTATGGCAGCGCGCGTGCGTTCCCATTTTTCGACAGGGGCATCCAGCCCGAACTCCTCCGCCATTTTCAGAGCACGGTCCACACCCACCCAACACATCAATTTCGAGTGCGTCAGCTGACGTCCTGCCACGCGAAGTTCCCAGATACCGGCATCCTTTTTCTCCCAGCACTCGCAAACGTGGTTCACTATTGCCTTTATGAATCCCCAATACTGCGGGATCAGGTCGCGTTCGTTCTTTCGCACCATAAAGAATGTGCTGATAATTTCACCGAAGATATCCAGCTGGTCTTGGCCGAATGCCGCATTCCCAATGCGAACCGGCCTGGATTCCCTGTAGCCTGACAGGTTCTCGAGCACCTCTTCGGGAGGCACGTCCTTCCCCTCGAATGTATAGGCTATTTTGATGTTGGCCGTGCCCCTCTCTTTCGCATTCGCAAAGCTGACGTCCCTCAACCATTTGAAATAGCCGCGCGCCTCTTCCGTATATCCCAGCTGCTCGAATGCCTGGATGGTGAACGATGCGTCGCGAATCCACGAATAGCGATAGTCCCAGTTTCTGATGCCGCCAATGGCCTCCGGCAGCGAAGTGGTCGGAGCGGCTATCACGGCGCCCGTTTTCGGATTGGTGAGCAGCTTCAAAGTGAGGGCCGAACGCGTTACCAGGTCATACCAGGGCGCCTTCAATGCAGGCCGCGATATTATCGAGCTATGAAGCCATTTCATCCAGAACAGTATGGTCCGGTTAAGAGCACGTTCGCATTCGTCGACACCTCTTTTCCGCTTTCGACCGTGCTGCAACACGAACCAGAATGTATTCCCCTGTTCAACCTCCAGGCTGCACCGCGCGCTCCCTCCCGAGATGTGCATTTCCATCGGGCTCTGCAAGAACAGTTTTCCATTCTTCCACCCGGCCAGGACGCCGCCTTTTTCCTCTTTCCACTGCGTTTCCGCACGGCCGTAATCGAAACCGGGTTTGAACTCCACATCTAGTGACATCTTCCCGCGCGTGCACGCGATCTTCCGGAAAACGACGCGATGGCGGTCACCGGTCGCATTGGGCTGCACCGGCATGAAATCCGTCAGGATAGCGCTCCCCGATCCGGCATCGAAGGTCGTTTCGAGCACGTTTGTCTCATGGATATATGCTTGTCTCGACCCGAATTTCCCCGTGGGGCAGATGCGGAAATGCCCGCCCTTTTCGGAATCCAGCACTGCAGCAAATACACTGGGAGAATCGACAAATGGAAGGCAGAGCCAGTCGATCGCCCCGTCTATACCGACAAGGGCACAGCTTTCCAGATTTCCGATCAGGCCGTAGTCTTCAAGCTTGTGATATTTCCCCATCGGCTCCTCACGTTAATACTTTGTAATGTTTAACATTATAAATAAGGATAGTTCCAAGAGTACTTGAAGGGGGATGAAGATGCCCAATACCGGTTTTACGGAACTGGTGTTCATTATCAGCCGGGCTGGACCCATGGAAATAATCTGGAAGGATTTGGCAGCCGGATTCAACGAATGCGTCCGCAGCCAAAAGAATCTCCCCGGCAGAGTTCAGCTCACCCTGACACTGTTCGATCGTGACGACGAACCACTTTACGACGGAACGGAACTGGACAAAGTCAAACCGCTTCGAAACGAACCTTACACTCTTGGAGGAGAGAATGCGGCACTCGACGCCATAGGCAGGACAATCCACTATGTCGACCAACGCCTCAAAAAAAAACCGGATGCCGTCAATCCGGACGGGCTCCTTGTGATCATAGTAACGGAGGATCATGACAGGATCAGCGTTGAGTTCACACATAAGGAAATATCCAGGATCATACGGGAGAAGAAATTCAATCTGGGCTGGTCGTTTATTCTTGCCAGTGCGAATGAAGATGCGCCCGGGATGGCCTTCGCTCTGTCAATTGGCCCGGAAGATGCGCTCCATTTCGAGCCTACCGATACGGGCGCAAGAAAATTATTCAGGGACCTGTGCAGCCGAATAAGCGCATTTCGCAGCGAGCAGGCAGCCGCCTGATCTGCGCCTGCCTGGAAGTCAAGGTACGGAAACATAAGATCCGAACAATTTCTTGTCGCGCCATTTTCCATCCAGACAGATCATCCATCGGCGGAGGATGCAGAGTTCAGAACCATGCGTATATATCTGCCCGTCGTATGAGCAGCTTTCCTTTCCGGTCATGCTTTCCATGCTCTATTCCTTTGCTTCTTGAAAAAATGAGGTCAACTTCTTAGAATTTTTTAACCATCTCGTGGCAGGGGTGCAATCAAGCTCAACTGCTACCGCTCCGTCAGTAAACGACGGCAACTGCATCCGAAAGGCTTCTCATGGCGCTCTATCTTGTTCAGCACGGCAAGAGCATTCCAAAGGAGCAAGATCCCGAACAGGGACTCTCCCCCGAAGGAATCGCAGACGTAAATCGTATCGCCGAGACGGCTCGCATGTATGGCGTACGCCCTGCATTAATTCGGCACAGTGGGAAGAAACGGGCTGCGCAGTCCGCCGAGATCTTTGCCGGAGCCCTTCTGCCGGGTAAAGAAGTGGAAAGAACCGATGGGATCGGTCCGCTCGATGACGTTACAATCGTTGCAAAATCTCTGAAAAGCGAAGATAATCTGATGCTGGTAGGACATTTGCCATTCATGGAACGGCTCGTCGGGCTCCTTGTTGCCGGTTCCCCCGAAAGGCTGGTGTTCAAGTTTCAGAATGGGGGAATCGTTTGC
>JAEZXS010000206.1 GCA_023442755.1 Pseudomonadota bacterium | reverse complement strand
CCGTAAAGCCGCGCGCAAGCCTGATGGCGCTCATGCCGGCTTCCGTGCCCGAGTTCACCATCCGTACCATTTCGATCGAGGGGACCATCTCCACAACCTTTTCGGCCATCTCGATCTCGACCCGAGTGGGTATGCCGTAGGACGTCCCCCTTTTGATGGCTTCTTCCAGGACGCGCACGACGTCAGGATGCGAATGCCCCAGGATCAGAGGCCCCCAGGACCCTACATAATCAATATAGGTGTTCCCGTCCTCGTCGGTTATACGACATCCCGCGGCCTCTTTGATGAAAAGAGGATCGGTCCGGACCGCCTTGCCCGACCGTACGGGGCTGTTGACCCCTCCGGGTATACACTTCTGAGCTTCCTGAAAGAGCTTCCTGGAAATATCCCGGCCCATCCATTCCTCCTGTTCTCTTTATTCCGATTCCAGTGCGGATATATCGTATTGTTCCACATGCAGGTTCGCGTCGGCCTTGACCTCGATCCGCGCATGCATCTTTTCCTCCACCCTTTCCAGCGGCGCCCGCTCCTCGTCGCAAAACCGGGCAACCACCTCCGGATGCGCCATGACCAGGATGTCCCGGCCGAAGAAGTCGGAGGGCTGCCGTTCGAGTTCCCTCAGGATCTCGTAACAGATAGTCTGCTTGGACTTCAGATACCCTTCGCCCTCGCAATAGGGACAGGGCTCGCACAAAACCTGCCCGATGCTCTCCTTCGTCCTTTTACGCGTCATTTCGATCAGGCCGAGCTCCGACATGTGCAGGATGTTCGACTTGCTCTTGTCCTTGTAGGTGGCGTCCCGCAGCGCGTTCCAGACCTTTTCCCGGTTGGCCTCCTTTTCCATGTCGATGAAATCGATGATGATGATTCCGCCGATGTTGCGAAGCCGGAGCTGGTAGGCGATCTCCTTCACCGCTTCCAGGTTGGTCTTGAGAATCGTCTCCTCGAGGTTGCGCTTTCCGACATACCGCCCGGTGTTCACATCGATTGCGGTAAGGGCCTCTGTTGTCTCTATGACGATGTAGCCGCCGGATTTTAACCAGATCTTCTTGCTGAGCGCCCTCTGGATCTCCATTTCAATGCCGTACGCATCGAAGATGGGCTCATCCCCGTCGTAAAGCTCCACGGCATTCTGGAGGGACGGCATGAACGTTTCGGTAAAGTTCAGAATCTTCCGGTATTCGCCTTCCGAATCGATCACGAGCCGGTCCAGCTCTTTTGTGAACAGGTCGCGAACGGCACGCAGAGTAATGTCCAGTTCCTGGTAGATCACGGAAGGCACGGGAGCGTTATCGGCCCGGCGCTGAATGTTCTGCCAGAGCTTTACCAGGAAATCGACTTCCGCCTGGAGCTTTTCCTTCTCGGCTCCTTCGGCTGCCGTACGCACGATAAAGCCGAACTGAGGGGGCTTTATGTCGCACATGATCTCGCGCAGCCGTTTGCGTTCGGCCTCGTCTTCGATTCTTCGAGATACCCCTATGTGGTCCATCGTGGGCATGAATACCAGGTGCCTGCCCGGAAGGGTTATATGGGTCGTGATCCGCGCCCCTTTGCTTCCGATCGGTTCCTTGGCGACCTGCACGAGGATATCCTGCCCTTCCTGCAGCCGGTCCTCTATGGGAACGTTATTGTAGCTGCGGCGCAGATCGAACACTTCATCGAATTCCTGTTCCCCCTGCTCTCTGCCGGCTTCTTCCGGCAACTCCTCTTCTTCGTTCGTCTCACAGGACGAAAGCAGCAACTGCTCGATGTCCCCCATCGGGTGGTATATGTCGCTCACATACAAGAATGCCGCCTTGTCCAGATCTATATCGACGAAGGCGGCCTGCATGCCGGGCAAAACGCGCACGACCCGTCCCTTGTAGATATTGCCCGCAATTCCCCTGTCCGAACTGCGCTCGACGTAAAGCTCGGCGACCTGGCCGTTTTCGACCAGCGCCACGCGCGTTTCGAAAGGGTTGCTATTGATTATTAGCTCTGATGACATCCTTGCTCCCTTCCTGGTCGGGCAGGCGGAATGCAGCGATTTTGCAGATCAGGCACTCGTCCAGCTCCCCGGCATGTTCGCCCGCCAGATATTGCAGGATTGCCAATGGTCTGAAACATAGAAGCGGCGTTTCGAAAATGTCCATTTCCAGCGAGTTTTCGCCGGCTTTTCGCATATCCAAAACAACGTCGCGCAGAACGGCCTTCGCTTCCCCTTTCTTCGTCTTTTTCGAAAGAACCGCTTCCTGGCATTGCGGCCAACGCTGAAGCAGAGCCCGCACCAGAAAAGGGTTGAGGCGCGAAATTCTGTAAACCGCCCTGTTGGCGGCACCGGATGGGAGGCGCTTTTCCACGCGTTTGACATCGCTGATCCGGATAATACCATAGAATTGCCGATTAAGTTCATCGCGCATCCACGCGGTATCGACAATTTTGGTCAGGGTGATATAGGCCTCCCCTATGAGAGTCTCCATCCCGAGAGGCAGCGCCTCTCCAAAGGATATCTTCACGTGGGGATGAAAGCCCTTGCTGAAGGCCGCCGGAAGTCCCGCGCGTCTCACAGCCCGGTCGAAAGCGGTTGCGATTTCGAGCTGACCAAAAAACCGCGTCCGGTCCAGTTTAGAATAAATAAGGCGGTAGAGGAATTCGTCCTCTACCCGGGGCATCTGCCCGCCGTTGTCCCTCGAAGACACTTTCTGCAGCAGAGATATTTCTTCCGTATGGACCAGGGGCGCAACATTCTTGTGGTCGCAAACGCCGCAGCCCGTACACTTCCCCGTGCGGCAGTCACCCGTAAACTCCTCCCCCAGGGCCTTCTGATATTCTTCCCAGAGGTACTCGCGAGACACGCCCGAAGAAATATGGTCCCAGGGCATGATCTCGTCACGGGCCCGTTCGCGCCGGGCATAAAAATCCGCGTTCAGCCCCGTTTCGGCCAGGGCCCGATACCACAGATCCTCATCGAAGTGGTCCGTCCAGCCGTCAAATCGCGCTCCAAGTTCCCATGCGCGCACGAGCGCCTTCGCAAGACGCCGGTCTCCGCGGGCGAAGACTGCCTCGAAAACGCTGTGGCCGGCAAGGTTCCACTTCAGCCTCAGCCCGGGTTTTCTGATCCGTTCCTTGAAATCCTGCAGGCAGGCCCGGACTTCTTCCTCCGAGAGCTGAGCCGCCCACTGGAACGGGGTCTGCGGCTTGGGAACGAAAGTGGAAACGGCGACGTTGACGGTGGACCGGGTCTTTTTGGCCCGTTCCCACACCTTGAGGCAGAGTTCCACGAGCGAATCCCGGTCGGACTGCGTCTCGCCGGGCAGCCCCATCATGAAGTAGAGCTTCAGGACCTTCCATCCCAGGCCGAACGCCGTCTCGGCCGCAGATAAAAGGTCTTCGTCCCGGATCGCCTTGTTTATCACCCGCCTCAGTCGCTCGCTTCCCGCCTCCGGGGCAAGCGTAAAACCGGTCTTCCGGATCTTGCTCACGCGCTCCATCAGTTCGGGGGTGAGTGTCCCGACGCGCATGGAGGGGAAGGACACGGCGACTTTCCGCGGCTCGAGTTCGTTTACGAGCGCGCCGAGCAATCCCTGAATCCCGCAGTAATCGCCAGTGCTGAAGGAGAGCAGAGCAACATCCTCGAAGCCGCTCGAGGCCAGGGCCTTCTTAATGGATTCGAATACCAGCCCGGGGTTACGTTCCCGGACCGGCCGGTAGATGAAACTCGCCTGGCAGAACCGGCAACCGCGCGTACATCCCCGCGCGATTTCCACCCCGAGCCGGTTATGAACGATATCCGTCAGGGGGACCAGCGGCTTTTCCGGGATGGGGCAGCCTTCATCCAGGTTCCGTATCAACCTCTTGCGCACTCCCGTATAGTCGGCGAACCGCGGCGTGACTGCGGCGATGGTCCCGTCTTCGTTGTACGAAATGGTAAAGAAAGACGGAACGTAGATACCGGGAATGCGGCGTATTTCAACAAGGAAATCCTCGCGAGATTTATTCCCGGCCCGCTTCCATTCTTTGTAGCAGGCGATCATCTCGGGAAGAACCTCTTCGGCTTCCCCCAGAACGAAAAAGTCGAACAGTTCCGCGAGGGGCTCCGGATTGAACGCGCAGGGCCCGCCCCCGATGACGAAGGGGTGTTCGACCGAGCGCTTTTCGGCCTGGAACGGGATCGCGGCGAGATCGAGGATCGTCAGGATGTTCGAGTAGCTCAGTTCGTACTGGAGGCTGAAACCGAGAAAATCGAACTCGGACAGGGCACGCTCGCTCTCGATTCCCCGGAGGGGTTCCCCGGAGCTTTTCAGCTTCTGCTCAAAGTCAGTCCATGGCGAATATACGCGATCGGCCATTACCCCTTCGGCGCCATTCAACTGGTGATAGAGCAGTTGAAGGCCCAAGTGGCTCATGCCGATTTCATACACATCGGGAAATGCCAGTGCGAAACGCACCAGCGATTCATCGAAGCTCTTTGAGTAAGCATTGGCCTCCAGGCCGACGTAGCGGCCCGGTTTTTCTATTCCGTTCAAGTGCTTGTCTGACATTAGAAACAAATATCCTTTTCACAGGCGCAGAATTGGAATTTAAGTCCGAAAGACCAAAAAAAACCTGATCTGGCCGTGAATTTGAACCGAATTAAGATTAGATTTTCGACCGGTTCATTCAAGAGTTGGATGGATCCGGTCCAAATTTGAATCTTTATTTATACTTATCCGAGGGAAACAGAGTCAACAGAAAAGGGAGGACAAACCGTCATCGGAGGGGGCGAGAAGGCAGATCCGGTATGGACGCCGGGCAATTTCTGCTTGCAATCTCAAAGCGGCCATGCTATTCGTTTTCCTCTGTTTTGCAACAGCAAGCGCAGACTGGAACTGACTTTTCGAGAAAATAGATCAAGGTAGAAGATAACTTTTTGCCAACCATTCTAAGGAGGACGGATCATGAAGGTTTTTGTGGGTGGTGTAGCCGCTGCGTTTCTTGGCTTTTTAGGGATCATCATCTGGTATGACGCTGTTTTCAGATTCATCGGAGGCGCCATCCCGCTCGTTCTGTTGCTCGGTGGCCTCATGGCCGCATATCTTGGCTACGACGAAGTCAAGGAAAAACTTCCGTTCCCCAAGAACAGGGAAACCGAGCCCGCCGGTTCCGACACCAGGCTGAAGGAAGAAGCCGAAAAATACAAGCAGGAAGTAGAAAGACTGAAAGCTGAACTGGACAAGACGAAGACGAGCTAAAACTCGCCTCTTCAAATATACGATACAAAAAAGGCCGCTCCTATATGGGGG
>JAEZXS010000204.1 GCA_023442755.1 Pseudomonadota bacterium | reverse complement strand
CCCGTGGGGCTCGCAATCGGAGCGGAAACCCCGGAGGAGATCGCGGTCAGCATCATTGCGGAAATGATCCAGGCGCGGGCGGAAAAGAATAGATGAAGCGCGGGAAGATCGCAGCCCTGGTTCTGGCGGCAGGCTTTTCGTCGCGCATGGGCGCCTTCAAACCCCTGCTGCCCCTCGGCGGCTCTACTCCCCTGGCAATCACGGCGGATCGCTTCCGCGAGGCGGGAATCGAAGATATCAGGGTCGTGACAGGCCATATGGCCGACAGGCTCGCTCCCGTCCTGGCCGGCCTGAGCGTGAAAAGCATATTCAACGTCGATTATCGCCGCGGAATGCTCTCATCCGTGATTTCCGGGGTGAACAGTTTCGGCCCGGAGATCGGCGCTTTTTTCCTCCTCCCCGTCGACGTTCCTCTCATCAAGGCGCACACAGTCAAGAGCCTGCTCCAGGCATATGAAAAATCCGATGCGGAAATCGTCTATCCCCGTTTTCTCGGCCTTCGCGGGCACCCTCCCCTCATCTCTTCAGCCCTGCCAATCCGGGAACTCGATCCGGACACGCCGGGAGGCCTGAGGGCCTTTCTCGAAAAATACGACGAAAAAGCCCTGGATGTGGACGTAACCGACCAGGGAACCACGCTGGATTTCGACACCCCGGAAGATTACCGCAGGCTGCGCGCTTACGCGGAGCGGGAAGATATCCCCACGGGAGCGGAATGCAGGGCGTTTCACCTTCTGCATTTCGTACCGCGGAACGTAATAGTCCACTGCAGGGTGGTTGCCGGACTCGCCAGGACAATGGCAGCACTTTTGCGCCTTTCCGGCTCGGACGTGGATGTCGAGGCCGCAGCCGCCGGTGGGCTTCTGCACGACATTGCCAGGGAAAGGCCCAACCACGCCGCGGCAGGCGCGGACATCCTGCGAGAAGCCGGCTATCTTCGGGTCGCGGACATCGTGGAAAACCACATGGACCTGCGTGACGGGTATCGGACTCTGGAAGCGGAGCTGGTCTATCTTGCCGATAAATGTGTTGCCGAAGATCGACTGGTCTCGATCGAGGAGCGGTTTCTGGAGGCACTCGCAAAGCGCGCGGGAAAACCCGGAGCAGTCGAAGCGATCGACCGGCGCAGGCATGAGGCCGAGAGGATAGCGGCTTTCGTAGAGCAACAATGCGGGATCGGAGTACGGCAAGTCATTGAAAAGTTTGAAAAAGAGATTCGCGGAGCCGCCTCCCCGGCAAAGAAAACCATCTACCTCGTCCGCCACGGGGCAATCCGTCTTCCGGGTCCGGGGAAGCATTTCATCGGACAAACCGATCTGCCGCTGAGTCCCGAAGGCGTGAGGCAGGCGGAGGAACTGAGGGAAAGATTCCGAGACGTTCCGCTTACCGCCGTATGGTGCAGCGACCTCGGCCGGTCCATCGAGACGGCGCGTATCATTGCCGGCCCGCACGGCTTCTACCCCACGGTGCGGAAAGACCTGCGGGAAATCGACCTGGGAGAATGGGACGGAATGCCGTTCGAGGCAGTCAGGCGCGACTGCCCCGAGCGGTTCGAGGAAAGAGGCCGCGATATTGTTCGTTTCCGTCCGCCGGGGGGCGAGAGTTTTTTCGATTGCGCGATGCGGGTCCTGCCGGTCTTCTACGAGGCGGCGCACTCGGCACAGCCCCATATCGTTGTCGTCGGGCACGCCGGAGTAAACCGGATAATTTTATCTATGGTGCTCGGAACACCGCTCCAAAGGCTTTTCGAAATACGCCGGAATTATGCTTCTGTCAGCAAGATTTGCCGGGACGAATCGGGCTTTACGCTGGAAAGCCCGATCGAAAGCGAAAATCCGGGCAAAGAGCCGGCCTAGTCAAACCGAACGGGCTCTTCGGGCGGGTCCATTTCCGGCGGAAAGTCGCTGAACGGAAACGGACGGGTGTTCTCGTTCAGTGTGATATACCGGATCAATCGGTACGAATACGCCGCGGCACGGTTCAGGAAGACGCGAAGCGGTTCACTGTAGCTTTTGGTGACAAAAAGAATGGCGTATTGTACCAATCCCAGGGCTTCGATAACGAATTGCAGAACGTGGAACAGCACGAGGCAGATCAGGGTGCATACAAACCGCAGGAATATCTTCCCGCGGGAAGTCCTCTCTTCCGTAAATTCGTTCATGTTTTCTCCTTCAGTTGAATGGCTGTGAAAATTTTCCGTCGGTACAATCAGTATAATACATGCCGGCCGGGAAAGAAAACCGGCGTCCGCTTTCAACCACATCGAATCGGAATAATGCTTCTGCTATATATGGAAACTGTCAGGGCTGGATTTCATCGAGGGCAATGACGGGCAGGCCGGCGCCGGTTATGGACAGCAGCTTTTCTTTCTCATCTGCGGTGGGTACGAAAAGGAAGCAGTCGCCATCTTTCACTTCACTGAAATCGATACCGCCGCGCAGCCTCCACTCGCGCTCGTACTTCCAGGCAGAGCGATCCCTGACGTTTAGCTGGAACCTGTACTTCCCGGATTCGGGCAGCCTGGAATAGATCGCATCCGAACCGTATACGGCGGGCATTGCCCCGAGGCTCTTCAGATAATCCCGGCTGACGGCAATGCCGTATGGTTCGACGGTCCACCGGGAGAGCGTCGTATTCCATGCCCGCAGCCTGAAAAAGTCCGGCGGAGAATGCGCACTCAGGCTCACCACCGGCTCCCGCCCGCGCACCAGGCCGGCTGAAGCCCTGACGCGCTTCTCGGCGGCAATCCTAATGAGGGTGTCGAGGGCCGAATGGCCCGAGCGCGGATCGCCGTCCAGCAGTTTTCCCAAGTATTCCAGGTACTCCTCTCCAGGCCACGGGCCGGGGCACGCACGGGTATAATGATACAGGAAGCGCCGCCAGTCGATATGCGCGGGCAGCACCTCGCCTGCAGATTTCGCCCCTTTTTCGACAGATCTCGCAGACTGTGAAACACGAAACGGCCGGGCATGAGCAGGGAACAAATCCAGGAGCCTGAAATTACCCGCATTCGACGGATTCTTCCGTGCCGGTTCGAATACGAACTGAAGCCCGGGCTCGACTCGTTGCCGCTCCTCCAGGACGGTTGCAAGGTTTCCGCCCGGGCGCAGCTCCAAGACAAGCTGGACATGCGAGAGGCCGGCGAGGATTCGGTCCCGGCAGAACTGTTTTCTGTCCTTCGGGCAGGCGCTCGCATCGAGGAGGCAGGAAAGCACGGGCACACCAGCCGTATATTCTCCGAGGGTCGACTGGTCCAAAACGGAATGCTGCGCTACCAGCACGAGCGGCAGTTTCGACCGGAGTGCATGCGCGCACGCCAGGTCATATGTCAGCGTGCCGGAGCTCGAAGCCACGACGAACTTTTCGCCGTTAAACCCTGCAAAGGAATACCGCAGGGCTTCGAGCCATGCCGCTTCGTGAGAAAACAACCGCGGTTTTCGGGAATTGAACATGGCGAGCCAGGGAAGATCGAAAACCGGATCGCCCCGGCTGAAGAGCACGGCGGGGCGGCAATGAGATGAGCCGACCTCCACCTTCAATGTTGTTGATCCGGCGACTCGTGGGGGCTGCCCCAGGACGTCATTCCGACGGAAGTCGGAAACCAGAAAGTCCTCTTTGCATATCCTGCTGGGCCCCGGCTTTCGCCGGGGTGACGTCGTTGGTGACTCAATTTCCCTGCCGTCAAAAGTATTGGTCTCCCAGTGACCCAGTCCAAAGTACCTGAAGATACGAATACCGGCCCTGCGACTCATCTCCGCTTCCTTGCGGCAGAGGTCCCAGGCTTTTGCACTCACCTGCCCGCCCACAGCGTCGGAAATCCAAGTCCGAAGGGTCTCTTCACGCACGTCCGGCGCCGGCAGGCTGCGGAAAAATGAATGCCGCACAGGCCCTGCAACTTTGCCGGTGCGGCTCAAGAAAGAATCCAGGATGAGGACGGATTCCGCTGTTTCCCCGTCGCATTCCGCAATGCGAGAGGGATGGGGCGGATCGGGAAGAGCGAATATCTTTTTCGCGGGCGGATTCGCTGTCAGGCTGAACCCCTTTTCTGTCAGGGGGCCGGTATTCGTTCCCACGGAGGACCGTGGGAACGAGAGAGGGTATCGCGGCTGGAAGCCGCTCCCACAGGATATTCCGGGATCAGATTGCCCGGCTGATTTTCACCGCGCAGAGCTTCCCGCACATGGAACAACCTTCGCGGTCCGGGGTGATCTGGAGCCTGCTTTTCACCAGATCGGGGTCGAGCGCTTCGCGGACCATCCCGTCCCAATCCAGGTCGCGCCTAGCTATGGACATCCGCCTGTCCGCATCTATCGCCCCCGGCAGCCCCTTGGCGACATCGGCAACGTGCGCGGCGATCCGGCCGGCCATGACACCCTGGTAAACATCATCCGCATTGGGCAGCGAAAGGTGTTCGGCAGGCGTCACGTAGCAGAGGTAGTCGGCCCCCGCAGCACCCGCAATGGCCCCGCCGATTGCGGACGTGATGTGGTCGTAGCCGGCGGCGATGTCGGTCGGAAGCGGTCCGAGGATGTAGAAAGGTGCGCCGTCGCAGAGTTTTTTCTGGAGCAGAATATTGGCGGTGATCTGGTTGAGCGGCACATGCCCGGGGCCCTCGATCATCACCTGGACGTTTCTTGCCCGGGCCCTCTTCGCCAGTTCTCCCAGGATCATGAGTTCTTCGAGCTGCGCTCCGTCGGTCGCATCGAGGATTGCGCCGGGGCGGAATCCGTCTCCAAGACTCAGGGTCACGTCATACTTATAGGCAATGCTCAGCAGGTCGTCGTAGTACTCGTAGAGCGGGTTTTCTTTTCTATTCCTGCGCATCCAGGCCATGTGAATCGACCCGCCGCGGCTTACGCAGGGCATGATGCGCTCGTAGACTTCGAGCTTTTTTACCGATGCCAGGGTAACGCCGCAGTGAACCGTAATATAATCCAAGCCCTCGCTGCACTGCTTTTCGATGCTGCGAAGAAGCTCATCGCCGGTCATCGTATCCAGGGCGCGGTGGCTCGCAATCAGTTCGGTTGCAACGCCATAGATGGGAACCGCTCCGACGATTACGGGGGAGGTCTCCAGAAAGAATTTCCTGAAAGAAGAAAGCTCGGCGCCGGTGGAAAGATCCATAATCGAGTCGGTCTTTGCCCTTACGGCCGCATCCAGCTTTGCTCTCTCAAGATCGATGGAGCAGCATTCTCCGCTCGTTCCGAGGTTGGCGTTTACCTTGGTTTTGAGGTTCTTGCCGATTGCTTTGATTATGGGAAATGAGTGGTTGACGTTTCTGGGCAGAACAGCAAGCCCGGCCGCGATCAGATCCCGCAGTTCCTCGGCAGAGATCGGTTCGTCTTCGACGGCCTTCTGCATTGCATCCGTCACCACACCCGCTTTGGCCAGTTCCAGTTGAGTTGCCATAACTTCCTCGCCTTGAGATGGAAGAAACGTGACCGGGGGGGAGCCTGGATACCTGCAGAAAATGCAAAAGGCCGTTTTCGAAGAAACGGCCTTCAACGGGTATCTCTTTCAGCCGATTCCTCCGCCAGCATTAACTGGGTCAGGTTCCAAGGGTATTATCTCAGCTCTCCTTCAGAGAGCACCCCCCGGCTATATTCAGATTCACTCACTCAAACACTATACTAAAATAATCGGGAGAATCAACTCATAATGCGCACGCAGTCCTTTAAGAGCCTTTAAGAGGAGACTGCCGATTATCGCCTGCCCCGCGCCCCGGTGAACTTGGGTGAACAGAGCTACCAGATTCTCGACGTTGATCAATGTGTTACGGAAGGTGTGCAAGTGGGTGATTTACAAATGCTGTCTTGGACCACGGCAGACGTTGCCATCTCTAGATCAGGGCAACCACTGTATTTAGAACCTGCCGGGCCACAGCCAGCGCTTCCAAGGCATCTTCATGATTTGGCAGGCCTTCAGGCAGGCTGCCAGGCAAGGTGTCCGGGTAATGTGTTGGAAGGTAAAACCGATCCAGTAACTGAACACCGAGATCGGCGGCAAAGGGATTAGGGTTCAGCAGCGTGAGCAAATCACCCAAAAGATGCGTGCGTGGTGTAGCATTGCCCTGATGCACCAACAAAGCTTTGATGGCCTTCTCGGTGCACTGCTGGCTGTGAAAGCATGTCTGATTGTAGATAGCCTCCCGCATCGCCAATTCCGCCATCTGTAAATCCTCAGCGGCGAATTGCAGCCAGCGCTCACCTTCCTTCTTCATACAGCACTTGTCCTTTTCCCACTATCTCATTGCGTATGAAGGCGCGCTCTCGGGAGAGATGTTCAAACTCAGCCGGGGTGTACACCAGGATGTCCGCACCAACCCGCAGTTGAAGCAGTTGCATCACTTCCTTCGTGCGATCCAGAAAACGCCGGTTTGTCTCTTTAACAATGACCAAGTCCAAATCGGACCATTCCCCAGTTTCATCACCCGTCATAGAGCCGAAGAGCAATATTTTTTGTGCTTTATACCGGTCAATGAGCAAAGCCAGACATCGGTTCAGCTCTGCCTTTAAAAGCTGGCGTCTATCATCTTTTGACTGGGAATTGGGAGCTGCCATAACTTTGCTCCAGGAAACCGGCATAGAGGCCAAAATGTCTTGTTCCGGAAAGTAGGGCAAAAGGGCCTACGTTCACTATAGCGTACAATAGAGGCGCCGGGAAATCAATGATTCAATGAGATCCAACCGGTTGGCGGCCCGCTGCGGCGCCGCCTTTTGCTTCATCGCGCGGCCGCCCGTTGAATGAAACCGCCGTATACCCTATAATCCCTCCTTCCAGTCCACTCAGACATAGACTCCAGGCAAGGAAAACCAAAATGGCAAGGGTGATTTCGAGAAAAACGCGCTACGATTACGCGCAGCTCAGGCCGACGCTGTTCGAAATGATGGATTCCCTCGGGGGAGACCGCATAGAAAAGGGCATGAACGTTCTGCTCAAGCCCAACCTGCTGGCTCCCGCCTCGCCCGAGCGCGCCATGCTCACCCATCCGCTCGTGGTGCGGGCAGCCGCGGAATGTGTCCTCCAAAAGGGGGCTTCCGTCCAGGTCTCCGACAGCCCGGCGATGGGGACCTTCGAAAAGATCCTGAAGGAAAGCGGAATCGCAAGCGCTCTCGAAGGGCTGGACGTGACGTTCAAAGAATTCAAGGCCTCATCGACCGTTCGCATTCACGAGCCCTTCAATACCCTCGAACTCGCCGAAGACGCCCTGAAAGCCGACATGATCGTCAACCTGCCGAAGCTGAAAACGCACAACCAGATGCTCCTCACCCTTGGCGTAAAAAACCTGTTCGGCTGCGTCGTCGGTTTCAGAAAACCCGAATGGCACATGAAAGCGGGTGTGGCCAGGGACGCCTTTGCCAGGATTCTCGTCGAAATCTACAAGGCGGTGCGGCCGTCGATAACGATTCTCGACGGGATACTCGCCATGGAAGGACAGGGGCCGGGGAAGTCGGGCACTCCCCGGGAGGTCGGGCTGCTGATGGGAAGCGATGACGCTGTGGCGCTGGACATGGCCGTTTGCGGCATCCTGGGAATCACGCCGGATTCACTGCCGACGAACAAGGCGGCAGGAACGATGGGAATTGTGGACGATTCTGTGACGCTCGAAGGGGAATTTCCCAGGATTGAACATTTCAAAATGCCGGAGATGAATCCCCTGGTTTTCGGCCCCCGCCGCCTCCATGGGGTGATCCGGAAATATCTCACCCAAAGGCCGGTCCCGCTGGCTCGCTCATGCCGTTTATGCGGCGAGTGCCGGCGCTACTGCCCGGCGCAGGCGATAGCCTATGCGGGAAAGAAGATCCGTTTCGACTACGACAGGTGCATCCGGTGCTACTGCTGCGTGGAGATCTGTCCGCACGCCGCGCTGCGCGTCGACCAGCCCGCCGCGGGCAAGGTGATCACCGGGGTTATCAGGAAGGTTTTCGGGATTGCCGTGAATTGACAGGAACAGCGGAAGCAGTTCTGTACCCCTCGTCATTCCGGCACAAGCGATGTGTTTCGATTTAAAATGATGCAAGCACGCGCAGAAGAACGAACTATAAAGAGCTGCAGGTCGTTTCCGGTATTCCGAAACAGCGAAGGGCAGACCCCGGTGGGGCCTGCCCTTCTTTTTTTGGCAGATTTACAGCATCACGCTCCGGCAAGCAGCCGCTCGGTCAGAACGCACTTTTTGTGTTCCTGCGCATCGATTACCGCCAGCGACGTCGTGTTTACGATATCCTCCACGTCGCAGTTTCTCTGGAGAACGTGAATAGCCTCGCTGGTGCCCATCAGGATCGGCCCGATGGCTTTTGCGCCGCCAAGCCGCGCCATCAGTTTGAATGCGATGTTGCCCGCTTCCAGGGACGGGAAGATCAGGATGGTGGCCCTCCTGCGCAGGGTGTTGAAATCGTATACCCCGTTTAGAATCTCCGGAACCACAGCGGTATCGGCCTGCATTTCACCATCTATGATGATGTCGGGACGGCGCTGCTTCACGATCTCTGTCGCCCTGGCGACCTTTTCCGCCCTGGGGTCCCGGGTGCTCCCGAAGTTGCTGAAAGAGAGCATCGCAACGCGCGGCTCGATATCGAGCTGTTTGACCGTATCGGCCGTGCAGATCGCGATCTCCGCAAGCTGCTCGGCATTCGGATCGATATTGACGGTCGTGTCCGCAAAGAACATCACGTGTTTCGGGAATATCATCATGTAGACGCCGGCGATTACGGACGTACCCTTGACGAGAGGCAGCGTCTGCAGGGCGGGCCGGATGGTGTCCGGATAGTGCTGGTTGACGCCCCCGACCAGGCCGTCCGCATCGCACATCCTCACCATCATCGCACCGAAGTAGTTCGTGTCGTTTCTGAGCAGCTTCCGGGCTTCCTGCCGCGTGATTCCCTTTCGACAGCGCAGCTTGTAGAACTCGAACGCATAGTCTTCGAGCCGGTCGAACTTGCCGGGGTCGATGACGGTCGCTCCCTTGAGGTCCAGGTGCAGGTCGGCCGCCTTCTTGCGTATCACCACGCGGTTGCCGAGCAGGATGGGTTTGGCGATTCCTTCATCCAGGACCACCTGGCATGCGCGCAGGATTTTGGGATCTGTGCCCTCAAGAAAGACGATGCGCTTGGGATCGCGCTTGGCTTTCTGAATGATGCGGCGCATGACTTCCTGGGAACGGCCCAGGCGGCTTTCCAACTGGTCGCGATACTGATCCCAGTCGGTGATCGGCTTGCGGGCAACCCCGGTCGCAACGGCCGCCTTGGCGACGGCAAGGGCTTCCCAGATGAGCACCCGCGGGTCGAACGGCTTCGGGAGGATATAATCCGGACCGAACTCCATCATCTCGGCCCCGTAGGCCTTGAGCACGGAATCCGGAACGTCTTCCTTTGCAAGCTGTGCCAGGGACTGAACCGCAGCGATTTTCATCTCGTCGTTTATCGCCGTGGCGCTCACATCCAGCGCCCCCCGGAAAATAAAGGGGAAGCCGAGCACGTTGTTCACCTGGTTGGGGAAATCGGAGCGTCCCGTGGCCATGATGAGATCCTTTCGGACACTTACCGCATCCGGGTAGCTGATCTCGGAATCGGGATTGGCCATGGCGAAAATGATCGGACGTTCCGCCATGTTCTTCACCATGTCCTTGGTGACGATCCCGGCGGTCGAAACGCCGGCGAACACGTCTGCGCCCTTCATCACATCGGCAAGGGTCATGGGCTTGTCGCCGTTGGCAAAGCGCTCCTTGTACGGGTTCATGCCCTTGGGACGCCCGTTGTAGATCAGCCCCTTCGAATCCACCAGGAACAGGTTCTCTTTTTTGACCCCCAGCTTCACATACAGGTCCGCACAGGCAATGCCCGCCGCCCCGGCTCCGGAAAACACCACCTTCACCTGGTCGATCCTCTTGCGCTGGATTTCGAGGGCATTCAGCAGGGCCGCCCCGGAAATGATTGCGGTCCCGTGCTGGTCGTCATGGAAAACGGGGATCTTCATCATCTCCTTCAGCCGCTCTTCAACCATGAAACATTCCGGCGCCTTGATGTCTTCGAGGTTGATGCCGCCGAAAGTGGGTTCGAGCAGCCGCACCGCCCTGATGATTTCCTCGGGGTCGTTCGTATCCAGTTCGATGTCGAAAACGTCGATGTCCGCAAATCTTTTGAAAAGCACCGCCTTGCCCTCCATGACGGGCTTTGCGGCAAGCGGGCCGATATTGCCCAGGCCCAGGACGGCGGTCCCGTTGGTCACGACAGCCACCAGGTTGCCCTTGGTGGTATATTCGAATACTTTCTCGGGGATCAGCTCGATCTCCCTGCACGGCTCCGCTACTCCCGGCGTGTACGCCATGGAAAGATCCCGCTGCGTGATGCAGGGTTTGGTGGATTTCACTTCGATTTTCCCAGCACGTTCCTGGCTGTGATAAATCAGTGCGTCCATTTTACGAATCATTTAACGCTCCTGGGCAAAGGGGGCGGGACTCCAATCGATCAAGCTCCCGCCGTTATTTGATATTCTCGGCTCCATGCCGATTGCTGGCGGATGGGTGTCTCCAATTTTGTATTCGGGAAAATACCGAATTCTAACAATAATTATTCTCGATAAGGGAGGAGGATACTCAGTCAGGATGTTGCTTTCCCCAACACGCGGTTCAATTATAACAAAATAATCAAGACCTTTGATCAAGAGATTTTCGCATTCGACCATGTTTGTGGAATCCTGCACATTCCGATATGAAAATCCTGGCCGAAAACCGAAAGCGGGCATCCGGAACCGGCGATGCGCTACCGCCCCAAAATCCCTTCCCGGACTCGGTCCATTCCCATTTTGCGACGAACCTTGCGCATGGTCTCCCCTGCAGTCTGCCGCATTGCGAAGGTCCCGTTCCGGATGATTTCGTCCACGAGGGCGGGTTTGCTTTCATAAAATGCCATTTTCTCCCGCAAGGGCGCCAGGAATCGATTCAACGCCCGGGCGAGCTTTTCCTTGACTTCCCTGTCCCCGACTTTTCCCACGCGATAGCGGGCCGCAAGCTCCTCCACCTCCGCCCTGTCGTCGTTGAATATGTCGTGATAAACGAAAACGGGGTTACCTTCGACGGTGCCCGGAATATCGGCATGAATCCGCTTCGGATCGGTAAACATCGCGGCGACCTTCGATGCCACCGTTTTCTCGTCGTCGCTCAGAAAGATGGCATTCCCGGCCGATTTGGACATCTTCCCCCGGTTGTCGGTGCCGACCAGCGCAGGGAAATCGCTCAGCAGCGGTTCGGGCTCCGGGAAAACCTCCCCATAGGTGTTGTTGAAATGGCGGGCGATTTCGCGGGTGATTTCGACGTGCGCCGCGTTGTCCTTCCCAACGGGCACCAGGTCGGCTCGGGCGAGCAGGATGTCCGCGGCCTGGAGGACGGGGTATCCTAGAAGGCCGAAGGGAAGGGATTCCTCCTCGATGTTGGCAGCCTGCGCCATTTGCTTGATGCTCGGGAGCCGCAAAAGGCGGTTTACCGTGGCGAGATTCTGAAGATAGGCATACAGCTCGAAGGTTTCGGGGACTGCCGACTGCAGGTAGATGCGGGTGCGCTCGGGGTCGATGCCTGAAGCGAGATAGTCGATGGCCAGCCCCCGGGCGTTCGGCAGGACTTCCCGGATATCTTTGCGGGTTCTTTTGGTTGTGAGCACATGCAGGTCGGCTATGATGAGGATGGTCTCGTACTCGTACTGGAGTTTTACCCTGTTCCGAAGGCTTCCGACCCAGTGTCCCAGGTGCAGGCGTCCCGTCGGCCTGTCACCGGTAAGAATTCTTTTCGTTCCTCTCGTCTCCACCTGATTTACAATTCAGCTTGCTAAACGTAAAGCCCCCCTTAAGAGGGGGGCGAATAATTCCAACACATTCCAGTAAAGCCGGCTGCCGTCAGGCATGTCCCAGGAGGCGCATACGCTCCTCGGCGGCTGCAATGCGTTCCTGTTCGAGTTCGCCGCGAACCCGCCGGAGGCGTTCCAGCTCGCTTAGAGCCTCCTCCGTCGAATCGCCTGCAATCGCGTCACAATCGCGAATTCGCTCCTTCAGGGCGCGGGCCTGCATCGATACCTCCCGAATCCTGCCGAGCACCGCTTCCTCTCTTTTTGTAAAAACGTTTTGCTTTCCAGCACATCCGCCGCTCCAGGCCGACTGTGTCGCATCCGTCGGGCACGCGCAGCAGTCCGATTCTTCTTCGCCGTCATCGGAATTTTTCATATGTTCCCTCCCCCAAATGCTTTGAGCGGAAAAGAATATTACGTCCTAGTAAATTAAGGCTGAACGCTGAATTTCGAAAGAGGAATCGGCTTGCGGGTATTTTGAAATTCTTGCATCTTGACCCCACAATGGCGGTTGGGGCACCGATCACCTCCGGACAACGGAGGATATTGCGAATTGAGCAGGCTAGCAGGTTTGAAAAAGAATGGCTGAGATTTTTTCCAATGCTTCTTCCAGAACTTCTCTCGGTATTATACAGCCGTATTCGCATCGTCTGGCTGCAAGATCAAGACTTTTGATTTGATGGGTAAGCACGGCTCCAGCAACCTTGCATCCGTCCGGAATCAATACTTCAAACGGATTGCCCTTGATTGTATTTGTAACGGGGCACAGAACGGCAAATCCGGTTTTTTCGTTATAAGCCTTCGGAGATAATACGAGCGCCGGCCTTCTGCCGGCTTGCTCATGTCCAGCCTGGGGATTGAAATCTAAATAGACGATGTCGCCTCTATCCGGGATATAAAGACTCACCAGACCTCACCCCCACGCGGATCTCCCGTATCAATCTCTTCGTGGCGGTTTTCACTATTGATACCAGCCAAAAGATCACAAAGGAGATATTTAGGGTTACGGCTAATCGGCTTGACGACGAGTTTACCATCCAACACACTGCATTCTACCTCGGAGTTCTCTTTGATACCCAATTGGGATGCGAGCGCCATTGGAATCCTCAGAGCAAGACTATTACCCCATTTTCGTATTGTCTGCATGCCTAGCCCTCCATTCCGGTTTTACTTTTGGATATACATTGTATCGTCCAGGTGGAAATTTAGGTCAAGCGAAAAAAAAGAAAATGCGCAATTCAAGGTATTTTCCCACTACATAGCTTTCCGGCATTGCAGGAGATACCTGCGAAAACCGACACAAGTTGAAAATGGCCCACTGCCGAGTTGTGCGGTGAATCGGAATGGAATGAATGGCGGGCGGCGCATCTGCCGGGGCAGGGCGTCAATCGTATCGAGGATGGGGCGGGATTTAGGGCTTGTCCGTAAATAGGCCTTTCAGGGATTGCGCTGGATTTTGAGACCGATTTTGGTCGCGGCGACTGAGCAAAACCGCAGGCGTAGCCGGACTACGTTGAGGATATTGCGATTGAGGAGCGGCCGAAGCGGACCAAAAGCCGGTTGCAAGCACCAAGGATTTATTTACGGATAAGCCCTTATTCTCCGAGGCAGATTTCTCTGTATTTACAGGTCTCCTGGTCGCAATACCCGGCTGCCTTTCCGAAGCAGTCGAAATGACCTTCCTCGACCTGCCGTCTGCGGTAGAGCGGAGCGAGCGCGTCTCTCAGGCACATGATACAAAGCCCGTGGGAGTAGCCGTCCAGTTCCGGTTCTCCATAGCCCCAAGTCTTGTAACACCTGATACACTGGTACATCATCGGTTCTTCCCCGTATTTGCCCGCGCCCCAGCCCTCCCCGGGAGCAGGAAATGGAGCGAACCCGTCCAGGCATTAAACGGTCCGTCCCGTGAACTTCCCCGGAAAGAGCGTTCTTCACGCTATTCCGGGAAGTAAGCAAATTTTGTTCCTAATAGGCATTCCGCAGCTTAAAGTAAAGTCGAATAATTAATTTGGGAAACTTGGCCGCCTTCCCTTTCGGTCGAGCGGAAACCGGTGTGCGTCTATGATACATCCACCTATGAAGTCAAATTAGGTTCATGGAAATCAAAAGTAAACATTTGCGGCAGGTCTTTTTATATATCACCCTGGTTTCAGGCCGGGCTCAAAATTTGTTTTGGAAACGTATAAAGTCGGGTAAAAGACAGGGATGCTCGGGCTTTCCCCGTTTCGCATCTTTTGGGAGGAAAAAGTGAAATCGAATAAATTGGTGCTGCTCGCAATAGCGCTTCTTTGGGGTCTTTCGGCCTGTGTTTCCGACGTAAAACCGCTTCTGAAGCCGACCGAATCCGACATAGGCACGAGGATAGCCACCCAGCAGAAATGGCTGAGCCAGGAAGTCGCCGCCCATTCGTTTCCGCAGGAGCACGCCCGCATAATCCAGGAAAACCTTGACCGGATAAAGGGAGAGTACTCGCGGGCGCAGGCGCAGGGCGCACTTACCCCCAAGGAGACGGAGTCCCTGAGTGCCAAGCTGGATAAGAACAGCGAGGCCATTTTCCGCGCCAAGCAGAAGATCAGGTCGAAGGACCAGCGGATGAGCCCGCAGGAAGACGTGGGAGGGAGGGAACTGCCTAACCTTTGATCGGCGCCTTTTTCGTGATGCCGATAACGTTGGGAATCGGGAGGGCAAACTGGAAGGAGGACTTGCCTTCCTCGAGACCTTCCCAGACCCCGTTCCTGTCCACCGTCATTTTGGGCGTGGAGAGAAAGAGCGAAGCCTGGGGGCCGCCTTCGAGATACATCGCACTCTTGAGTGAAAGCGGCAGGGAGAGAAGCGCCTCTATAAAATCGTGCACCGGCTGAGGAGTTCTGCTGAAAAGAAACAGGATGTTGCCGTCCGTGTCCATTCCTATGGCGAGGGTGCTCCATTTCGAGTTTTGCCGGCTCCAGACGTTCTGCCGATCGCAGGAAACCATCCGGATGCTCTGCACCATCGTTTGATACTGCCGGCGCAGGACGTCGAAATCCTCGCATTCGCGGTCTATTATCCGGACAGCCGCAAGACTTTCCTCAACGGGATTGAAGGCCAGCACATTGTTGAATTTCGTGACCCGGGAATTGTTGACATGCTTGAAATTGCGCATGTACCCTACGCTGGTCAGTCCGTCTTCCTGGAACATCCCCGCATTTACTGCCGCAAGCAGCTGATGTTTTTCACACCATTCTCTGGCGGTCAGTTTTTCCTTGCCGAATTCGGAAGCACAAAGCAGTTTGAGTGAATAATAGCGGGGATCGATCTTTACAACGGTGATGGAGAAGGGATTGTCGCTTTTGGCCGGGCTCTCGAATTCTGCAACCAGGAGTCCCTCATCGGCCTCTTTCCACGGGTTCGGGACATTCCCGTCCATGGGTACACCGCTGCCACAATGCATGGCAAGGAGAAGCACGGCGACTAAGCAGGTTGCAAAAGTTTTGAGAAGCGCCCGCATTGTTTTCCAGGCCACCTGACGATTCGGATCAGACATTCGGACGCCGTCCCCCCGGAACGCGGGGGCAGAAAGTCGGGTCCGCCGGCGCAACGTCAACGCCTATTCTGCTATCGAGTCGAACAGGTGTAAAGTAATTATTTCAGCATTGCCAACGCACCAGGGGAATGCGCAGGCTCGTCCGGTTCCGATCGGCCCGGCCCCGGAAGGGCCGGGCGCATGATTTTTATTTTCCGGCGCCTTCCGAAAATCCGGATTCGAACGCCCGCATGTTCACCTCGATCAGTTTTGCCGGCAGAATCCTTTTCAACGCCTTCTCCCAGCTCTGCTTCGACATGGGCAGCAACCCGGTTCCGGCCAGGACCCCGATCATTACAACGTTCGAACTTCTCCCGGCCCCGGCCGCTTCGGCCAGCGCAACCGCATCCACCCTGATGAGCCGGGATACACTGGATGCGACCGTTTCGAACAGCCCTTCGGGCGCCGGATAGGCGCTTTGCCCGACCGTAACGCTGAAAGGCGGAATGGGGGTGATCCCGGTAATGACGACGCTTCCCGGATGGCACTTGGAAAGAGCCCGAGCGGCTTCCAGCGGCTCGAACGCAATAACGATATCGGCCTCTCCGTCCGCAATGGTCGGGCTGGCCGCGGACCCGATTACCACCGAGGATTCCACAACCCCGCCCCGCTGGGCCATTCCGTGAATTTCACTCATCAGAACGGGAATGCCTTCCTCCAGGGCGGCTTCCCCCACCAGGCGAGTCGCCAGAAGCGTTCCCTGCCCTCCGACCCCGGTAAAGAATATACGTTCGGCTTTATCTTTCTTCACCATTGACTCTTCTTTCTGTTCAGGAAATCCGTTTCGGCTTTATCGCGTCGCAAATCTGCGAACACACGCTGCACCCGCTGCAAAGCGCCTCGTTTATCCGGATGCGCTCCTCGCCCGCTTCGCCCTTGTAGACGGAAAAGGCGGGGCATCCCAGTTCGTTGATGCACTTTCTGCAGTCGCAGGCCTGGTCTACATGGAATACAATCTTCTTTTTCTTTTTGAGAATCCGGTTTTCAAAAAGAGGACACGGGCTCTTGGCGATGATCACCGAAACTCCCCCCTCGTTCATCCTGGCCCGAAAATCCTGCAGGACTTCCTGGGTCTTTTTTACCTGGAGCGGATTAACGGTGGCGACCCGGCTGACTCCGCACCCGCGCACCAATTTTTCGAGGTTCACCTTCGGCTCGATCTTGCCGGACGGCGTCAGTTCGATCCCCGGGTTTGGCTGATGTCCGGTCATGGCGGTCGTTCCGTTGTCCAGGATCACGAGCAGGAACCGGTGCCCCTGGGTCACGGCATTTATCAGGCCCGTAATGCCGGAATGGAAAAAGGTCGAATCCCCGATAAAGGCAACTACCGGGCGATCCAGCACCTTGCTGAACCCGCCTGCGGTCGATACTCCCGATCCCATGCAGATCAGGAAATCGGCGGCCTTGAGCGGCGGGAGTATTCCCAGGGTATAGCACCCGATATCGGATGGGTAGACGGCTTCTTCGCCGAAGACCGCTTTCACGCTGTAGTAGGTGGCCCGATGGGGACAGCCGGGGCACAGGTTCGGCGGGCGCACGGGCAGTTCCGGAGCGGCGATCGCCTGGGGTTGTTCGAAGGGCACGCCGAAAAAGCAGCTCATCGCCTTTTTGACTTTGACCGCATCCAGTTCGAAGGCCCGGGGCACCAGTTCCTTGCCGGCGATTTCAACCTGCAGCCCCGCTGTCTGCGCCGTGAGGCGTACGCCCTCTTCGAGGAAGGGATCGATTTCTTCCACCACCAGGGCTTTCTTCACTCCGGCCAGGAATTCGCGAATCAGGGCTTTCGGATAAGGATTGGTAAAACCCAATTTCAGGATTTTCACCCTGTCTTCCAGTCCCAGGCCCTGCACGGCATCCCGCACGTGAAGCCAGGAAATCCCGCTGGTTATGACCCCGAGTTCGCCCTGCCCGGCGCTGAAATTCATTGCGCTGGATTCCGAGTTCTCCTGGAGCTTTTTCCCCTTTTCGAGCAATGCGAGCCTGAGTTTTCGGCCGACCGCGGGGATCACCACCCGGTTGAACGGGTCTTTTTCGAAAAAGCCGGGCGCGCCCTTGTCGGACGGGATCGTTCCCACTCCGACCGGCCCTCTGCAGTGATTCACGCGAGTCGAGGTCCGAAGCAGGCAGGGGATTCCGTACTTTTCGGAAATCTCGAAGGCTTCCCGGACCATCCGGTAGGCTTCCTCCGGCGTTGACGGTTCGAACATCGGGACGCCGGCCATTTTGGCATAGTAGCGGCTGTCCTGCTCGTTCTGGCTCGAGTGCAGAAACGGATCGTCGGCGACGACGATCACCATTCCCGCTTTCACCCCCACATAGGCCAGGGTCATGAAAGCATCCGCCGCCACGTTCAGCCCGACGTGCTTCATCGCACACAGGCTTCTCACTCCGGAAACGGCCGCGGCACACGCGACCTCCATGGACACCTTTTCATTAACGGAATATTCCACGTAGACGCCGGCTTCCGGTCCAAGCTGGTAGAAGCGGTCCACGATCTCCGAAGAAGGCGTCCCGGGATAGGCTGCAACTACGCGCACACCCGACTCGAGCGCGCCGCGCACGATAGCCTCGTTGCCCAGAAGGAAATGCGGCCTGTCGGTTGCGGTAATCAGTAACTCATGCATTCAAAGCCTCCATTCATACACCGGGTTTGTTCGGAACATCTTTCTTTGAGCGGATATGGTGAAAATCAGCGTCGGCCTTCCAGCCTGCGGTCGACAAAGCTCTTCACGCGGTCGCCTTCCCGCGGAAGGGAACCCTTCTCGACGAGCTTGATGCGGGGCGTGATGCCGCTGAAATTCGCGATCTTCTTGCACATGAAGTCCACTAGGGAACGCTGTTCGCGCATCTTATCATAGAAAAGCTGTTCGGTAACCTCCACCCAGATTTCGAGCTGGTCCTGGCGCCCCTCGCGCACGGCCACCAACTGGAACACCGGGCGCTCCCCCTTGATCTGCTGGAGAATATCGCCGATGCGCTCCGGGATGATGTTTATCCCCTTGATGATAACCGTCTCGTCGCAACGGCCGCGAATGCGACTGATGCGGCGCATCGTCCTGCCGCAGGCGCACGGTTCGTCCATGATGCTGCAGATGTCGCCCGTACGGTACCGGATCACCGGGAAGGCTTCCTTGGTGAGGGTGGTTATCACCAGTTCGCCTTCTGAGCCAGGCTCCAAGACGCGTTTTGTGACCGGATCGATGATTTCGGCATAAAAATGGTCCTCCTGGAGGTGCATGCCGCACTTTTCCAGGCATTCCCCCGCGATTCCCGGCCCGATCACTTCGGTGATTCCGTAATTGTCCGTCGCCTTCACGAAAAGCCGGTTCTCGATTTCGCTTCGCACCGTCTCCGTCCAGGGTTCCCCGGCGCAGATACAGTACTTGAGGGAAAGATTCTTCATTTCCAGCTTCATCGCATCGATGCGGTCGGCGATCACCAGGGCGTAATTCGGCGTGCAGGCAAGCACGGTAGTCCGAAAATCCTGCATGATCTTGATCTGCCGCTCCGTCCGCCCGATGGAAGTCGGCAGGACCGAAGCTCCGATCCGCTCCGCGCCGTAGTGGATGCCCAGGCCGCCCGTGAGAAGGCCATAACCGTAGGTAACCTGGATGACATCGTCCTGGACGACGCCTCCCGCGCTCAGTACGCGCGCAACGAGATTGGCCCAGGTCTTCAAATCCTGGCGGGTATAGCCGACGACGCGCGGATTGGTGGTGGAACCCGAAGACGAGTGCACCCGCACCACTTCCCGGAGCGGGACGGCAAACATCTCATAGGGATAGCTGTCGCTTATGTCCTGGCTTGTCGTAAACGGCAGCCGCTCGATATCCTGGATATCGGCGAGGTCGTCTTCAGGCCGGAAATTCACTTCTTTGAACCTGCGCCGGTAAAACGAGACGTTGCGGTAGACGCGGTTGAGAGTTGCCTGAAGCCGCTCCAACTGGGTCTGCCGGAGTGCGTCCCGGGACATGCATTCCTTTTCCGGTTCCCAAATAGGCATGGCTTTTCCTTCCGGATATTGGTACTGGGTTCGGACCAGTGTGACTCGCAGGTTTATTCGCCAATGCGGGAGAGGCTTTCGCTCCCACAAAATATTGGGAAATATCTTGAGATTGCTGTTTCGCCCTCGTTCCCACGCTCCGGCGACGCAGAGCATGGGAACGAGAAAAAGCCCCCAATCCGTCACCCCGACGAAAGTCGGGGTCCAGAAGTGTTTGAAAACACTGGGTTCCGGCGTTCGCCGGAATGACGATTACGACGATTTTAGAGTTTGTCATCATTCTGCGCGGCTGCAAGCCGCTCCCACAGTGTCACCCCGGCAGAGGCTTACGCCTCCCAGATCTGTTTGGCGCCCTTGCCGAGGTAGGCCCGCTTCACTTCCCTGTGCTCGAGAAGTTCCAGCCCGTCGCCCTGCAGCACCACCTTGCCGATTTCGAGCACGTATCCGCGGTCGGCTATCTTCAGGGCAGCACGGGCATTCTGTTCGATCAGCAGAATCGTGCGCCCCTCTTCCTTCAATTCCCGGATGATCTCGAATATATCTTTAATGATCAGCGGCGCCAGCCCCATGGACGGTTCATCAAGGACCAGGAGCTGCGGCCGGGACATAAGCGCTCGGCTGATGGCAAGCATCTGCTGCTCGCCTCCGCTGAGCGTTCCGGCAAGCTGGCGGTTGCGCTGCTTCAGTATCGGAAACCGGTCGTACAGCCGTTCCATGTCCTCGCGAAGCTGGTCGGGATTATTCCGATGTATGAAGCCTCCCATGAGCAGGTTGGCTTCGACCGTCATGGTCGCGAATATCTGCCGTCCCTCGGGAACCAGCGCGATCCCCTTGCGAACGATGCTTTCCGGGGCAAGCCCGTCTATGGGCGCTCCATTGAATTCTATCTGCCCGCGCGTCGGCCGCACCATGCCGCAGACGGTGTTGACAAGGGTGCTTTTGCCCGCGCCGTTCGCCCCGACCAGGGTGACGATCTCCCCCCGGCTCACGTGGAGGGACACGCCCTTGAGCGCATGAATGTTGCCGTAATAGGTATGAATGCTCTTTATGGTCAGCATGGGTGCCTACGAGCCCAGATACGCTTCTATAACCGCGCTGTTTTCCTTTATTTCGTTCGGAGTCCCCGTTGCGAGAACGCGGCCGAAGTTCAGCACGAGGATGCGGTCCGAAATGTCCATAATGAGGTTCATATCGTGTTCCACCAGCATAACGGTTATCCCGGTCTGCTTTATGCGCTCGATGAGTTCCCCGAGATCCTCCGTCTCCTTCATGTTGAGACCGCCGGCCGGTTCGTCGAGAAGAACGAGCCGCGGCTCGGTGGCCAGGGCGCGGGCAATCTCGAGAATCTTCTGCTTGCCCAGGGGAAGGGTTCCGGCCTCCCGGGAATCGGCGTCGCCCAGTCCGACGAAATCCAGGTATTCGAGCGCCTTCGCCCGGATTTTTTTCTCTTCGGACCGCATGCCGGGAAAGCGAAGACCCGTTGCAAGAAAGCCCGATCCAGTCCTGGGATGGCGTCCGACCATCACGTTTTCGAGAACGGTCATTTTCCGGAAAAGAGCCACGTGCTGGAAGGTGCGCGAAATCCCGAACCCGGCAATCCGGTGCGGGGGAAGGCCGCTGATTTTCACGTCCTCGAAAGTGATCCGCCCCTCGGAAGGGGCAAGCATCCCGCTTATGCAGTTGAAAAGCGTTGTCTTTCCGGCCCCGTTCGGGCCGATAACCGCCTGGATTATCCCGGGGACGACGCAATAATCTATTCCCTGAAGGGCCGAGACGCCGCCGAAGCGCATCTCCAGTCCGTCGATTTCCAGGACGGAACCGTTCGTGTTGGGACCGCCTGCCGTCATGATCCGGAACCCTCGAGCGTCGAATGCCGCTTCCTTCGCAGGACGAAAAACCTCGACGGAAGGGATATGATGCCGCCGGGCAGGAAAAGGGCCACAATCAGCAGGATGGTGCCGTAGACGAGCACTTCGAGGTCGGCGAAGACCTGCAGCCACTCGTTTCCGATAAAGGTCATCAAAACCGTTCCGACCAGGGCTCCCCAGAGGCTCTGCATCCCGCCCACCATCACCATCAGCATGAACCGCATCGACCACATGAGGTTAAAGGAACTCGGGTTTACGCAGGTTACGTAATGGGCATAAAGGCTTCCGGCCAAGGCCGCAAATACCGCTCCCAGGACGAATATTCTCACCTTGTAGCGGGCGGTGGGAACCCCGACCGCCTCCGCTGCCTTTTCCTCCTCGTGGATCGCCCTCAGCGCGCGCCCCACCCGGGAATGGAGGATGTGGAAGCAGAAGACCAGCGCCAGGAAGACGATGCCCCAGACCAGATAGTACCAGGCGATTTCGCTCTCTATCTTTTGCCCCGCGATCCGCAGGGCCGGTATGTCTGCCATCCCGGAAGGGCCGCCCGTCCAGTTCACTTCCTCGGCCAGGACGATATTGACGATGACGCCGAAGCCCAGGGTGGCCATAGCCAGATAGTGGCCCTTGAGGCGCAGCGAAGGCACTCCGACGATCCAGGCGATCGTTCCGCCGGCAACCATTCCCACCGGCATGGCGAGCCAGGGATTGAGGCCGAATTTGGTGGTGAGGATGCCCGAGGCATAAGCGCCGATTCCAAAGAATGCGGCCTGGGCAAGGGAGATCTGGCCGGCGTATCCCATGAGCAGGCTCAACCCGAGACTGACCAAGCTGAAGATGCCCGCGAAGACCATGGCGTCCACGTAGTGGGAAATAGCTCTGATAGGGGTCACCACCCAGGGGAATACGCCGATGAATACGGCCGCCCCGAGGAGAATGAGCCAGTTTTTTCCGCCCATGTATGCTTTCTCTAAAACTTTTTCAGCTTTGCGGCTTCCCCGCTGCCGAACAGACCTTCAGGCTTGAGGAAAAGCGCAAGCAGGAGCAGGACCAGCGACACGGCATCCTTGTAGCCCGAGGAGAGATAGCCCGCACAGAAGGACTCGGCAAGCCCAAGTATCGCCCCGGCGACGAGCGCGCCGAAGAACTGCCCAAGCCCTCCGAGCACCGCCGCTCCGAAACCTTTGAGCCCAAGGAGGGCGCCCCTGTCATAATCCATCATGGAAACCGGGGTGATGATCACGCCGGCCGCCGCCCCGATCGCGGCGCTCAAAACGAACGAAAGAAGAACCATGTACCGGACCGGTATTCCCGCCAGCCTTGCGGCATTGGGATTGTCCGCGCAGGCGAGCATCGCTTGCCCGTAAACCGATTTTCGGAAGAAAAGGGTGAGCCCGATCACAACCAGGGCGCATATTCCTACGATCCAGAGCGCCTGGGGCTGTATGGCCGCTCCCGCAACCTTGATCGGCCCGCCCGCGCTGAAAGCGGGAAGGCTGTAGGGGTCCTTGCCCCAGCTAAGCATCGCGCTTCCCTTGAGCATGATGGAAACGGCGATCGTGACGATGATGAGGGACAGGACGCTCGCGTTTCGCGCGCGTCCGATGACGAAGCGGTCCATGGCGAGCCCGACGCACCCGGTCACGGCGATCGCGCACAGGAAGGCGAGGTAGAGCGGAAGGTGCAGGGTCCCTGCAAAGAATACGGCGAACAGTCCGCCGAGCATCACGAATTCGCCCTGGGCGAAATTGATGATCTCGGTCACGCTGTAGATGATATTGTAACCGATGGCAACCATGGCATAGATTGCGCCGATGGTCAGTCCGCTGATGACATACTGGAGAAAATCAGTCCCCAACCTCTGTCTCACGGCCGAAGCCGCGCCTCCTGCTTGAGCATGATTCACTTTCCCGGTACGATTCGTCTAACATTTCATCTGTAAATAAGGAAATATTTTTTCGCATTATCCGCGATTTGCGGCCGTCGATCCTTGGCAGGGCGGATACCGCTGCAATCAGGCCCGGCCGGCGTAGAATTTTTCGGGCACAGATATTTGCACTAATATTTCTGTGGGAGCGGCTTGCAGCCGCGATGCTGTCCAAGACATCGAGGCTAAAAGCCTCTCCCACGGTCAGTACATGACTTATTGCTATTTCCCGCCCCCGGCGGTTGAGACTGTGTCATAATCCAAGCAAAAGTGGGAATAAAGCCTGGCTCCCGGCCTGCGCCGGGATGACGTCGTTGTTTTTCGCCGGGTTTCGACTGCGAGGGTGGGAGTCTCCCAAGCGGCCATTTATTGTAACACTGTCTTATTCCCGGAGTGACAACCTGTGATGCTCCGGTCGACTATATCGACCGGCTCGCTCCGCTCACGTCTATGTTATGCCGCAGGGAGTCGCTACTTCGCCAGCGCCCACTTGCCGTCCTTGACCACGACCATTTCAAGATCGTCCTTGCTTAGGCCGTTGTGATCCTGGGGCGACATTTTGAAAATCCCGTGCATCCCGACGAACTCCTTCGTATTCTCGATATAGTCCCGGATCTTTGCGGGGTCGGGTCCCACGGCTTTCATAGCGGCAATGGCAAGGTTTACGGAATCCCAGGCGTGACCGCCGAAAGAGGAAACCGGTTCCTTGTAGCGCTCTTCGTAGGACTTGGTGTACGCGAGGATGAGCGGCTTCTGAGGCTGGCCGTCCGGGAGAAGCGTTCCGACGTTTACCCTGGCAAGCGGCAGGAGAACCCCTTCGGCCGCCTTGCCGGCCAGTTCGAGATTTTTAAGGTTTCCAAAACCATGGCTCTGGAACAGCGGGACAGAATCCATTCCCAGGTCGCGCCAGCTCTTGATGGCCAGTATCTGGGTCGGACCGACGGACCAGTTCACGATGGCCTGCGGCTGCGTGGACCGAACCTTGGTCATCTGCGCCGAAAGGTCGGTATCCTGGGGGCCGAACCGCTCGTCGGCAACGAGCGTGATCCCGTATTCCGGGGCCAATCTCAAAAACTCTTCCCGGGCGCTGGCGCCGTATCCGCTCGAATCGGTCATGATCGCCACCTTATGCATGCCGTGCGCCTTCATGTAGTCGAACATTTTGCCCACCACGTGCGCATCCGAACCGGCGACCTTGAAGATCCATTTCCGGCTCTCTATCGGGGTGACGATCTTATAGCTCGTGGCGCAGGAAATAAGAGGCACTTTCGCCTCTTCGGCGATGTTTACTACCGCAAGGCTCTCCCCGCTTCGCGTAGGACCGACTATGACCGAAACCCTATCCTTCTTTATCAGCTTTTTCACGGCGAGGTTGCATTTCGTCGCATCGCTCTCGTCGTCCGCAACGATCAACTCCAGCGGGTGTCCGTCAATGCCGCCCTGCTTGTTCACCTCGTCCGCGATCATTTCCGCCGTCTTCTTCTCGGGCTCTCCCAGGAAAGACCCCACCCCCGTGATCGAGAACACGGCGCCGATCTTGTACGGTTCTTTCGCCGCATACACCGGCGCGTTACACGAAAGTTGCACGAGGGCCGAGACAACCAGCCACAGAATTGCAGGGCCGAATACGGTTTTTACTGCCTTCATTGCTGCTCCTTTGCCGCCGTTTTGATTTGCCAGTCAAGAAAAGTGAAGCCGCAGCTACATAAGCAACCGCGGCTTCCAAAGGGATTACGGCCGCGGACAGTCGGGATCGCGATCTGCCCGCGGCCTCTTATCAGCAACTATCGAGGTGCGCGCACAGACCGCCTGAGGTAGGTATAGAGATAATAGTATTCTCGCATGTGCCCGTTCTTCATGGACCTTTGAAAATGACAAAACACCATGGTTTGAAGCGCTTATAAAAACTAAATGCCTATAATGTCAAGTAAAATGTGTCCTTCAGTAAACATCGACTATTCGCAGCGGATGTGGTAAGTATCCAGATTCAGGAACCTTTTCCCAGAAGATTCCGGCAGGGGCACGCCGGATGGAATGAATTGAACGAAGCCCGGATGTTGTATGCGCGACAAACATAAAATCCTGGTAGTTGACGACGAACTTCCTTTTCGCTCGGCCCTGCGCCGGCTGCTCGAAAAGAACAACATCGTCATCGAGGCGGACACCGGAACTGCGGGACTCCAGCTCGCAGAGCGCGAGGAGCCGGATCTCGTGCTCCTCGACATCGGCCTGCCCGACGGCAGCGGCCTGGAACTCCTTCCCCGGTTCAAGGAGCAGCGTCCTTCTCCCACCGTGGTCATGATTACGGCATACGAGCGGGTTAAGGACGTGGTCATCGCGATAAAGCGGGGAGCATTCGACTACCTGGTCAAACCGGTCGATCTCGACGAATTCGAACTGACCATCCAGAACGCGCTCGAACATGCGGGGCTCAAAAACGAGGTCTCGCGCCTCCGTCAGGAAGTCCGGAGACTCCAGGGCGTTGAAAGGCTCATCGGCCAGGACCCCCGGTTCATCGAAGCGCAGATGCTCGCGGTAAAAAGCGCCCAGAGCCGCGATGCAGGCGTTCTGATCCAGGGCGAGAGCGGTGCGGGAAAAGAGCTTTTCGCCAGGCTCATTCACACCAAGAGCCCGCGCGCGCCCTACCCGTTCGTTGCCCTCAACTGCGCCGCGTTCAGCACGGAAATCATCGAAAGCGAGCTTTTCGGCTACGAAAAGGGCGCTTTCACCGGGGCCAAGACGGAAGGCAAGGAAGGCCTGTTGCAGGTTGCCGATGGAGGCACCCTGTTTCTGGACGAGATCATCGACCTGCACCCCGAGATCCAGGCAAAACTGCTGCGGGTTATGGAGGAGAAGGAGTTCTTTCCCGTCGGGGGAACGCGCAAGAAGAAAGTGGACATTCGGATCGTTTCCGCCTGCAACCAGGACCTCTGGCACATTACCGAGCAGGGAGGATTCCGGAAAGACCTCTACTTCCGGCTTGCCACGATCAGGATCGACCTGCCCGCCCTTCGGGAACGCCGCGAGGACATCATGACCCTTGCACGCACCTTCGTCGAGGAATTCAACGACAAGTACGGCAAGCATTTCCGCGGGTTCAACAACAAGGCCGAGCAGCTCCTGCTGGGGCATTCCTGGCCGGGAAACGTGCGCGAGCTGCGCAACACGATCGAGCGGGTGGTCCTGCTGGAAAATGACGATATGGTCCTGGGCCGGCATCTGCATTTTCTCGACCCGGACCGGCAGGAAAGGACTTCCGGCCAGACGGAGAAATTCAGCATTGCGCTTCCCGACGGAGGTATCGGGCTGGAAGACATAGAAAGGGAGGTCATTTTGCAGGCATTCGAAAAATGCGGCAAGAACAAGTCCAAAACCGCCCGTTTTCTGCGGCTTCCGCGCCATATTCTGCTCTATCGGCTCAAGAAGTACGGCATAGAGATATGAACATAATCCTCCAACATCCGGCAAGCGTGTAGAATATACTACACTTTAGATCTAATAGACCGATTTCACTCAATCTTTCCCCTCTCACCGCATGCAGACCCGAGCGCGTACCGCAAGATCCTGTCGAATATTGTTCAAAACAGACGCTCCCCGAAAACTGCTCTTCGCTTCCGATAATCGCTCTCAATAAGCCCTTCCGGGTTTACGGGGCTCATGGCATGCTCCTTGCTCTTCGTTATGACCGGAGGCGAAAGTGCGAGTTCAAAATCTTGTTCTTGTTGTGGAAGATGACGCCCCGCTAAAACGTTCTTTGGAAAAATTCCTGAATCAGGCTGGTTATGCCTTTGATAGCTGTTCGACTGCCCGTGAAGCGCTGGTTCTTGCAGAAAAGCTCCGACACGATGTGGTGATCCTCGAGTACCATCTCCCCGATTCCAATGGCGCCTCTTTGCTGGAGAAGCTCATACACGTTGCTCCCAAGACTGCTGCGATTGTCCTTTCTGAATTTGATTTTCAAGCTGTGGCTGATGATCTGGGTCGAGTGAGGATCGAATCGTTCCTGAAGAAGCCGTTTGATCTCGTTGAACTTGAGAATGCTCTCTCTTCTGCATGTTCGAAAACCGGCAAGTCGATTCAGGGTCGCGAGCGGCAACCGGATGTGGAACTCAAAGGTGTGCCTGCCTCCGTTTTCAAGCAGGGAACTCTCAGAAACGGAAACTCTTATTGAAGCTCTGATGTCGCGTTGAAGTTGTAATGTCCCGTTGAAGGCTGGTGCTAACGAATACTGACGTTCAAGCGAATTTTGCGGCTCTCGTTGTTTCTCATGCTCTTGTGCTCATGCTGATTTCTTCTTCGAATTCGTTCTGATGCTGAACTTCTTCCGATTATGTGGAACTCATTGCTCAAGCTGAAATTCACGTTGGTGGCTGAAATTTCCCTTTCATTCTCGTGCTGATCTGAGAATTCACTGCCCCTTACAGAAGGCCATAAGGAAACCCCTTATGGCCTTTTGTTATTTTTCACGACAACTGTATAAGGCCTATAAGTCGTATACGACCTATGCTGTTGCTTTATTGCCTGACATATTCTACATTTTGACCGCAAAGCCTACCTGGTTTGAACTGCCTATTCACCCTCACGAGGGCGCGATGGAAGATTTCGACAATCCAGAAGGAAGGCAAACGGGACTTATCCCACCACATGGCGGATATCGGGACCTGAAATCTTACCAAATGGCTGAAATTGTCTATGATGCAACCGTAGTGTTTTGCAACCGGTTCATCGATCCGCGCTCACGCACGCATGACCAGATGGTGCAGGCGGCGCGCAGCGGGAAACAGAATATAGCCGAAGGCAGCATGGCTTCCGGAACTTCCCGAAAAATGGAACTCAAGCTGGTCGGCGTAGCCAGGGCGAGCCTGGAAGAGTTGCTGCTGGATTTTCAGGACTATCTGCGCCAGAATGGGCTTGCCCTATGGGGCAAAGACCATCCTCAGTCGAAGCAGGTTCGTGGCCTCTGTTACCAAAAGAATAGGTCCTATTTGACTTATAAGCCCTATCTAGAATCCCCAGCCAGAGCGGAAACAGCCGCCAACATAATGGTCTGCCTGATTCACCAGACGAGCTTTCTGCTCGACCAGCAACTGCGCGTGCTCGAGCAAACTTTTCTACAGGAAGGCGGGTTTACTGAAAGGCTTTACACAGCCAGGCTGAATGCGCGCAACAAACAGAAGTGATCCTGTTCCCATTTAATATGGAGCGGAATTATGAGCATCAAGATGCCTCTAAAGTTTCACGCCAGTTATAAGGTGATCACTCGCTCAGCCGGCGCGGAAAAGCAGGAGATCTGCCAGAAGCTGAGCATGAGCCCCCTGGCAGGGCAGAGCCAGGCTAGCCCGTCCGATGCCCCAACGCACCTAATAACCTTTTTCAGCTTCGGCTGCAGGCGGGTTGTCGAGGGCAAACTCAAGGAAAACCTGGCGGACAAAGTGGTCTTTCAGGTGGATAACCGCGAGTTCGAGTTTTCTCCGGCAAGTGGAATCTGCTGAGCACATACTTTCGATCGATTTGTACTATACAAGAAACCCGAAGGTTTTCGCCTTCGGGTTTCTTGTATGTGAATCGCTTGGTCTTCGTTTTGCTCCCTACTTTCCGGGCCACCTCGTGATCAATTCTCCGTTGGGGCCGGTTACTTCTACCGAGAACACATTCTTGCCGTCCAGGCAATGAGTAGCGCAGGAAATTCACGGGTCGTAGGCGCGTACGGCCATTTCAATCCTGTTCAGGATTCCCTCCGTAACCTCGCCGTTCTTTATGAGCGCTTTTGCCGCCTGGTTGACGCTTATGTTCATGGGGCCAAGGTTGTGGGTGGTGCCCACGATCAAATTGGCCCGGGTGATCATGCCGTTTTCGTCGGTCGAATAATCGTGGATCAAAGAGCCGCGGGGCGCTTCGACAACCCCCACCCCTCTTCCCGCCTTCGGCTCGGCCGGTGTGCGGATGTCCGGATCGGTTATCGACTTGTCTTCCAGGAGTTCGATCGCGTGCTCGTAGGCGTACACGTCCTCGATCAGCCTCGCCCAATGGTAGAGCAGGGTGAGCTGGGCGGGCCTGCCGAAGAGCTTCCGGAACTCCTCCAGTTCCGCCTGGGCGCGCGGCGTCGATATGCTGTCGCACACGTTGATTCGCGCCAGGCAGTTTGCCCGGTAGATTCCCTTGAGGTTATCGAGGTCCATCGAGAACCCGTCGTTCCAGAACTTCGCATAGGGAATCTTGCCGTAGGAAAAGGGGACGACGGCCTCACCGAGGTAGTTATAGTACTCCTGTGTGTCGAAATCGGTGAAGCTCCCGTCGGGCTTCATCATCCGGAGCTTGCCGTCGTAGAAGTTGAGCTGTCCCTTGTCGTCGACGGTTCCGAGAAACCCGGAGTCGAACACGCCGAGGATCTTCACCACGTCGAGGTACTTCGGGAAGACTTCCTTCTTGGCAAAATCGAGGGTGAACGTGGAGAATTCGAGCAATTCCTTGAGGTCTTCCAGGAACTGCTTGCGCTCTTCCTCGAGCAGCGGCCGGCAGAATCCCCCGACAACCCCGGCGTGCGGGTGGATGGCCTTCCCACCCAGTTTTTCCAGGATCATCTTGGCCTTGAACCGGGCGAGAACCGCCTTTGTAGCCAGATCGGGAGCGGCTTTCACCACCCCGATCACGTTGCGGACCCCGTAGTCCGCATCCGGTCCGAGAACGAAATCCGGGGCGGCCAGGAAATAGAAGTTGAGCAGCTTGTCTTCCGCATGCGAAACGGTTTGCGCAAGTTCCCTCAGCTTATTGCCGGCAGGAGGGGGCGTCACGCCGAAGCAGCGGTCGACAGCCTTGTTGGAGGCCAGATGATGGTGCCAGGGGCAGATGCCGCAGATGCGGTTGACGATCCGCGGTACCTCCTCTGCGGGCTTTCCCTCGATGAACTTTTCAAACCCGCGCAAGGACATGTAATGGACCTTGCTGTCCGCAACGTTTCCGTTATCGTCCAGCTTGATCGAAATCGACGCATGCCCTTCTATACGTGTTACTGGAGCTAGATGGATAGTACGAGCCATACACTCAGCCTCCTTTTACTATTTTCGCACGGGCTGCAGTAAGCGGTGCGCCCCGGAGAACCTGAGAAGATTTGTATATTCGGGCACCGATTCGACATCGATTCCGTTTGAGGCCAGCGCGTTCAGCATGTCGAGGAGCTGATTCCCGTCATGCCGGACAGGCCCGTAACATCCCCGGCAGGGGACCCTGACATTGATGCAGCGTGGGACCAGCGAATCACCGCCGCAGCCCGCTTTCGTGACCGAACCCATGCACAGAAACCCCTGCTCGAGCAAGCACTGCATCTTGTCGATCGGCTCGCCGGGAGCGCCGTAGTGGGGCGCCTTGAGGAAGCGGCGCAACTGCTTCACCTGCCCTTTCCCCTCCCGCCTGGTCGGGCAGAAATCGCATACGCTCTTGTCGGGCAGAGCGGCCGGTTTCCCGGTGAGAAGCCCGGCAAGGGCCGCGAACACCTGGTCCGGGTGCGGCGGGCATCCGGGCAGGTAGACATCGACCTTGATCTTCTCGTCCAAAGCGTAAACGGCATCCAGAAGAACGGGAAGCCCCTCACTGGGGTAGGGCTGACCCTTGTCGGTCGTCTCCGTCGAGTAGTACCGTTCGAAGATGCTCTCGTTAGTAAAGGAATTTGCCAAAGCAGGAATGCCGCCGTGGGTGGCGCAGGTGCCCAGAGCTATGATGAGCCCGCACTTTTTGCGCATCTCCTCGGCTACTTCCAGGTGCTCTTCATTCCGGAGGCTTCCGGTGATGATCCCGACGTCCGCCTCGGGAAGCTTGACATGCTTGTGATCCCCAAGCTGGCCGTAGTACTTGTTGTCCATCAGCACGGGGATATGAACGAATTCCACAAGTGCGAGCACATCCAGAATGCGCGCGCCCAGATCCACGATGGCAATTTCACATCCGGAACAGGCGTTCAACCAATCTGCCGACACTTTTGCCGCCATTTATTCAACCTCGCCGTTTCGCGGTGATTCACGACCTCATATCAGTGACAAATCCGAGGCGCTCCCGTCCGCTGTCATTCGTTGACGGCCGCCTTTCTCTGCTTCAGCGGATTGGGCCCGAGGGCCTTTATATCCTGACTGAATCGAGTCACCACTTCAGCAAAGCGCGGAGCCTCCGCGGAAGATACCCATTCGATCCGGAACCGGTCCGGATCGATCCCGCTGTTTTCCAAAACGATCTTTATCGCCTTATCCCTTGCATTCGCCTTTTGATTACCTTCCAGGTAATGGCATTCACCGAGGTGTCAACCAACCCCCAGGACGCCGTCGGCTCCCTTTGACAGGGCGTGCACGACGATGTCCGGGCTGATCATTCCGGAACACATTACCCTGACGACGCGCAGGTTGGGCGGATACTGCAGTCGACTGACCCCAGCCAGGTCAGCAGCGGCGAAAGCTCACCACGTGCACAGAAATCCTACGATGACCGGTTGATAATCATCAGACATCGAGGAACTCCTTTCTACGAATTTGATTCATGAAGAAATTCAAGTCCACTGCCCACCTGGCCGGGATGGAAACACCCCGGCACCGAAACACACTCCTTCCTCCTAACCCTCGAGCAACGCATCCACTTGAGCTTTGATCTGGTCGCTCGTAAAACCATGGACACGGATCCCCCCCTTGGGACACGTAGCCGCACATACCCCACAGCCCTTGCAAAGGATGCTGTCGGTCGTCACCTTTTTCTGGACCCGGCCGTCCTGCTCGTATTCCTGGAGCTTTATGGCATAGTACGGGCACACATCGACGCACATGGCACACCCGTCGCACCGGTCGGTTACATAGGAAACAAGGGCGCTGAAGACCAGTTTATCCTTGGAAAGGACCGTGTTGGCCCTCGCCGCGGCTCCCAGTCCCTGGGCCTGGGCTTCGGGAACCGTGGCCGGATAGCGCGCCGTCCCCGCCAGGTAGATGCCGTCGGTTGCGAAATCGAGCGGCCTCAGCTTTGCGTGCGCTTCCAGGAAGAAGTTGTTTCCGTCGATGGGGATGCGCATGAAATTGGCCACCGTCGGCGAATCGGCCGGAGCAACCAGCGGAGTGGAAAGGACCACCAGGTCGTACGGAATTTCGACGGTCATGCCGGTCAGAGGCTGATAGAGTTCGACAACGCCGTCCTTCACCACCGGCGGGGTCGCGGCGTCATAGATATCGAACTTGACGCCCTTCCCGCGCGAATCCCAGAGCAGTTTTTCGTTTTCCGTCCCGTACATCTGGATGTCGCGGTAAAGGATATGCACGTTTGCGTGCGGGTCATGCGCCTTGATGTAAATGGAAT
>JAEZXS010000201.1 GCA_023442755.1 Pseudomonadota bacterium | reverse complement strand
GGGAAATCCATGCCGGGACAACCTCGAATAGGTAACAACCTTTATAATTTTTTAACCATTCTCTGCACTTAAAACCACCTCCCCGACATCCATTCCCCAGGAAGGCTCTTTTTCCTCTTATGCGGCGGTATTCGATGACCGATAGTAATTCTGTCATAGGTCGTAATGATGCTTCACAGATAGCTTGCAACATATGCGAATAGATCCTCAACAGCCGATGCCGGCATTGCCCGCGCGGTTTTACACAGGTCCCGGACAGGGACGAGTTTCATCAATCAGTAAGATTCTTGTCGTTTTGGCAGGAACAAAAAACTCCCGGAGGAAAATGATGAAGTTCAGTACAGGACGAACGAAGAATATTAAAACCATGATGATTCAGATCCTGGTGGCCACGTTCCTGCTCGCAATCGTCATCCTCAGTGTCTTCATGTACTTCCAGAACAGGTCGGACGCCATTAATGAGGCGGAGAAAAAGATCAAGAACCTGCTTCTGGAGCATCAGGCGCTGCACACCTACATATCGAAGCAGCAAAAGCCCGCCATCGCAAAGCTCAAAAACGAAGGGAAGCTGCACAAGGACTACTTTGCCCCGGAAATTCTGTCCTCTTCCTTCTTTTCCAAGTACATGCACCAGTACTACAATGAATTCAGGAAGAAGGAAAATCTCGACGAATTCTACTACAAGCTGGCCGCGAACAACCCGCGAAACCCCGAAAACAAAAGCGACGATTTCGAACGGGACCTCATCCAGCGCTTCAACAAAGGTGAGATGAAGGAATTCAAGCAGGTGGTCTCCAAAGACGGCCACCAGTTTCTCTACTATGCGCTCCCCTTCGCCACCAACACCCAGGACTGCATGTACTGCCACAGCACGGCCGACGTCGCTCCCAAGGAACTGCTGGAAAGGTACGGGGACAAGAACGGTTTCGGGGAAAAGGTCGGGGACATACGGGCAATCATTTCCATCCGGGCGCCCCTGGACCAGGAAATTGCACAGGCTGACAATGCTTTTCTCAAGATCGGCGGTGCGATCATAGGAATTCTGCTCCTGCTTCTGTGCGGCGGCGGATGGTTTCTCCTGCGCTCCGTAACACGGCCTATTTCCAGGGCTGTCGAAGGCCTTGCCGAAGGTTCGGACCAGGTTGCTTCGGCCTCGTCCCAGGTGGCGACGGCCAGCCAGCAACTCTCGGCGGGGGCATCGGAGCAGGCTGCCGCCATGGAGGAAACATCCTCTTCTCTCGAGGAAATGGCTTCCATGACCAGGCAGAACGCGGAAAACTCCACCCAGGCCGACCAGCTGATGAAACGCATCCATCAGATAGTCAAGCAGGCCAATGAGTCCATCACGCAACTGGAAGGCTCCATGGGCGACATCTCCAGGGCGAGCCAGGAGACGCAGAAGATCATCAAGACGATCGACGAGATCGCCTTCCAGACCAACCTGCTGGCTCTCAACGCGGCAGTGGAAGCGGCGAGGGCCGGTGAAGCCGGAGCGGGATTTGCGGTCGTTGCCGACGAGGTGAGAAACCTTGCCATGCGGGCCGCACAGGCCGCAAAGGACACGGCGAGCCTGATCGACGGAACGGTCAAGACGGTCCGGGGCGGCTCGGAACTCGTGGACAGATCGACGAAAGAATTTGCCGAGGTAGCGGCCAGCATCTCTAAGGTAGCGGAGCTTATCGGCGAGATCACGGCGGCCTCGGTGGAACAGGCCCAGGGAATATCCCAGATCAACCAGGCGCTCTCTCAGTCCGAATCGGTGGTGCAGCAAAATGCGGCCCACGCGGAAGAATCCGCGGCGGCATCGGAGGAAATGAGCGCTCAGGCCCAGCAGATGAAGGAATACGTGGGTAACCTGATGGATCTGGTCGGACACACGACGAGTACCGGCAGCAGGAAAGATCCGGGGAAGCCGGAAGGCAGGAAAACGATGACGGCTGCTGGGGCGCTCAAAAGACCAGTTCAGGCGGCAAAACCCCGTTCGGGCGAGAAGCCCGACCCGGCGAAGCTGATTCCCTTCTCGGAAGACAATATGGAAGACTTCTAGGCAAATACCGGCGCCGGCAGGTCCCGATGGGCCTGTCGGCCCCGATTCGAACGCCTCGATCCCGGGAAACCGATCAGAGTCCCTTCCCGGAGTCTTTTGACGCTATCTCTAGTAGCCGCTCACGCGAATTGAGGTCCGGGTCCTCCAGGACCAGGCCCAGAAGCCTTTTCAGGATCTTCCCTACGGCAGGCCCCTGCCCCACTCCGAGAACCTCCATAACGTCCCGACCGCTCACCGCGAGATCCTCGATCCTGAATGCGATGTTGCGCGCGAACTGAGAACGGATCCGTTCGGCGAGATTCCGGATGCCCGTGATATCCGAACAGCCTTCGGTCACACAGTCCGCCTCGGCCAGTGCGAGAAAGTCATCCACCAGTTCGGGGCGCACCCCGCTGATGAATTTTCGGATCTCGTGATCGCTCCAGGATACGGAATCGGGCGGAAGCTGATGTTCGACCAGGGTGGAGATGTCCTCGATCTGCCGGTTTGACATATTCCATTTCTTCATTCTGGTGACGGCAGTATAGGCGCTTTCACGACTAAAATACGCCGGGTGCCGCCCGTTGCGCGCGCCGGTAATCGGGACTCCCGATCTGTGGAAAAGGGCGGCAAGCCGAACACGCAGCCGAGGCGGGCAGTTCCGGACGCAGTTAAGCGAAAAGCGATATATACTGAGCCCCGAACCGGGCATATTCTCGACATGCTCGCGCACCACCAGCTCATGGAGCAGTTTCCCCAGGGTCCAGCTTTTCCTCAGCAGATCGAACGCGCCGATGGGATCGGGGGAGAGCAGTATCTTGAAAAACTCATCCCTGATTCGTTCCCCTGCGACATTGGCCACTTTTTCGGCCTCTTCCCGCATGGCTTCGAAGGTGGCCGAATCCACGGAGAACCCGTACACGCCGGCCAGGCGGCCGGCTCTTATTATTCTCAGGGGGTCCTCGGCAAAGCGCAGCTTTGGGTCCGCGACACCGCGGATCAGCTTCTGTTCCAGGTCAGCCCGGCCGCCGTGGGGGTCGAGGAGAACGCCGTCCGGATAGGACAGGGCCATCGCGTTGATGGTGAAATCGCGCCGTTCAAGGTCTTTCGATATCCCGTCCAGGCCGGAGGGAGAATAGCTGGTGATTTCAATATCCCGGCGCCTGGTATGGACCTGAACCGTCCCATGCCGGATGCCGACTGGAACTACCCGGGGAAAGATCTTCATTATCTGGTCCGGGCCGGCGCTGGTAGCAAGATCCCAATCCTTGGGCTCCAACCCCAGGAGAAAGTCGCGGAGCGCCCCGCCCACGAGCCACACATCGAAACCCGCCCGATGGACCTTTTCCATCGTCCCGCGTACATCCTGCGGAACGAAGGACAGCCCGGGGATAGGGGCAGGAAGGGCTATGTCTGAAACCTCTGATATGGCCATGAAAATATTATATCAATTAAATGCAGATTTTCAGCAAGAGCACCCGCACGTAAATCGCCGAGGAGCATACGGGGCAGCGAAGGATGTTTCCGGGCAAGGACCCGGTTTTCTTGAAATGAACGTCATCTGCCAAATTCGGAGGCAGAAACACTTGATCTTTTCGGAATGGCAAATATAATAGAAAAGTCAGTTTAGGCGCAAGCTCGAAGGTAGCTTGCGGTAAATTTAACCGGACAGAGTCAGGCAGAATTTGATGAACACGGAACAGGCATACAGTTTGATGGCGGAAGCCAATAAGATTATCGAGGACTTTCCCGTCCGGAAGTACGCGCTTTACACCATTCTGTTTCTGCTGGAAATAGCGCTCTGCTTCGGAATCGTTTATTCGATCTAGGCCGGCTCCAACTTATTTGAAACGTACTGGGAAATTAAGCATGGCTCGTTCCCTCGCTCTATCCTTGCTACTACTTAGCCCCGCAAACCGGGTACGGGAACCTTTTGCCTTGCATCTCCCCAGTTTTTAGTTAAAGACTACAATCTCTCAGAAAAAGGCCATGGGTTCTCCCCATGGCCTTTTTCGTTTTTATGGACCTGATGTGAATCCCGCGCGCCGCAAGGAGCGCAAACTCTAAAAGGAGAGGAAAGCATGAGCCGAAGAATTCACATTTTCGACACGACACTCAGAGATGGAGAACAAGTCCCGGGAGCAAAACTCAACAAACGTCAAAAGATGGAAATCGCCCAGCAGCTCGCCAAACTGGGAGTGGATGTCATAGAGGCGGGCTTCCCCTGCTCTTCTCCCGAAGACCTGCAGGCCGTGAAGGCGATATCCGAACAGCTTCGGGGCCCCTCCATCGCGGCTCTTGCACGCGCGGTAAAAGAAGACATCGACATAGCCTGGGAGGCGGTCCGCCGGGCGGAGCGGCCGAGGCTCCACGTCTTTATCGGTTCCTCCGACATTCACGTAAAAAAGAAACTCCATCGAGACCACAGCAGCGTGCTGGAGATGGCTGTCGAGGCCGTGAAGTACGCCAGGAGCCTGTGCCCGGACGTGGAATTTTCGACTGAGGACGGTTCGCGCACGGATTTCGAATTTCTGTGCCGCATCATCCAGGCGAGTATAGAGGCGGGAGCTACGGTCATTAATGTTCCCGATACGGTGGGCTACGCTCTCCCGGAAGAATTCGGGAACCTGATCCGAAGGCTTCGCGAAAGGGTGCAGATTCTGGACCGCGTCGTTCTCAGCGTGCACTGCCACAACGACCTGGGGCTTGCCGTTGCCAACAGTCTTTCCGCCATACGCAACGGGGCCGACCAGGTGGAATGCACGATAAACGGCGTGGGAGAACGGGCCGGCAACGCATCGCTCGAAGAGATCGTAATGGCTCTCAAGACCCGCTCTGCCGTTTTCGAGGCTCAGACCGGGGTTAACTCCCAGGAAATCTACCGCACCAGCCGCATGGTCAGCAGAATGATGAATATCCCCGTTCAGCCGAACAAGGCCATAGTCGGCGCCAATGCGTTTGCGCATTCCTCCGGGATCCACCAGGACGGGGTGCTCAAAGACAGGACCACCTACGAGATCATGCGGCCGGAGGACCTCGGAATAAAACAGCACAAGATAGTCCTGACAGCACGTTCCGGCAGGGCGGCTTTGAAGCATCGCCTGGGCGAACTTGGTTTCACCCTGGAACCGGAAGTTTTCGAGCGGGTCTACAACCGGTTCATCAACGTGGCGGACAGGAAGAAGGAAATCACCACTCAGGACATTCAGTCGATTGTGGAGATCGAAGTGTCCAAGGTCCCCGAGACCTACACCATTCACAGCCTGCAGATCATGAGCGGGAACACCATGGTGCCGCTTGCATCCGTCACACTGGTCAAGGAGGGCGAGCAGTTGACGGACGCCGCTACCGGAAACGGTCCTGTCGATGCGGTATTCAACGGGATAGAACGTATTACCCGAGTGCACGGCAAGTTGCGCGACTATGATTTGAAGGCCGTTACGATGGGCCGGGACGCTCTTGGCGAAGCCATGGTGAGGGTGGAGATCGGCCAAGCCGTCTATTCCGGGATCGGTACGAGCCCCGACGTAATCGAGGCCAGCGCGCGCGCCTACCTGAACGCCTTCAACCGCTACTTCGCCAACGGACACGGAATGGGCGGAGACGACGCCCACTGAAACGAAACGGCAACACCGAACGAAAAAAGGCGGCCTTGTGGGCCGCCTTTTTTCGTTTCAAGATGGTCGTTGTACGCCGTCGTTTTATCCTCTGAGCAGAGTGAGTACCTGCTGGGGAGCGGAGTTGGCCTGCGCCAGCATGGACATACCGGCCTGCTGGAGAATCTGGTTCTTGGTGAAGGTCGATATTTCATCCGCCATATCCACGTCGCGGATAGTCGATTCCGAGGACGAGTAGTTCTCGATGCTCACCGCCAGGTTGTCGATCGTGTACTGCAGCCTGTTCTGGAAGGCGCCGATCTGGCCCATGTAAGCGTTTATCGATGTCAGGGCGGTGTCGATGGCGTCCATTGCGGACTGGGCGCTTGCCAGAGTTCCGATCCCTACGCTGGTGCTGACGCCCAGGCAGGTGGCCGTAGCGCCGTTGAAATTGACCACGATTTCGTTGACGGCGCTGTTGACCGCTCCGACCTGGAAGGTAATGCCGGCCAATGCGGCCCCCTGGGCATTGACCAGGGACTTGGCGCCGTACGTGGTCGAGTTCGCGATGCGGTCGATTTCATTCTGAAGGGAATTGAACTCGTTCTGCATCGTGGCCAGGCTTTCGGTCTGACCGGAAGCCGCCTGGGTCGCGAGGGACTTCATACGGACCAGGATGTTGTTGATCTGGTTGTAAGCACCGTCAGCGGTCTGCAGCATCGACTGCGCTTCGCTTCCGTTCTGCGATGCCACTTTCATCGACACGATCTTGGCGGAAAACGAGTTGGCAATAGCAAATCCGGCGGCATCATCCTTAGCCGAGGTAATTCTATGGCCCGAGGAGAGGCGCTTTAGAGAGGTTGCAATGCTGTTGTTCGTGCCGACCAGGTTGTTGTGAACGCTGAGAGACTCGATGTTGGTGTTGACTTTCAATCCCATGGAATTTCCTCCTTGAATTTTCTTTGACATCCTTGTCAATTTTGTAAAAGTCGTTTCAAAGAACGTATTTCCGCT
>JAEZXS010000177.1 GCA_023442755.1 Pseudomonadota bacterium | reverse complement strand
CCGTAAAGGCGAATGTGAGGATCATCACTGCTTCGAACAAGGACCTCGCCGGGCTGGTCGAGGCGGGTTCTTTCAGGAAGGACCTCTACTATCGCATCAACGTGGTCAAGCTCCGGCTGCCGTCGCTTGCCGAACGCAAAGAAGATATCCCTCTGCTTGCCGAACACTTTATCGAACGCTTGAACAGGCTTCGCAACAAAAGCGTGATCGGGCTCAGCCCGGAAGCCCTGGCGGTATTCATGCACCATGACTGGCCGGGAAACATTCGCGAACTGGAAAACGTGATCGAGTATGCGTTCATCCTTTGCCGGGACGGTCTGATCCAACCCAGGTGCCTGCCGGACTATCTCCACGCCGGAGGGCCTGCGATAGGCGATCTCGCCGGCCTTCCGCTCATCGAGGCCGAGCGCCGGACCATCATCAACGCGCTCGACCGGAACAACTGGCGCCGGATGGTCACAGCCCGGGAACTCGGCATCGACAAAAACACCCTGAGACGCAAAATGATACGCTTGAACATCACACGCGAAGAAAAGGGCGCCCCGTCCGCCTCCCCCGCATAAGATTCCTCATCGTCCCTTCCATCCGGTAAGGGAACAATCTGCACCCGTCCCTCGAAATATCGGGAACGAAAACACTGTGTATCTCTCCCGGTTTTTTTTGCCCCGACAGCCAGGAAAGCTATGCCCTGGGCCGGTTTGCTCCCTGTGGTCCATTTCTTGATTATCCATCGAACGATCCCTGAATCAGGTCTGCCAGGAAGGAAGCGAATGGATGAGGAGAAGGCCATGATAGCTATTCCGGTTTTCCGGGCGCGCGTTGCGCCGGTGCTCGACTGGTGCTCGAAGATCATCGTCATTCCGGAAGACCGGGCCGTGGATGCAGCAGCAGGTCTTCACATAGAAGTCATGAACGAGAACATGTTCAAGCTGATGCAAAGACTTCGCGAGCAGGGGATTCGGACTCTTATCTGCGGGGCTTTGAGTGCGGAGATGCTGCATTTCGGCCTGGGCCTGGGCCTGGAGATTATAGACGGGATTGCCGGGGATATCGAGGAAGTCCTCGATGCCTACAGCAAGGGCAGCCTGGACCAGCCGAGGTACCGGCTGCCGGGATGCCGCGGCCGGTGCAGGTACAAAGCCGGTGCAATGTGCACCGGAGGCAAAAAGGTAGGGAGTGCCGGAAAAGAAGATGCGACAGGTACTCCGGCACGGGAGGGCATCGGGCCCGGGGGCTTTTGCGTTTGCCCGGCATGCGGCGCGAAAAAAGCGCACGAACGCGGCATCCCCTGCTCGCAGCTCAGGTGTTCGGCGTGCAACGGCCCGATGACGCGGGAATGAGGCCCGCCGCGGTTAGACCAACGGCTCTGACAAACATAAGGAGCGGCAACATGACAAAGATTGCAATAACGAGTGAAGGTCCCACCCTGGATGACCTGGTGGATTATCGTTTCGGCAGGGCAGCAGGTTTTCTCGTGGTCGATCTCGATACTATGGCGACCGAGTACATCGACAATGGAAAGACCCAGGTGATGGAGCAGGGCGCCGGAATACAGGCGGCCGAGATGATGGCCCGGGCGGGGGTGAGCTGCGTTCTCACCGGATTTGTCGGACCGAAGGCGTTTCAGGCGCTTTCGGCCGTGAAAATAGCCGTAGTTCAGAACCAGGAAGGAGTCACGGCGGGGCAGGCAGTCGAGCGGTACAGAAAAGGATGCCTGCAGCCGGCGTCGGGACCGAACAGGAAGGCGGGGCGATGATCGTTTCCGTCGCCAGCGGCAAAGGCGGCACGGGCAAAACCACCGTAGCCGCTTCCCTTGCAATGGTGTGGGATAAGCCCCTGGTCGCAGTCGACCTCGACGTGGAGGAGCCAAATCTCCATCTCTTTCTTCGTCCGAAAATCCGGGAAACATCGACAGCCTCCCTGGAGGTTCCGGTCCTGGATGAGGCGAAATGCACTTCCTGCGGCCTGTGTTCGGAACTCTGCCAGTTCAAGGCGATTTGCCTCATGGGCAGGCTTGTTCTGACCTTCCCCGATATGTGTCACGGCTGCGGCGGATGTATGGCGGTGTGCCCCGCTATGGCGCTTTCCCCCGGAAAACGCGAACTGGGGGAAATCCGCGTGGGCAATGCGAACGGGGTTGAATTTCTGATGGGCCGGTTGCGGGTGGGGGAGGCTATGAGTCCCCCCTTCATGCGGCATGTCAAAGCCAGGCTCAGGAACATTCTTGCCGCCGGCAGCCGGGATGCCATCCTCGATTCGCCCCCCGGAGTGAGCTGCCCGGCCGTTAATGCCGTGATTGACAGCGACGTCGTCGTCCTGGTGACGGAGCCCACCCCATTCGGATTTCACGATTTCAAGCTTGCCTGGGAGGCATTTTCGCCGTTGGGCAAGCCCATTGGAGTGGTGGTCAACCGGGCGGGTATCGGCAATGACGAGGTGTACGACTTTTGCGAGCACAAAGAAATACCAATACTGGCGGAAATACCTTTCGATCGGGTGATTGCGGAAGCTTACGCCCGGGGCAGGATTATTTCGGCAATCTCCGCGGAATTCAGGGAGATCTTCGTCTCGTTGATTGCAAGGATTCGCGTATTGGCTCAAACGCCAATCCTCCGGGAGGCGGCAAATGCGTGAGGTACTCATTATCAGCGGAAAGGGCGGGACCGGTAAAACTTCGCTCACGGGCGCATTCGCTCATCTGGCCACAAACAAGGTCATCTGCGACCTGGATGTGGATGCCCCGGACCTCCACCTGCTCCTGCAGCCGGCAAATTACCAGGAGGAAGAATTCTATTCCGGGTACGCAGCGGAAATCGACGGGGACAAATGCATCGGTTGCGGCCTGTGCCAAAAAATGTGCCGGTATGATGCGGTACGCAAGACCCAGAACGGTTTTGCGATCGATCCTCTCCGTTGTGAAGGCTGCAAGGTCTGCGTTACGTTCTGCCCTGAGAAAGCGGTCAATTTTCTCCAGAAACACTGCGGGCACTGGTATGTCTCTTCCACCCGGTTTGGCGAAATGGTTCACGCTCATCTTTTTCCCGGCGAAGCGAACTCGGGGCGGCTTGTAATGGTCCTCAAGCAAAAGGCCCGAGAGTTGGCGCAATCTCTAGGAGGGGACCTCATCCTTTGCGATGGGGCGCCCGGAATCGGTTGTCCCGTGATCAGCTCCCTTTCCGGAGTCAACCTGGCGGTTGCCGTAACCGAGCCGACCCCCTCGGGGAGGCACGACCTTGAGCGGGTTGCCGACCTGTGCAGCTATTTCCATGTCACTTTTGCGGTGATCGTCAATAAATACGATCTGAACCGCGAGGAGACGGAACGGATCGAATCCTTCTGCCGGCAGCGGAACTTCCCCGTGATCGCCAGGCTCCCGCACGACCCGGC
>JAEZXS010000159.1 GCA_023442755.1 Pseudomonadota bacterium | reverse complement strand
TGCCGCAGACCTATGATTATCGCGATTGACAGCCTCCCCTTTTTATGTTGTAAAGCGAGATATCCCAAAATCGAAAAAATGCGATTTTCAGGACAGGCATTAGGCATTCTTACGGGAATCATTTCGCAACAACCAGAAAGGAAGGGAGTGGTATGCGGAAACTTGTTGTTCTAACGGGATTGGTATTAATGGCGGCCTTCGCTTTTGCACCTGCCGCCTGGAGCGCGGACACCATAAAGATAGGCTTCAATATCCCGCTCACGGGCGATATTCCGAAGGTGGGCGAGAGTTCCAAGTTTGCGGCCGAGATTCGTCTGGCCGAGATCAACAGCGCAGGCGGCCTCAAGGTCGGGGACAAGACCTACAAGCTCCAGTTTGTCTATGAGGACAATGAGTCGAAGGCCGAATCGGCAACCTCCACCGCTCTCAAGCTGATCACGCAGGACTCCGTGCTGGCCATCATCGGCCCCCAGTCCAGCAAACAGGCTATTCCGGCCGGTGAAGTCAGCAATGACAACAAGACCCCGATGATCTCGCCCTGGTCGACCAACCCCAAGACCACGGAAAATCGGCCCTACGTATTCCGCGCCTGCTTCCTGGATCCTTTCCAGGGTCCCGTTGCCGCCAAGTTCTCCGTTGAGGAATTCGGGGCAAAGAAGGCCGCAGTTCTCTATGACATCGCAAGCGACTACCCCAAAGGGCTGGCGGAGTTCTTCAAGGAATCTTTCGAAAAGATCAATGGACCCGGTTCGGTTGTAGCTTTCGAAACCTTCACCACCAAGGACAAGGACTTCAGCGCTCAGCTTACCAAGATAGTGAAGTCCGGCGCCGATGTGCTTTTTACCCCGCAGTATTATGACGAAGTTCCCCTCATCGTGAAGCAGGCCAAAGAACTCGGATGGAAAAAGCCCATCATGGGCAGCGACAGCTGGGGTTCCGCGGAACTCATGAAGCTTTGCGGCGACGCCTGTAAGGGAAATTACTTCAGCACGCATTATGCCGCAGCCGGCGCCAAGGGCGCGACCAAGGAATTCATCGACAAGTACCAGGCCAAATACGGCTATGTTCCCGATGACGTTGCCGCTCTTACCTGGGACGCCATCAACCTGATGTGCCTGGCCATTCAAAATACGGGCGGCCTTACGGGCAACATTGAAAAAGACCGGGATGCAGTTAAGGACAAACTGACCCAGGTAAAAGATTTTGATGGAATCACCGGGAAAATGACTTTCTCCCCCGGCGGCAACCCGAGCAAGTGTGCGGTTATCGTAAAGATAAGCGACAAGGGTGAATTCGAGTTCTTCAAATCCGTTTGCCCCTAGTTTTACGGCAAACGCCGATTCGTCGGAAGGCGGGAAGCGATTCCCGCCTTCTTGCGTGAACCGGATACTCCTGCTAAATATCCCCACTGTTTTCCTCATCGGCAAGGGAGTGATGCCCGGACCGGGTTCGGGCTCCGGCATTCAGCTGCAGGACCGCCGGTTGTCGAAAAACGGCACAAGCGGGTAAGGGAACGCAAGAGAAAGATTTGGGCGGATCCACAGTGCTGCTGGGTCCGAATCCCCAAATGCCCTTAATTTCGACAGAAATGCAAGCCGAATGCTCTTTTTCCGTTATAATCCTCCTTTCCCTGAGAGCTGAGATAGTGGATAATGCTTTCCTCCAATCCAATTTTTTGAGGTAATGTACTTGTTTTTCGAGACGTTCTGCCAAAATCTGCTCAACGCCCTCCAGTGGGGAAGCTTCTATGCCCTGATAGCCCTCGGCTATACCATGGTCTATGGAGTGCTCCTCCTGATCAATTTCGCCCACGGCGATATTTTCATGGTGGGGGCGTACATCGGCTTCTTCATCGCAACCTTCATGTTGGGCCAATGGGCCGGCTGGGGGCTGCCCCCGTCCGTAATTTTCGGGATTACCCTGCTGGCCACAATGATCATCACATCCGGAGTGGGAGTGACAATCGAGCGGGTTGCCTACCGGCCACTGCGTCGAAAAGGGGCGTCGCGCCTCTATGTCGTCATCACCGCTCTTATGTGCGGCCTGATCCTGGAAAACGGGAACCTGGCGCTTCTCGGCGCGAGCCGGCGAAGCTTTCCCGAACTGATTCCTCAGGCGGTCCACAACATAGGGGGGGTGACCTTCACCAACGTCAAAATCCTGGTGATCGTCGCGACGATTCTCGTTTTCATCATGCTGGAAACGATCGTCCGCAAGACGAGGCTCGGAATGGCGATGCGCGCCATTTCCTATGACAGGATGGCGGTGCCGCTCATGGGCATACCCGTGGATACGGTAATCGTGTTCACATTCATCCTGGGGTCCTCGATGGCCGCCCTGGCCGGAGTTCTTTTTGCTACGGCCTACCCGGTGCTCGAACCGTACATGGGGGCGCTTGTTGGCTGGAAAGCATTCATCGCGGCCGTTCTGGGTGGGATCGGCGAAATTCGCGGCGCCTTTGCGGGGGGATTTCTCCTTGGTTTCGTTGAAATCTTCGTTGCCGCATTTTTCCCGTCAACCCTTCGCGATCTCATTGCCTTCAGCATTCTCCTGATATTCCTCAGCATAAAGCCGACCGGCATATTCGGAGTTGCCCGGGCTACGAAAATATAGGTTAGCGTTCCCCTATGAGCAGGTTTATCTCGATTCTATCCTACATAGTAATTTGCGTTCTGGCAGTTGCCGCCGCCCAGGCGGGTATGCTCAATGCCTACGTCCAGATCGTCATCATGTTTGTTGGCATCAACATAATCCTCTCCTCCTCGCTCAACCTGGTAAACGGGTACATGGGCGAGTTCTCGGTGGGGCATGCCGGGTTCATGGCGGTGGGAGCGTATATAACCTCCGTTCTCAACGTCATGTTCTTTACCAAGAGTTCCGTCTTCGGACCGCCTCTTCTTTCGCCGTCCAGCGCAATTTTCCTCTTCCCGGTGACGCTGCTTGCAGGCGGTATCGGCGCCGCCCTGGTCGGACTGCTGGTTGCGGTGCCCTCCTTCCGGACAAGAGGCGACTACCTTGCCATCATCACCCTTGCGGTAAACTACATAGTGAAGAGCGCGGTGGAAAACATGCAGGTGATCGGCGGGGCCCGCGGTTTCATGGGCATGGGAAACGTCGTCAACTCCATGAAGGCGGTCGTCAATCTGCCGTGGACTCTGATCTGGGTGTTCATATGCGTCGGCGTGACGATATGGGTCCTGTACCGGTTCGTGAATTCGACCTACGGGAAGGGCATTATCGCGGTGCGCGATGACGAGATCTCGGCCGAGATCATGAGCGTGAACACGCAGAAAATGAAAGTCGTTGCCTTCATGCTCTCCTCCGGCCTGGCCGGGGTCGCGGGCGGGCTGTTCGCCCACGTGCTCGGCTACATCAACCCGGGCACGTTCACGATCATGAAGTCCACCGAAGTTCTCGTTATGGTTTACCTGGGCGGAATGGGATCGCTGAGTGGTTCGGTCCTGAGCGCTATCATCCTGACGCTTGGACTCGAGGCGTTTCGGCCGCTCCAGGTGGCGAAATGGGTGGTGGTCCCGCTTCTGCTCATTCTGCTCATGTTGTTCAGACCCGAGGGCCTCCTGGGGCATCGCGAACTGACGGACGTTTTCCCACGACTGCGCCGCTGGTTCGGACTGAAAGAGAGGCAAGTGTAGAAGATGGCCCTTCTTGAAATAAACGATGTGACACATTTTTTCGGCGGTCTGCGGGCGGTATACAACCTCAACTTGAGCCTCACGGGGGGCGAGTTGATGGGCCTGATAGGCCCGAACGGGGCCGGCAAAACCACGATTTTCAACCTGATCAGCGGGTTTTATCGGCCGACTGAAGGCGAGGTGCGGTTCCAGGACAAGGTTATAGCAGGGCTCAGGCCTCATCAGGTAACCGCCCTGGGCATGGCCCGCACATTCCAGAATATCCGGCTTTGGAACAGTCTCAGCGTCTTTGAAAACCTCTGCATTTCGCAGCACCACCACCTGGGATATGGTTTTATACAGTCCGTGCTGCGGACGTCGAAGTTTTATGAAAGTGAGCGTCGGGTACATAAGACCTCGGAGGAAATACTCGATCTGCTCGGGCTGCGCCATTATGCCCGGGAGTATCCGAAAAACCTGCCCTATGGACTGCAGCGCCGGGTCGAGATAGGGCGCGCCCTTGCACTGCGCCCCAAGCTCCTGCTGCTCGACGAGCCTGCCGCCGGCATGAATCCCGGCGAAGTGGAACAGCTCATAGAGCTTATCCGCTGGATTCGAGACGAGTTCAAACTGACTATTCTGCTAATCGAACACCATATGCGGGTTGTCATGAACGTGTGCGAGCGTATCAAAGTGGTCGATTTCGGCGAGACGATTGCGGAAGGTCTGCCGAACGAGATCAAACAGAATCCGCGCGTCATTCAGGCCTACCTGGGAGAAGAAGAACCGGTACATGCTCGAAGTATCTGATCTGCACGTAAAATATGGAAATATCGAGGCCCTGCACGGGATATCCTTCCGTGTGGACGAGGGGGAAATTGTCGCCCTGCTGGGTGCGAACGGAGCGGGGAAATCGACGACCCTCATGAGCATCATGCGCCTGCCGCCCCCCGAAGGGCCGCAGGTGACCCGGGGGGCCATCACCTTCAACGGAGCGGATGTAGTATCGATTCCGCCGCACACGCTTGTCGCCAAACACGGAATTGACCTCGTACCCGAAGGGAGGCATATTTTCGGGAATCTCACCGTCTTCGAGAACCTGAAAATCGCCACCTATGCGCGAAGGGACAAGGAGCAGATAGAGAAGGACTACGAACGGGTTTTCGCGCTGTTCCCGCGCCTGTCGGACCGGAAGACCCAGAGAAGCGACCTGTTGAGCGGCGGCGAGCAGCAGATGCTTGCCATCGGGCGGGCCTTCATGAGCGGCGCGAATTTTATCCTGCTCGATGAACCGTCGATGGGGCTTTCTCCCCTGCTCATGCAGGAGTTGTTCCGGGTGTTGAAAGACATCAACGAGAGCGGGACGACTATTCTGGTCGTGGAGCAGAATGCGCGGATAGCCCTCAAGTACGCGCACCGTGCATACGTTCTGGAAGCAGGCAAGATAGTGCTCGAAGGAGATGCACGGTCGCTGTCTACAAACCCGGAGATTCAGAAGGCGTATCTGGGTGCGTGATCTTCGGGACTGACGGGGCTTTTCATAAAAGCGATGAATATTCCGGCCGTTCATGCTAAAAGCATGGGCGGTTTGCCTTTTGGCGCCTCTATACTTCGCCGGGATCGGGGGAGAACGGCGGCGAAACCATGCAGCCTCCGGCACACAATTTTTCAGCCGCCGGCTTTCGGTATGAACCGAAGGGGCGGCTTTCATGCGACCAGCTATCAGCATTCAGCCAGTTAGTCCGACTAAGGGCTGAAAGCTGATGGATGGCGGCAACAGGATAAAAATGGACACTATCAAAATTCTTATTTGCGATGGGCTCGATGAGAGCGGGCTGGCGCTGTTCCGTTCCACACCCGGTGTGCAGGTGGATATGCCCGACCAGCTCAGCATGCCTGAAATCAAGGCAATCCTGCCTGAATACGACGCCATGATTGTCCGCAGCCGAACGAAGGTCAACGCGGAACTGATAGAAAACGCCCCGCGGCTGAAAGTGATCGGACGCGCAGGCACGGGAGTCGACAACATCCAGGTCGAACCCGCAAGCGCCCGGGGGATCCTGGTTATGAACACGCCGGGGGCCAACGCGATGGCCGCTGCGGAGCATACCCTCGCGATGATGCTCTCCCTTGCGCGACATATCCCGCAGGCGACCCAGTCCATGCGCCAGGGACTGTGGGAGAAGAAAAAATTCATGGGGACCGAGTTGTATCACCAGACCCTCGGCATCATCGGGCTCGGGAAGATAGGCTCCATTCTCGCCGACCGCGCTTTGGCGATGAAAATGGACGTGCTGGCCTTCGACCCGCATGTCATCCCGGAGATGGCGGCGGTTCTCGGGGCGGAATGCGTGACACTCGACGAGATCCTTGCCCGGTCCGACTTCATATCGATTCACACGCCGTTGACCCCTGAAACCAGGCATCTCATCAATCGCGAAACCATCGCCAAGATGAAAAAGGGAGTGCGCCTTCTCAACTGCGCGCGGGGAGGGCTCATCGATGAAGAAGCCCTGCTCGAGGGGCTCAAGAGCGGGCATGTGGCAGGGGCTGCCCTCGACGTATTCGAGAAGGAACCACCTGCGGACAATCCGCTGCTCGGAATGCCCAACGTCATCTTTACGCCGCACCTGGGGGCATCGAGCCTCCAGGCCCAGGAAAACGTATCCAGGGCGATTGCTTCCCAGATTCTCGACTACCTGCAGCGCGGTCTGATCCGAAATGCAGTCAATTTCCCATCTATCAGCGTGAAGGACTACGAACGGATCCGGCCATATCTCCTGATGGCCGAGCGGCTGGGAAACCTTCAGGGCCAGCTCTGCCGGCCCGTGCAGAAGCTGGAAATCACCTACAGCGGCCCGGATATGCAGGACATGCCCATCCAGCCGCTTACCCAGACGGTCATCAAGGGGCTGCTCGATCCGATTATGGCGGAAAAGGTAAACCTGATCAATGCTCCGCTTTTGCTCAAACAGCGCCAGATCGAGCTCACCACCTCGACTACTTCCGTATCCAAGGGATATACGGGAGAAATCACGGTCAAGGTGAAGGGGAAGGGCAGCGAGGAGTTTTCTGCATCCGGGGCCGT